>JAHAGQ010000017.1 GCA_018373675.1 Collinsella sp. | reverse complement strand
CATAGCCTCTGAGCTGCGAACATTTGGTGGGCGTTAGAAGATTTGAACTTCTGACCTCTTCCGTGTCAGGGAAGCGCTCTCCCCCTGAGCTAAACGCCCGATCAAGGGTGCGCAAGTGCGCAAGGGATAATATAACGGAGCCTGAACTCGGTGGCAAGAACATTTTTAAAAATCGCTTACATTGTGGAATTCGGGGGCTTTGTCATATCCATTTCAAAAGAGTCTGCTGCCGCGATTTGGCTGTCGACTAATGCAAGGCCATTGCGGTATCGAGCTATGGAAAGACGCCTGCGGAATTGTCCTACCGATAAGCGGACAAGCCTCCAGCTGGTGCCTTCGCCGTGGTAAGGTAAGCCGAATTGCTTCCAGACTGTTTCGGGGGAGTGGAATGAGCAAAGAGTGTGCCGAGCAGGTCGAAGGTGCAGAGGTTTCGGTGCCGATGACCGATATATCGAACATTGATGTGCCCGAGGGCACCGACGAGCTCAGCCGCAACACCCGTCGCGCATGGCGCGACCGCTTGAACAGCGCTTCGACGCGCAAGATGATCACGGGCGTCTTGGCTACGCTGGTGGGCGGTTCGTTTTGGGGCTTTTCGGGCACCAGCGCGAGCTTTCTGTTCGATACCTACCACGTCGACACCTTGTGGCTTATGAGCGTGCGTCAGATTCTCGCCGGTCTACTCTTTACGGCCGTGGTTGTTACGCGCGACCGCGAGCGCCTGATTAAGCTCTGGACCACGCCCGCCGATCGCAAGCAGCTGCTGCTCTTTACCGCCTTTGGCCTGCTGTTCAACCAGTTTTGCTATCTTTCGGCCGTGCGCCTGACGAACGCCGGAACCGCGACGGTGCTCCAGTGCCTGCAGCTCGTTATCATCATGGGCTACACCTGCGTGATCGATCGCCGCATGCCACGTACTCGCGAAGTCATCGGCATTGGCCTAGCTCTGGGTGGAACCTTTTTAATCGCCACCGGCGGCGACCCCACCAGCCTGAATATCTCGCCGCTTGGCCTGGCAGCAGGTCTTATGTGTGCGGTCAGCGCCACGTGTATGGCGGTGATTCCCGCCAAGATCCTGCCCGAATACGGCAGCCCCATCGTCACGGGCTCGGCAATGCTCACGGCGGGCGTGGTCTCGTGCGTCTTCGTGCAGCCCTGGGCGCATATGCCGGCGCTCGACGCTGCCGGCGTCGAGGCGCTCGCGGTGTTCGTGGTTATCGGCTCGTTTTTTGCTTACATGCTTTATATGCAGGGCGTTAAGGACATCGGCTCGGTGCGCGCGAGCCTCATCGGAACTGTGGAGCCGGTTTCGGCGACTATCACCAGCGCCGTTATGCTGGGCACGGTGTTTTTGCCGACAGACCTTATCGGCTTTGCCATGATCATCGTGATGATGTTCCTCACGGTGTAGCTGGCGCCGCCGCCAAGACGGAAAAGGTGTTGTGCCGCATTTTCGCCAATTGACGTCCGTGTCTGGAGTTTAGCTGTCGATGCCCAAAATGCCATAAACTAGTAACGTTATGGACTTTTTCATTGCGACTCAATTGCGAGGATTTCTTTATGGCTGGTAATCACTTTAAGGGCAGCGATAGCGGCCGTCCTGCAGTTCCGCCGCGTCCGAACGGGGCTGGTAAGGCCGGCACGCCGGGCGGCGCTGGACAGGGCGGTTCCGGTAAGCGCGTGTCCCCGGGCGAGACGGCGATGTTTACCGCTCTGTACGAGCAGTCTCAAAAGGCAAAAAAGACCGGCCGTGCAAAAGGGAATGTCTTTGCGGGCGGTGCAACCTCCGCGTCGCAGCCGAGCGGGGCTCCTTCGGTGCCTGCGAACAACGCAGGTGCTGCCAACGCCGCGAATGCCGCCGGCAACGTTAATGCCGGCAAGGCCGACAACAATACTCCCTCTGCCGGTGGCGCGGGGCTTACGGGTAACCTTGGTACGATTTACACCGGCGCCTCCGAGACTGGCACGTTCGCCCGCCTGGATGATAGCGGTGCCGAGTTTGCGGGCTCGGGTTCCAAGGAAGATTATTACGATTTTGGCTTGAACTACGGTAGCGACGCTTCGTCGAGTTCGACCTCTGACGGTCTGGTCCGTCATCGCCATCGCAAGGGCGAGGGCAAGAAGCGTCACACCGGCGCCATTATTGCCGCTGTAGTCGCGGTGCTTCTCGTTGCGCTTGGCGCAAGCGGCTTTATGCTGCTTAACTCGGCAAAGACCGTAAAGAGCGAAGCGAAGGAGGCTGTCGAGATCGTCGGTGGCCTTAAGGACAAGGTCACGTCGGGCGATTTTTCGACGCTGCCTGACGACGCGAAGAAGATCGATGAGCTCTGTAACAGCATGAAGGCGGAGACCTCGAGCCCGCTGTGGGCGGCGGCTTCGTTTATCCCGGTGTATGGCAGCGATATCAATGCGGCCCGCACCATGATTGACGCCCTGTCCGATGTCTCGAGCAATGCGCTGGTTCCCATGGCCGATAACCTTTCGCAGGCTACGCCCGGCAAGCTGTTCCAGGACGGCATGATTAACGTGTCCGCGCTGCAGGCGGTCGCCGATTCGCTTTCCGATAGCTCCAAGGTGTTCAAGAGCGCCAACGAGAAGGTCCAGGGCATTGGCGATACTCATATTTCCCAGGTGACCGAGCTGGTCGATAAGGCCAAGGACGGCTTTGCCACCCTCAACGGCGCGGTTGACGCGGCGGAGAAGGTCGCCCCCGTCCTTCCCCAGATGCTCGGCGCCAACGGCCAGACGCGCAACTACCTTATGTACGCCATGAACAACGTCGAGATTCGTGCTTGCGGCGGCTTTGGCGGTTCGCAGGGCCTGATTTCGGTCACTGACGGCCAGATGTCGATTGGCGAGTTTGTTCCCCGCATTGGACTCAGCGAGGATGAGGCAGTCGAGAGCGTCGACGAAGAGGATGAAGCGCTGTTCGGCAACCACAGTAACCTGTACAACTCGGGCAATACCTATTCGCCTGATTGGCCCCGCAACTCGCAGCGTGTCGCCGCGCTGTGGAAGTCCCAGTATGGACAGGACGTTGATGGCGTCATCGGTATCGACCCGGTGTTCCTGCAGTATCTGCTGGGCCTGGTCGGTAACGTGTCACTGCCCGACGGAACGGTTGTCGACGGCACCAACGCCGCAAAGGTCCTCATGCACGATGTGTACTGGAACTATCCGGTCGAGGAGTCGGACGGAATCTTTGCATCCGTCGCCAGCGCAGCCTTCGACAAGATTCTTGGCGGTATCGGCGATGTCGATGTTACGAAGCTTGTCAGCGCCGTTGAGCGCGGTGCCGAAGAGGGCCGCCTGATCGCGTGGATGAGAAACGATGATGAGCAGAATGCCATCAAAGAGACAGGCATTGACGCTTCGCTGCCCGATCCGGATGATCCGAGTGCCGATCCTGTTGCCGGCGTTTACTTTAACAACCTGAGCTTCTCCAAGCTCGACTGGTATCTGAACGCCGACACTCAGATTGGTCAGGGCATCAAGAACGGTGACGGCACGTGCTCCTATCGCATCACCGTTACCCTGACGAACATCATGACGCAGGAGGAGGCTGGCAAGCTGCCCGACTACGTTGCGGCGAGCGCACCCGATGCCGCGCGTGACGACGAGCGTCTGAATGTCTCGTTGTTTGCCCCGACGGGCGGCAACATTACTGATCTGACCGTCGAGGGCACCCAGTTTGGTCTTGGCGCCGCTACGTGGCATGGAATCCCCTTCTATTCGGGTACCGTTGACCTGCATGCTGGCGAGACGACGACGATCACGTATACGCTGACCACGTCGGCCGAGGCGGGGGACAAGCCGCTTACGCTGCGTCAGACTCCTACATGCCAGGCGGCTCGCGACAGCGCGTCGGCGTAGGGTTTTTCTGGTAGCGCAGATAATCGAGTACCATTTTGGGGCGGACAGGCAATCTGTTCGCCCCTATTTTGTAAGGAGAGCGCATGAAGTACTTTGGCACCGACGGCTTTCGCGGCGAGGCCAACGTTGGGCTGACGGTAGAGCACGCTTATAAGATTGGCCGTTTTGTGGGCTGGTATTACGGCGCCAACCGCAGTGCTAAGGCGCGCGTCATCGTGGGCAAGGACACACGTCGCTCGAGTTATATGTTCGAGGCGGCGCTGGTGAGCGGCCTGGTCGCGAGCGGTGCGGACGCCTATATGCTGCACGTGATCCCCACGCCGGGCGTAGCGCATCAGACCGTGGAGGGCTGCTTCGATTGCGGCATCATGATCAGCGCGAGCCACAACCCGTTTTGCGATAACGGCATTAAGCTCGTCAACAGCGACGGCTTTAAGATGGACGAGGACGTACTGGAGCTCATCGAGGACTATATCGATGGCAAGAGCGAGGTGCCGCTGGCCACGGGCAACCACATCGGCGCCACGGTGGACTACATGCAGGGCCGCAACCGCTACATTGCTTCGCTCATCGCCAGCGCGAACTTTTCGTTGCAGGGCGTCAAGATCGGCATCGACTGCGCCAACGGCTCGGCTTCCTCGGTCGCCAAGCCGGTGTTCGACGCGCTGGGTGCCGACGTGCGCGTGATTAACGCTGCGCCCGATGGTTTTAACATTAACGTCGACTGCGGCTCCACGCATATGGAGCGCCTGCAGCGCCATGTGGTGGAGCAGGGCCTGGACGTGGGCTTTGCCTACGACGGCGATGCCGACCGCTGCCTGGCCGTGGATGAGCGCGGCCGTGTGGTCGACGGCGACCAGATTCTGTACGTGTGCGGCGTGTACCTGAACAAGCACGGTCGCCTTTCGGGCGGTACCGTGGTGCCGACAATCGCCAGCAACTTTGGTCTGATCAAGTCGCTGGAGCTTGCCGGCCTGAGCGCCGTGACCAGCGGCGTGGGCGACCGCCACGTGTATGCCAAGATGCGCGAGGGCGGCTACAGCCTGGGCGGCGAGCAGACGGGCCATACGATCTTTGGCGATATCGAGCGCACGGGCGACGGCATTATGACCTCGCTGCGCGTGATGGAAGTGATTCGTGCCGAGCGCGAGACGCTCTCGCAGCTCACGGCTCCGTGCAAGCTGCTGCCGCAGGCGCAGGTGGCCGTGCGCGTGGCGGACAAGGACGCCGCGCTCGAGAACATGGGCGTGCAGAACGCCATCGCCGAGGCCGAGGTTGCGCTGGCAGGCGAGGGCCGCGTGCTCGTGCGCAAGAGCGGAACCGAGTCGGTTATCCGCGTGCTGGCCGAGGCGCCCGACCAAGCATCTGCCGATGCCGCCATGAAGCGCATCGCCGCCGCGCTCGAGGCCCTGTAGTTACGCGGTTTTACCAAACCGCGTAACTGCTCGACGCTGCAAACGGCCCCAAGCGGCAATCTGACGTTCAATTTCAAGGGCGCGACCAGAAGGTGAGCGCCCTTTCATTTCACGTCACCTTGCTCGCTTGGGGCCGTTTTCGCTGACGTTGCCAAGACATTAGCGTCAACGAACTAGTCATTGGGTACCTAGTCATTGGGTGAAAAAAGGGGACGCTGCGGATTGGTTCCGCGGCGTCCCCTTTGCGTTGGCGTGTCACCTAAGCTTTACAGCTCGTAGAGCGTGGTGAACTTGTCCTGCAGGTAGCTGCAGTAATAGCGGGCATCGAACGCCATGCCGCATGCGCCCTTGATGAGTTCCGGCGCGTCCTTGGCGCGGCCCCACTGCCAAATGTGCTCGCCCAGCCAGGCGCGGACGGGCGCCAGATCGCCGCTCGCACAGGCACCATTGAGGTCGACGCCGTCGCGGCACATGGCCGGCACAAACATGGCATCGTAGGCGCTACCCAGCGCATACGTGGGGAAGTAGCCAAACGAGCCGCCGCTCCAGTGCGTATCTTGCAGGCAGCCGCGTGTGTCGTCGGGAACGGGAATGCCCAGGTACTCGTCCATAAAGCGATTCCAAAGCGCGGGGATATCCTTGGCTGTGGCCTCGCCGGCAAACAGCATGCGCTCGATCTCGTAGCGCACCATAACGTGCAGCGGATAGGTGAGCTCGTCGGCCTCGGTGCGGATCAGCGAAGGCTGCGCGATGTTCACGGCGTGGTAGAGCGTGTCCTCGTCGACGTCGCCGTAGACCTCGGGTGCGTGGCGGCGCAGCACCTCGAGCAGCGGTCCCATAAAGGCACGGCTGCGGCCCACGGTGTTCTCAAAGAAACGGCTCTGGCTTTCGTGGATGCCCATGGAGGTGCCGCCCTCCAGACAGGTGCGCGCATAGGCGGGATTGACGCCCAGCTCGTACATGGTGTGCCCCGCCTCGTGGATGATGCTGTAGACGTTGGAGATGCAATCGTCCTCGTAGATGTGTGTCGCGATGCGCGCGTCACCCACGGCAAAGCCCTCGCTAAACGGGTGCTCGGTAAAGGCAAGCGTGGTGTCGTCCAGGTTCAGGCCGACGAGCTTCATCAGGTCGAAGCTCATGGCACGCTGGGCGCCCTCGGGCACGCGGGCGTGCAAAAAGTCGGCATCGGGCTGCTGGCCGCGCTCGCCGATGGCGTGCACGAGCGGCACGACCGTCGCCTTGACCTCATCGCAAAACGCATCGAAGCTCTTGGCGGAAAGGCCGCGCTCGTACTGGTCGAGCCAAACATCGTATGGGTCGCGCTTGGGGTCCATAAGTTCGGCCTGATGCTTAAGTTGGGCGACGATCCTATCCACATAGGGCTCAAAGCTCACCCAGTCATTGGCCGTCTTGGCCTTGTGCCACACGGCATCGGCCTCGCAGGTGAGCCTGGTCCAGGCCTCGGCCTCCTCGGTGGGGATGACGCTTGCCTCGCGCTGGTCGCGACCGAGCACACGGATCTCGTCGAGCAGCTGCGGGTCGTCTACGTGTCCGCCTGCAACCGTCTCGCGCGCTAACGAGCGTACGAGCTCAACGGACTTCTCGCTGGTCAGTAGCTTGTGATGCTCGCCGGCAAGGGTTCCCATGGCGTCGGCGCGCGCTGCGGCGCCGTTGGCAGGAGCAATCGTCGCTCCATCGAACTCGGCAATCTTGAGCAGGTACTCGCGAGTCCACAGCTTGCTCTCGAGTTTGCGGAACTTTTTGACGGCCTTGTCGACTTTAGCAACCTTGACGCCCTTGGCAGCCTTTGCCATGGCGGCCTTGGCGTTCTTATCGAGCTTCTTTCCCATACCGTATCCTTAATCTCGCAGGCCGAGCGCCGTAAGCGGCTGCGCGGCCAGTTTGCACAGCTACCTGCCTTGTACCCAGCACGAACAAAACGGAACGCGGCGATATGCTCGCAGAATGTGTTATCCTATAGCCCAATGCGTTGACGGAGAGGGTTTTGCCCGTCGCGTCGCCGGCAAGAGAGGGAAGGTCATGGGCTGCAAGCCTTCCTGCGGTGGCAAGGGCTAAGCGTTCACTCCCGAGCAGCAACCTCAACGGGCGCGCGGCTAGCGGCGGCGAAGCCCCAGTAGGGAAGCCGTGAGCCTCGCGATAAGGGGCGCAGAGTGGGCGCGGCGGGCCAGACATCCGCCGGGTCAAACAAGGTGGTACCGCGGAATTCAACCGTCCTTGGGCAATGCACATGCCCGAGGGCGGTTTTTTTGTTACCGAACCGGGCCGCGTTTTCGCAGCGCCAAGTGGCATCGGTCGCCCCGGCAAGCGAATGCGCGAGAGACGAAAGGGAAGACATGAGTCTGATTGATGATCTGGTCAAACTCGAGGAAGAGGCCAAGGAGCTCGTTGCAGGCGCCGACGACGCCGCCAAGCTCGAGGCTGCGCGCGTTGAGCTGCTCGGTCGTAAGGGCCGCATCACCGGCCTGATGCGCATGATGGGCAAGCTCGCCCCCGAGGATCGTCCCGTGATGGGCAAGCGCGCCAACGAGATGCGCCAGCTGATCGAGGGCATGCTCGACGAGCGCACCACCGAGATGAAGGCTGCCGCCCTCAAGCGCGCGCTCGAGCACGATGCCGTCGACATCACGCTGCCGGGCATCCGTCCGCAGATCGGCCACCAACACCTGATCAAGCAGATCATCGAGGAGGCCGAGGACATCTTCTGCGGCATCGGCTACACCGTCGAGTCCGGCCCCATGGTCGATACCTCCTACTACAACTTCACCGCGCTCAACGCGCCCATGGATCACCCGAGCCGCTCGGCTCGCGACACGTTCTATGTGGTCGACAACAACCCCGGCAGCGTCGCGCATCCCGAGGCTCACGCTCACGGCGAGTCCGACGTGCTGCTGCGCACCCAGACCTCGGGCGTGCAGATCCACACCATGGAGTCGCAGAAGCCGCCCATCTACATGATCTGCCCGGGCACCGTCTACCGTCCCGACACGGCCGACGCCTGCCACCTGCCTCAGTTCAACCAGATCGAGGGCCTGGTCGTCGACGAGGGCATCACCTTTGGCGATCTTAAGGGCACGCTCGACTACTTTGTTAAGTGCATGTTTGGCAAGGATCGCAAGACGCGCTATCGCCCGCATTTCTTCCCCTTCACCGAGCCTTCCTGCGAGGTGGACGTGAGCTGCCACGTCTGCGGCGGCAAGGGCTGCAACTTCTGCAAGCACAGCGGCTGGATCGAGATTCTGGGCTGCGGCATGGTCGACCCCAACGTCCTGATCAACTGCGGCATCGACCCCGAGAAGTACACCGGCTTCGCCTTTGGTATTGGCGCCGAGCGCGTCGCGGCACTGCGCTACGACCTGCCTGACCTTAGAACTCTCATGACTGGCGATATGCGCTTCTTGAATCAGTTCTAGGCTGCGGCTTGCCCAAGCACGGCACCTCGGCGCTCATTCGTCGCTTGCGTACCAAAGTACGCGGCGCTCCTCTTTCGGGCCGATCTGCCGCACTTGGACAACCCTCGCTTTGTAAGGAATGTTCACAAAGTTGAAGTTTCCACCTGCATCTCTTCGCAGGCTTTCAGTATGAAAGGAGAGCTAGATGCGTGTTTCTTACGACTGGCTCAAGACCATGATCGATATTCCGGAGGATCCCAAGACCCTTTCGGACGAATATATCCGTACCGGCACCGAGGTCGAGGCGATCGACACCGTGGGCGAGTCCTTCGACCACGTGGTGACCGCCAAGGTGCTCACCAAGATCCCGCACCCCGATAGCGACCACATGTATGTGTGCTCGGTCGATGTGGGCGACAAGAATCTCGACGCCGACGGCAATCCCGCTCCGCTGCAGATCGTCTGCGGCGCGCAGAACTTCGAGGCCGGCGACCACATCGTCACGGCCATGATCGGCGCTGTCCTGCCCGGCGACGTCAAGATCAAGAAGAGCAAGCTTCGCGGCGTCGTGTCCATGGGCATGAACTGCTCCGCGCGCGAGCTCGGCTTGGGCGGCGACCACTCCGGCATCATGATCCTGCCCGAGGATACGCCCTGCGGCATGCCGTTTGCCGAGTACGTGGGCTCGAGCGACACCGTGCTCGACTGCGAGATCACGCCCAACCGTCCCGATTGCCTGTCCATGATCGGCATGGCCCGCGAGACCGGCGCCATCTTCGACCGCGATTTCCACGTTGAGCTGCCCGCCATCAAGGCCGAGACCGGCCGCGCGACCGACGACGAGCTTTCGGTCGAGATTGCCGACGAGGGCCTGTGCGACCGCTACGTTGCCCGCATCGTGCGCAACGTCAAGGTCGGCCCGTCGCCCGACTGGATGGTCAAGCGCCTCAACGCCCTGGGCGTGCGTCCGCACAACAACATCGTCGACATCACCAACTATGTGATGATGCTCACCGGTCAGCCGCTGCATGCCTTTGACCTGGACACCTTTGCCGAACGCGATGGCCATCGCCGCGTGGTGGTTCGCGCCGCCCAACAGGACGAGAAGTTCACGACCCTCGACGGCGAGGAGCGCACGCTCGACGCCGGCATGGGCCTCATCACCGACGGCGAGCGTCCCGTGGCGCTGGCCGGCGTTATGGGCGGCATGGATTCCGAGATCGAGGACGACACCGTCGACGTGATGGTCGAGAGTGCTTGCTTCAACGCCGGTCGCACCTCGCACACCAGCCGCGATCTGTCGCTGATCTCCGATGCCTCCATCCGTTTTGAGCGCCAGGTCGATGAGACCGGCTGCGTGGATGTCGCCAACGTTACCTGCGCGCTGATCGAGGAGATCGCCGGCGGCGAGGTCGCTCCCGGCTACGTCGACGTGTTCCCCGCGCCCAAGACCATCGACAGCATCAAGCTGCGCCTGGCCCGCGTGCACGCCATTTGCGGTGCCGACATCGAGCCCGAGTTTATCGAGCGTTCGCTCACTCGCCTGGGCTGCACCGTCGAGCGCGACGGCGAGGACTTTATGGTTACCCCGCCGAGCTTCCGTCCCGACCTGCCGCGCGAGATCGATCTGATCGAGGAGGTCCTGCGCCTATGGGGCATGGGTCGTGTGACGGCGACCATCCCGGCTGCCAAGAACCATATTGGCGGCCTGACCCGCGAGCAGAAACTCACCCGTAAGGTCGGCGAGATCCTGCGCGCCTGCGGCCTCAACGAGACCACGACTTTCGGCTTTGCCGCCCCGGGCGACCTTGAGAAGATCGGTATGTCCACCGAGGGCCGTGGCTGCCCCGTGGTGCTCATGAACCCGCTGGTAGCCGAGCAGACCGAGATGCGTCGTTCGCTGCTGCCGGGCCTGCTGCAGTCCGTGGCCTACAACGAGGCGCACGGAACGGCCAACGTGCACCTGTACGAGGTCGGCAGCCTGTTCCACGGTCGCGAGAACGCCAGCCTGCCCAAGGAGACCAAGTCCGTGGCGGGTGTGCTCTCGGGCCAGTGGAGCGAGCAGTCCTGGAGCATGAAGTACCGCAAGCTGCGCTTCTTCTTTGGCAAGGGCATTGTCGAGGAGCTGCTTGCCCAGCTGCGCATCGAGAAGGTTCGCTTCCGTCCCGTCGAGGGAGAGGGCTATGCCTTCTTGCAGCCGGGTCGTGCGGCCGAGGTTCTGTCCGGCGGCACCGTGCTGGGCTGGGTCGGCGAGATTCACCCCAAGGCGCGCGAGGCTATGGGCATCGACGAGGTCGTCGTTGCCTTTGAGCTCGATCTGGATAAGCTGATCAAGGGTGCCCGCAACCAGGAGAACTACCGCGAGTTCTCGCAGTACCCGGCTGTTGAACACGACCTTGCTATCGTGGTCGACAACTCCGTGACCTGCGAGGATCTTGAGCGCCGCATTACCAGCGCCGGCGGCAAGCTGCTCGAGGGCGTGCGCCTGTTCGATGTCTATCGCGATCCGGTCCGCGTGGGCGTGGGCAAAAAGTCCATGGCCTTCGCGCTTACGTATCGCTCCGACGATCACACGCTCACCAGCGAAGAGGTCGAGAAGGCGCACCAGAAGATCGTCACCAAGGTGTGCAAGGGCGTAAACGGCGAGGTCCGCGGATAGGGCTTGCGCTGGGAGCGTAGGGCCTGATGGCGGTTGCTGTGGACTCCGCGTGACCGCGGTGTTCGGTATAAGGCACCGTTGATCCTGTATATATGACACGCGCATTACATAACGGCGTGCTGCTTTGTCGGCAGCGCGCCGTTTTGCTATGATAGCCCGCGGCGTGTTACGAATCTGACAATACGTAACACTGACAAGGCGATTTAAGCGGCGTTGCAATTCTGTGCGCCGACAACCGGGAGGCGTACATGCACATTCCAGATAATTATCTGTCTCCGCAGACCGATGCCGTCATGGCAGTGGCGATGGTGCCCGTTTGGGTTCACTGCATCAAGAAGGTGCGCGCCACGCTCGATCGCGAGCACATGGCTTTCCTGGGCATCTGCGCTGCGTTCTCCTTTTTGCTCATGATGTTTAACGTGCCGCTGCCCGGCGGCACCACGGGTCACGCCGTCGGCGGCGCACTCATCGCGCTGCTGCTGGGCCCCGAGGCCGCGGCTATCGCTGTCTCGGTCGCGCTGGCGCTGCAGGCGCTGCTATTTGGCGATGGCGGCATCCTGTCCTTTGGCGCCAACTGCTTTAACATGGCCTTCGTGCTGCCGTTTGCCGCTGCTATCGTGTTCCGCGCGCTCAATAGCCGTTTGCACGACAAGAGCTGGGGCACCTCGGTTTCGGCCATCGTAAGCGGCTGGGTCGGCCTGTGCCTGGCGGCCCTGTGCGCGGCAATCGAGTTTGGTATTCAGCCGATGCTTTTCACGAATGCTTCGGGCGCTCCGCTGTACTGCCCCTTCCCGCTGTCCATTGCCATTCCGGCCATGATGATCCCGCATATGTTGGTAGCCGGCGTGGTCGAGGGCGTGGCGACTGCCGCGATCTACGGCTTTATCAAGAAGACGGCGCCGAGCGTTATCGTCGGCCCCGAAGCCGCCGATGGACAGCTTGCTGCCGAGGGCGCTGCTGCAAAGAAGACCTCGCTGGTCCCCACGCTCATCTTGGTTGCCGTGCTTGTCGTGGCCACGCCGCTGGGCCTGCTGGCCACGGGTGACGCCTGGGGTGAGTGGGACGCCGAGGGCGCCGCGACCGCCGTTCAGGAGGCTGGCGACGACAGCCTGCAGGCTTCGGTCGGTCTCGACACCCCGACCTTTGCCGACGCTCTGCCTACGGGTGATTACCTGCAGGCCTATTCCGAGGAGCAGGGTCTCGGCTTTGCCGGTCAGGCTGCCATGTATATCCTGTCCGGCGTGATTGGCGTGGCGGTGCTCACCATCGCATTCCGTCTGATCTCGCTGACGGTCAAGGAAAGCGGAGCCCATGGCGATGGTCGAGCTGCCTAGCTGGCTTGCGGCCGAGGAGCGATACGAGCCCACGGGCGCTCGTCATCGCGTGATGCAAAAGAACGTCCTGCACCTGGCGAGCCTGCTTGAGCGGGTTCGCCTGGGTGGAGGCGCGCACGAGGGCGGGTCGATGGTCGACCGCGCCCTTTCTTGCGTTTCGGCTCCGGTGCGCCTGGTGGGGATATTCGTTTGCGTCCTGTGCGTGTGCCTGACACAAAGCCCGCTGTACCTCATGTTGATGGCGGCCATTGCGCTGGTGCTCGTTGCCGTGCGTCCCGTACGCGGGCTGCGCGCGACCTTTGTGCCGGCGCTTGGCGCCGCGGGGCTCGCAGTGGTTTTGGCGCTGCCTGCCCTGCTGCTAGGTGCTTCCGCTACGGGCGCCATGCTCAAGATTGCGCTCAAGACCTTCATTAATGTGTCGCTGGTGCTGGGCGTTTCGTGGACCCTCACGTGGAGCCGCATGTCGGCGGCGCTCAAGATGCTGCATCTACCCGACGAAGTTATCTTTACGTTTGATATGGCGCTCAAGCACATCGAGGTGCTGGGTCGTACGGCGCACGATCTGTGCGAATCGGTCATGCTGCGCAGCGTTGGCCGTGCGCCCGAGGGATTTTCGCGTACCGATTCGATCGCGGGTATCATGGGCATGACCTTTATCAAGGCGATGAAATGCAGCCGCGCGATGGACGAGGCTATGCTTTGCCGCGGCTTTGCCGGTGCGTATCCGGCTCCCGCGCGCGCCAGGTTTGGCTGGCGCGATGCGGCCTATGCGGCCGGCGTGGCGCTGCTGACAGTGTTGTGCGCCGTGCTGTAGGCGCTGCTGGTTCCGACTGGGGATGTAAATGGGGAAGGGCGACGTTTTGACGATCGATATGAATAGTGCGGCGGGCACGAACGGTGTGGGCGGCGCCGAGGTCGTTCCGCTCATCGAGCTGCGCGACGTGGTGTTCTCCTATGCGGGGCATACGGTTGTCGATGGCGTGTCGCTGCAGGTCGATCGTGGTGAACTCGTTGCCCTGCTCGGTCCCAACGGCTGCGGCAAGACGACGATTATGCGTCTTATTAACGGCCTTGAACTCGCGGACGCAGGGGCATACCTGTTTGACGGGCACGTGGTCGATGCGGCGTATCTGAAGGATTCTGCTGCTGCTCAGAAGTTCCACCAGCGCGTGGGCTTCGTATTCCAAAACGCCGATGCCCAGCTGTTCTGCGCCACGGTGGGCGAGGAAGTTGCTTTTGGTCCCGCGCAGATGGGGCTGCCGGCAGACGAGCTCGAGCGCCGCGTGCGCGATGCCATGGGGCTGTTCCAGGTTGCCGACCTTGCCGACGCCTCTCCCTATCAGCTCTCGGGCGGGCAAAAGAAGCGTGTGGCGCTGGCGGCAGTTGTATCGATGAACCCCGATATCCTAGTGCTCGATGAGCCCACCAATGGGCTCGACGAGGATTCATGCGACATCGTGGTCAACTTCTTGCTGGCCTACGTCGCGGCGGGTAAGACGGTCTTGATGAGCACGCATCACCAGGATTTGGTGCGACGACTGGGTGCCCGTGCAATCTATATTGATCGATATCACCATGTGGTCGAGACGCCTTCGCCGTCGTATGGAACCGAAAGCGGTACTACGGACTAGTTGCTGCGTAGAGCGTGCGTAGCCGCCCGCGCGGCTTTGCCGTGATGGTATAGTTATCCAGGTTTTTTATGGGGGTGGCTATGCCAAGTTGGAACATTCATATCGCTCAGACGGAGCGTTTGCTGGAGCGCACCGGTGCACTTGCCAATAGCGTGCGCGACCGCAATGCCTTTTTGTTTGGCTGCGTGGTTCCGGATATTTTCGTGGGCTATATGGTCCCTGGCATCGCCGATCCCATCCCGTACCGCATTACGCACTTTGCCAAGCCCGAGCCTATCCCTAAGCCGCGTGAGCACGAGTTCTGGGATACCTATGTGGCACCGTTGTTTAAAAGTTCGCCCACCGGTGCGCCAGCCGCGGCGACCTCGATTATCGAGGAGCGCGAGCGACTGAATCGCGTGCACTATCCCCAGCGCTACAGGGATGCTGAGCCGGTTGTCGGTCCCGGCGCTCGTGAGTTCTCGCTTGCGTCCGAAGATGTGGCGCAGTCGTTGCTCGATTTGACACTGGGTGTCTGGTCGCATCTGGTGGCCGATACCGTATGGAATACGCGCGTGAATCAGTACCTGGAGGCGCACGGCGGCAAGCCGTGCGAGGAGTTCCGCATTAAAAAGCAAGGCGACTTTGACTGGTTCGGCAAGACGCTCGGCATTGTTTCGATTCCGCGCGCGACCGATCGCCTGTATACTGCGGCGACGCGTTTTGGGCAGTATCCCATCCATAAGGAGTATGTGCTCAAGACCATCGGCGTTATGCACGAGATCGTGCGCGAAAACCCCGGCGAGCCCGACCATCCGCCATACCGCCTGCTGACCGAGAAATTCTTCGACGCAACGTTTACCGAGGTCATCGAGCTGACCGAGGCGGGCTTTGCGGCTCGCGTTGCCGCTTCTGACGTCCCCGCAGTCCCCCTGATCGCTAGCTGCTAGCCGGCCGGCTTGACGGTGAACAGTTCATCCCAATTGACCAACGGCTCCCGTCGCAGGCGTCTTCGGTGGTGCGCTCGGCATCGGAGAGGCTTGCGACTGAACGCAAATCGATGAGGCGGCATATGAAGAAGGTCTTAAAAAAGCCCGGAAGGCAATGCCTTCCGGGCCCTTTGCAATGCAAATCTGCTTGCAAGTACGATTTAGCGCACCTGAGCGACGTATGCGACGTTGGTCGAGGAGACCTTGTCCTCGAGCTGGACGCTCATGCGGGGATCGCCGGCGGTAGCGACGGTCAGATCGCCGGCCTCGACGTAGCCGAGCTCCTTAGCGGTCTCGATCGCCTTGACGATCGTGCCGTTGACGGTGCCCTGGGTAATCTCGGCCTGATGCGGGATAACGCCCCAGTACATGATCATCTGCTGGACGGCCCACTCGTGGCGGGAGAACGCGCAGATCGGCATGTTGGGACGGAAGTGCGAAATCAGGCGAGCGGTACGACCGGTGGTCGTCGGCACGGTGATGCACTTGGCGCCAACGGTGGTGGCCATGTTCACAGCGGACATACCCACAACGTTGTTGACGACGCGGGTGCCGTGAGCGTCAGCCGGAACCTCGAGCGGGGCGTGAGCCGGGAGGTACTTCTCGGTCTCGAGAGCAATGCTGGCCTGCATCTTAACGGCCTCGACCGGGTACTTACCGGCAGCGGACTCGCCAGAGAGCATAACGGCGTCGGTGCCGTCGTAAATGGCGTTAGCAACGTCGGCAACCTCGGCGCGCGTCGGGCGCGGGTTCTGCTGCATGGAGTCGAGCATCTGCGTAGCGGTGATAACGGGCTTGTAGGCTGCGTTGCACTTAGCGATGATTTCCTTCTGGATGTGCGGAACGAGCTCGGGCTTGATCTCGATGCCCAGGTCGCCACGGGCGACCATGATGCCGTCGGAAGCCTCGAGGATCTCGTCGAAGTTCTCGACGCCCAGGGCGCACTCGATCTTCGGGAAGATCGTCACGTGCTCGCCGCCGTTCTCGCGGCAAAGCTCGCGGATGCCGCGGACGGACTCGCCGTCACGGATGAAGGAAGCGGCGATGTAGTCGATGTTCTCGGTCAGGCCAAAGAGGATGTCCTGACGATCGCGCTCGGTGATAGCGGGCAGCGAGATGTTGACGTTGGGCATGTTAACACCCTTGCGCTCGCCGATCAGGCCGTCGTTCTTGACGACGCAGGTCATGTCCTGGCCGTCGACGGACTCGACCTCGAGGGCAACCAGGCCGTCATCGATCAGGATGAGGGAGCCCTTCTCGACCTCGGAGGGCAGAGCCAGGTAGTCGAGGGAGATGTGCTCAGAGGTGCCGTGGAAATCCTCGGACGTGGGCTGAGCGGTGACGACGATCTTGTCGCCGGTCTTGACGGCAACCTTCTTGCCGTCGACCAGAAGGCCGGTGCGGACCTCGGGGCCCTTGGTGTCGAGCAGGATGCCGACGGGCAGACCGAGCTCCTTGGAAATACGACGGACGCGCTCGATGCGACCGTGGTGCTCGTCGTAGGAGCCGTGCGAGAAGTTAAAACGGGCGACGTTCATGCCCGCCTTGATCATCTCGCGGATGGTCTCGTCGCTATCGCAGGCGGGACCCATGGTGCATACAATCTTGGTGCGCTTGTACATTCAGACCTCCATCTGACATCGTCTTGCGCTGATAGATAAACCATAAGAAATAAAACTGAGATGATTATAACGAAATGCCGACCGAATACCCCAAAAAATCGACCGTATGCCGAATTAGAAGTTCATTTTTTGCGGAAAAACGGTATATGCAAAAACTTTACCAACCGTTCTAACCGCTGCTATCTGGGCGATATTTTAGTTCGATGATGCGCCGAAGAAAAAACGTTTTATCAATCTTGAGCATCACACTGTCTGCACCGTTGCGCCTGTGCCGTGTTTCCAGATGGAATGTTTTGGCTAGACGCGTCGCTTTGGGGTACCATAGCTCCACTATCAACTGCCGCTCAGCACGGCAGCCTTGATGAGCCCTTGCCCTTCTCCTGGGAATTATGATCGGGCATCAATCTGCTGAGTGGCCCGAATCCCAGGAGGGGACTCTATATGCAAAAGGAATACCTGTCCGCCGCGGCGGAGGTGCTCAGCGACCAAGGTGTCGATGAGAACCTCGGCCTGAGCAACGACGAGGCGTCGTCGCGCCTTGCCAAGACAGGCCCTAACAAGCTCGAGGAAGCTGAGAAGACGCCGCTATGGAAGCGTTTCTTTGAGCAGATGGCCGACCCCATGGTCATCATGCTGATCGTTGCCGCCGTTATCAGCGCACTTACGGGCATGGTCAAGGGCGAGCCCGATTTTGCCGACGTCGCCATTATCATGTTCGTCGTTATCGTCAACTCGGTGCTGGGCGTGGTCCAGGAGGCCAAGAGCGAGGAGGCCCTCGAGGCCCTGCAGAAAATGAGCGCGGCGCAGTCCAAGGTACTGCGCGACGGCAAGCTCGTGCACCTGCCGAGCGCCGAGCTCGTGCCCGGCGACGTGATCATGCTCGAGGCGGGCGACTCCGTCCCGGCCGACTGCCGCGTCCTCGAGAGCGCCACGATGAAGATCGAAGAGGCCGCACTCACCGGCGAGTCCGTGCCCGTAGAGAAGCACGCCAACGTGATCGAGCTTGCCGCGGGCACCGATGACGTGCCGCTCGGCGATCGCAAGAACATGTGCTACATGGGTTCCACCGTTGTGTACGGCCGTGGCCGCGCCGTCGTGGTCGGCACCGGCATGGATACCGAGATGGGCAAGATTGCCGGTGCCCTGGCCGAGGCCAAGGAAGAGCTTACGCCGCTGCAGGTGAAGCTTGCCGAGCTCAGCCGCATCCTCACCATTATGGTGATCGTCATCTGCGTCGTGATCTTTGGCGTCGATATCCTCCGCCACGGCGTGGGCAACGTCCTTACCGATCCGACTGCCTTGCTCGACACCTTTATGGTCGCCGTTTCGCTCGCCGTCGCCGCCATCCCCGAGGGCCTGGTCGCCGTCGTGACCATCGTGCTGTCGCTTGGCGTGACCAAGATGGCCAAGCGCCAGGCGATTATCCGCAAGCTCTCTGCCGTCGAGACGCTCGGCTGCACGCAGACTATTTGCTCCGACAAGACCGGCACCCTTACCCAAAACAAGATGACCGTCGTCAAGCACGAGCTCGCCGCGCCTAAGGAGAAGTTCCTGGCCGGTATGGCCCTTTGCTCCGATGCCCAGTGGGACGAGGAGCTGGGCGAGGCCGTGGGCGAGCCGACCGAGTGCGCGCTCGTCAACGATGCCGGCAAGGCGGGCCTCACTGGCCTGACTGCCGAGCATCCGCGCGTGGGCGAGGCCCCGTTTGACTCGGGCCGTAAGATGATGTCCGTGGTCGTCGAGACCCTGGATGGCGAGTACGAGCAGTACACCAAGGGCGCACCCGACGTGGTGATTGGCCTGTGCACCCATATCTACGAGGGCGAAAAGGTCGTCCCCCTGACCGAGGAGCGTCGCGCCGAGCTCGTGGCCGCCAACAAGGCCATGGCCGACGAGGCCCTGCGCGTTCTGGCGCTGGCAAGCCGCACCTACACCGAGGTCCCGAGCGACTGCAGCCCCGCTGCGCTCGAGCACGACCTGGTCTTCTGCGGCCTGTCTGGCATGATCGACCCTGTCCGCCCCGAGGTCGCCGACGCCATCCGCGAGGCCCACGACGCCGGTATTCGCACCGTCATGATCACGGGCGACCATATCGACACCGCCGTTGCCATTGCCAAGCAGCTGGGAATCGTCACCGATCGCAGCCATGCCATCACCGGTGCCGACCTCGATCGCATGAGCGACGAGGAGCTCGACGCACACATCGAGGACTACGGCGTGTACGCCCGCGTCCAGCCCGAGCACAAGACCCGCATCGTCGAGGCTTGGAAGTCGCGCGACCAGATCGTGGCCATGACGGGCGATGGCGTCAACGACGCCCCGTCCATCAAGCGCGCCGACATCGGCGTGGGCATGGGCATCACCGGCACCGACGTTACCAAGAACGTCGCTGACATGGTGCTCGCCGACGACAACTTCGCCACCATCATCGGTGCTTGCGAAGAGGGTCGCCGCATCTACGACAACATCCGCAAGGTCATCCAGTTCCTGCTTTCGGCTAACCTTGCCGAGGTGTTCTCGGTGTTTATCGCCACGCTCATCGGCTTTACCATCTTCCAGCCGGTGCAGCTGCTGTGGGTGAACTTGGTCACTGACTGCTTCCCCGCGCTCGCGCTAGGCATGGAGGATGCCGAGGGTGACATCATGAAGCGCAAGCCGCGCAACGCCAAGGACGGTGTCTTTGCCGGTCATATGGGCCTGGACTGCGTGGTCCAGGGTCTGATCATCACCGTGCTGGTGCTGGCGAGCTTCTTTGTGGGCGTGTACTTTGACATGGGCTACATCCACATCGCCGATATGATCGCCGGCAATGCCGACGAGGAAGGCGTGATGATGGCGTTCATCACGCTCAACATGGTCGAGATTTTCCACTGCTTCAATATGCGCAGCCGTCGTGCGTCGCTGTTCACCATGAAGAAGCAGAACAAGTGGCTGTGGGCTTCTGCCGCGCTGGCACTGGTGCTGACGGTGATCGTGACCGTGCAGCCGACGCTTGCCGAGATGTTCTTCGGCCCTGTGACGCTTGAGCTCAAGGGCGTTCTTGCCGCGCTGGGTCTGGCCTTCCTGATCATCCCGCTGATGGAGATCTACAAGGCGATCATGCGCGCGGTCGAGAAAGAGTAGGTCGAAAGGCCATCCTTCCCACCGGCCCGACCGCCTGCGGGGTTTCTTCTTCGCTGGTCCTCGCGCTTCGCGCTGCGGGATCGCTCAGAAGAAATCCCTCCCGGCGGTCGGGCCTTCGGATAACCTCTCGGGACCATAAGCTGAGGGAAAGTGTGTGAGTCGGTCGAGCAATTGCTCGACCGACTCTTTTTTGTGGGTAAAATACCTGCTCAGTTGTGATTTGTGGTGCTGGGAGGCGCTTGTGGGCAAGGCTAAGGCTAAGGCGAAGAAAAAGACGACGGGGGCGCGGGCTAAGCGTGATCGTCGTCGGAAGCTCGCGACCGAGGCTCCCGTATCTGCTGAGGAGCTGCTGGCAAGCGTGCCGGGGCTTGACGCGCTGCAGGACGTTCCGGCGTTTGATGACCTGCCAGTCGATGAAACCCAGCAGACTGCCTTTGATGATTTCTGCGCACATGCCGAGGAGCCCGAGCAGATGCGGCTGGGTGCCGTGGTGCGCTTGGATCGCGGGTTTCCGCTGGTGGCGACTGCCGACGACACCTTCCGCGCCGAGCATGCCGTGGGGTTTGCCAAGTCGCGCGGCGAGGACGAGGTCCTGTTGCCTGCCGTGGGCGACCGTGTGGCGGTGCGCCGCGCTCCCGGGCACGATATGGGCGTGATTGAGTGCGTGCTGCCGCGCCGTACGAGCTTTGAGCGTTGGCGCGGCCGTGCCCGTGGAGAGCGCCAGGTGCTCTGCTCCAACGTGGATAGCGTGCTAATCGTGCAGGCGCTCGGTGCCGGTGAGGTGCTGCTCGACCGCGTGGCGCGCTCGCTGGTGTTGGCGCTCGACTGCGATGCCGAACCGGTGGTGGTGCTCACCAAAGCTGATCGCTGCGATGCCGAGGAGCTCGAGCGCGATCTGGACCGCGTGCGCCGCCTGGTGGGTCCGGACGTGCGCGTGATCGTGACGTCCTCTGCCGAGGGGCGCGGCCTGGACGAGGTTCGTTCCTGCGTGCCTGCCGGGAGCTGCGCCATGATTCTGGGCGAGTCGGGTGCCGGCAAGTCGACGCTGCTCAATGCGCTGCTGGACCACGATACGTTGGCGACTGGCGGTGTGCGCGAACGCGACGACCAGGGCCGTCACACTACCGTCGCGCGCGTGATGGTGGCACTGCCGGGCGACGCCGGCGTGATCGCCGATGCCCCGGGCCTGCGCAGCTTACCGCTCGTGGGTCACGAGCGGGGTCTGGCGCGCGCCTTCCCCGAGATTGTCGAGGCATCGCGCGCGTGCCGGTTTGGCGATTGCACGCATACCCATGAGCCGGGTTGTGCCGTTCGCGAGGCCGAGGACGCCGGGCAGATCGACAGCCTGCGTTTGGAAACGTTCCAAAACCTGGCGTCATCCATGCGCGTGAGTGCTCAAATGCTCGATCCCGATGTCCACCTGTAATTGATTTTTCCTATGACAGCCGTCTTCCAACTGTTCGGGAGACGGCTTTTTTCCTGCGGAAAAGCCTCGAAACATGCAGTTTGTTGACGTGCTGACCAAAACCTTGCCACGAGCTTGACGGGCTGGTCAGCTTTTGGTCAGCGATTGGTTTGACATCGAAAACCAAGATCGCGATTGCGCCGCTTTGCACTCTGACCGCCCAGACAATGGTGGTACGGGCATTCGCCCGGCACTGCCATGAGAGGAGCGGCCGTGAACAAGAGCAAGCGCATCGCCATCAGTCTGGTCGCGGGCGTGCTCGCTGCTCTGCTCTGCATGGTTTACGGCTCGTCGATCCGCTCGCAAGCCGAACAGGTCCAGGCTGAGACCTTGGCCAAGTACGGTGGCGATCGCGTCGAGGTATGCGTCGCGGCGCGCGATATCGATGTGGGCGAGACCCTCGATGAGACCAATGTCATAACCCAGGAATGGCTGACAAGTCTGCTGCCGCGTGACGCGGCGACCGAGCTGCGCCAGGTGCGCGGCGACGTGACGACTTCGCGTATTCCCAAAAACGCCGTGATCTGCAATGTCTACACCAAGGCCGAGAGCCACAAGCTCGAGGTGCCTAAGGGCAAGGTCGCCGTTTCGGTGGCGGTCGATGCCGAGCACTCGGTCGGCGGTGCTACGGGCGTGGGCAGCTACGTGGATGTGTATGTGCAAAAAGACGGCGTAACCGATCGGTTGTGCGGCGCGTACGTGATCGATACCAGTGAGGATTCCGGTGCCACGCGCGAGGGCAAGATCGAATGGGTGACGCTGGCGGCTGACCCCGAAGACGTCAAGGAACTGCTGGGGGCATCGGGCAAGGGAACGGTCAGCTTGACGATTCCCGCCACGGCGCGCGGCAAAAAGAGCGGAGGCGACGAGTGATGAAGGCGATCTGGCTTGCGTGCTGCGCGTGCGGCGATTACGGGCTGTTGCAGCGGGAAGTCGAGGGCCGTGACGCGGGTGCACAGGTGCTTCGCGTGGGTGACCTGGACGGGCTGGTTTCCATGGCGCGGGCGTTTCCGTCGCGTCGCGGAGCTGCCATCATCGCGGCGTCTCTGTTTGATACCGAAGATGTGCGCAAGACTGTTGCGCGCCTGACGGCCGAAGGCCGCGTGAGTCGCGTGGTCGTCTTGATAGAAGCGCTCGATCCGTCGGATATCGAGGGGTTGTTTCGCGCGGGGGCGACCGAGGTCATCGCTGCGCACAGTATATGCGGCAACGGGCGCGCGGGCGAGGGAGCGGTTGATTCCGATCGGCGCATGACGATTGAGCCCGATGCTTTTGTTGATAGGGAACCCGGGGCGCCTCGCGCTACAAGAGGCCCGCGTGTTGATGATTGTGGAAAAGCGGAAGCCGAGCATGGTCGGCGCCCCCGGAACCCCCTTGTATGCGATGACGCTGGAGGGCCGGCGCAGCATGCTGGCGACTCCCCGGCTGTAGATATGGGATACGTGCACGGCGTGAATCTGGCGGATGAACTCGACGAAGTTGAGGGCTTTGCCGGGTGCGGCGAGTTGTCGCTGATGCAGCATGAGCAGATTGCGCAGAACGAGCCTGCCTCGCAGACCGAACAAGCCGCCATGCCGGCTTGGACGCAGCGTGTAGTTGCGGCGGGGGAGACGGGGACGCTGTCACCGACGCCCGCCCCGCCGCCTCCGATGCCGCCGGCAGACGCTGCCGCTTCGCCGCATCGAGCTCCGGTCGTCTGCGTCATTTCGGGCTCGGGCGGTTGCGGCAAGTCGACGATCGTTGCCACCATGGCACACGCATCGTCGCTGTTGGGCTTGCGTGCCGCCGTGCTCGACCTGGACCTGATGTTTGGAAACCTTTACGACTTGTTAGGCGTCGATGCTCCGCGCGATATGGCGGCATTTATCGAGCCGTCGGCGGCGGGCACGCTCACCGAGCCGGATATCGTAGCCGCATCGATGCGCGTCGCCCCGGGCGTTACGCTCTGGGGTCCCGTCGCGGCGCCCGAGCAAGCCGAGCTCATGGCACGTCCGGTGGAGCTACTGCTTGATGTTCTGCGTCGCGAATCCGACGTGGTCTTTATCGATACCTCGGTCTTTTGGGGCGACGCCGTGGCGGCTGCGGTGGCGGCGAGCGACCGTTGCCTGATCGTTGGCGATGCTGCGGTGTCGTCCGCGACATCGGCGTCGCGCGTCATTGAACTGGCAAGTCGAGTAGGTGTGCCGCGCACGCGCATGAGCGCCGTGTTCAACCGGTTCGGTGCGCGCGGGGCAGACGAGGACGTCGCCATGCGCTTTGAGATTGCCTGTGCGTTGAGCTCCAAGATTCGTATCGCCGATGGCGGGCAGGATCTCGCCGCGCTCATGGCGTTTGGGCGCGCTGACGAGGCAGTGGGGCAGACTAGCGCTTTTGCGACCAGCGTGCGCGAGGCCACGCGCGAGATGCTCGTGGAACTGGGGTGCGCCGTCGGCCCTTGGAGCGATATGGTCGCCGACCGTGCAACGCGCACCGAACGCCCGCGTATCCGCCTTCCCTGGTCGCGCGAGGGTGATTAGCGATGAGCCTGCAAACGAGGATTAAGGCTGCCGGCGCTGCAGCGGCGGCAGCGCCTGTAGATGCGGGGCGTCGCCGCGCGGTGAAACGACGCACTAAGCGCGCCGTGATGGACCGCATGGGTTACGACGAAGTGGCGCGTATCAGCGCCTATGTCGACCCGGTACTTGCCCGCTCGGAATTGCGTCCCGCGGTGGAGGCGGCGCTCAATGTTGAGGAGCCGACCGATCTCGCGACGCCCGAGCGCGAGACCATCATCGACGAGATTTTGGATGACGTGGTGGGCTTGGGGCCGTTGCAGCCGCTCATCGAGGACGACACCGTTACCGAGATCATGATTAACGGCTGCCGCTCGGCTTTCTTTGAACGCGGCGGCGTCTTGCACCCCATCGAGCATGCGTTTGAGGATGATGAGCAGATCCGTGTGCTTATCGACCGTATCATCTCGCCACTTGGCCGCCGTATCGACGAGCGCAGCCCCATCGTCAACGCCCGCCTCAAAACGGGCTATCGCGTCAACGCGGTGATTCCGCCTGTGGCGATTGACGGACCGATTCTCACCATCCGAAAGTTCTCGGACCGCATCTGCTCGCTGGACGAGCTTGTGGGGCTGGGGTCGCTGCCGCTTTGGTATGCGCAGCTGTTGTCGTGCGCGGTGTCGCTGCGACAGGACCTGGCGGTTGCGGGAGGCACGGGATCTGGTAAGACCACCCTGCTCAACGCGTTGTCATGTGAGATTTCCACCGGCGAGCGCATCGTGACGATCGAGGACTCTGCCGAGCTCAAGTTTGCGCATCATCCGCACGTGGTGCGTCTAGAGGCGCGCGAGGCTTCAATTGAGGGCGAGGGCGCGGTGACGATCCGCGACCTGGTGACCAATGCCCTGCGCATGCGCCCCGACCGCATCGTGGTGGGCGAGGTGCGCGGTGCCGAGTGCTGCGACATGTTGCAGGCCATGAACACGGGCCACGACGGGTCGCTCACCACGCTTCATGCGGGTTCCGAGCAGGAGACCGTGGTGCGTCTGACGTTGCTTGCACGTTATGGCATCGATCTGCCGAGCGAGCTCATCGAGGAGCAGATTGCCATGGCGCTCGACGGCATCGTGATGTCCGAGCGCCACGCCGATGGCAGGCGCTTCGTCTCCTCGTATTCGGGGGTGCGTCGCGCCGCGTCGGGCGGCGTAGAGCTCGAGCGCTATGTGACTTTCGATGCCGCCGAGCGCACCTGGACGCTTGGCCGCGAGCCGCCGTTTATCGCAGAAGGCCTGCGGTCGGGGACGCTCACACAAGAGGAGGTGGACGAATGGAGGTCGCTGTGCCCCTCGTCGTAGGGGGTTTGGCAGGGTTTTCTGTCGCGACGGCGTGCGGGGCGGAACCTCGTGTGCCGCAGGTGCCGCCGGCGGAGCTGGCGCGTCAGGCGTTCGAGACGGTGGCAGAGAAGCTGCCGCGTGAGTTGGTGGAAAACGATCTGCTGAAAAAGATTGCCCGTTCGTGGGCATCGCTGGCTCCGGCGCGTCGCCTTGGCCTCGTGATCGAGGATGCTTCGGAGCGTTTGGCGTTTCTGCTGCTATCGAGCGGTGTCTGCTGCGTTTTGCTAACGATGGTGTCGTTATCGCCCCTCGGGTTTGCCTTGGGACTTGTTGCTCCGATTGCCGCTGGCGCCGCTCGGGATGGCTTTGAGAGCCGGCGCGAGCAACACGATGCAGAAGAGGCCATGCCCGAGGCGTTTACCGCACTTTCCATGTCGCTTGCCTCGGGACATTCGCTGGCCCAGGGCATGCGCTTTGTGGGCGCTCATGCGCAAGAACCGGTGCATACCGAGTTTTTGCGGGTGGCGGCGGCGATCGATTGCGGTATCTCGGCGACCGACGCGCTCGATGACTTGCTCGTGCGCATCGACGCCCCCGGTCTTTCGCTTGTGACCTTGGCGCTTAAGGTGTCACAGCGCACCGGCGCTCCGCTTGCCGACTTGCTGTCCGAGGCGTCGAGCATGGTAGGGGAGCGCATTGAGCTCAAGCGCCGCCTGGATGTCAAGACGTCGCAGGCTCGCATGTCGGCGCATATGGTCGCGGCGATGCCGGCAGGCATGTGCGCGGTGCTGGCGCTGCTTTCGGCAGATTTTCGTCGCGGTCTCGCGACGCCTGCCGGTGCAGGCGCTATGGTGCTGGGCCTTGCCCTCAACGTCGTTGCCTTGGTGGTTATCCGGCGCATTATGAGGGTGGAGCTATGAGCGCCCCAGTTGCAGTTGCGGCTTGCCTGTGCGCCCTGAGTGTATTTGTCGCGACGGGTTTGGATCGGGCGGATGCGCGCAAGATCGCAGGGGCCTGCAAGCGCGAGGCGGTGCTGGTCGCTGCCGCGGGTCGCTCGGTGGCCGATGCCCTGACCGCGCGAGTGAAGGGCGCGGTTGGAGCGGGCGGCCCGGCGCGAGTTTCGCTCGGCGAAGTGTCCGAGATGATCGATGTTGTGCGCTTGGGTCTTTCGGCCGGTCTTTCGTTTGATGCGGCGCTTGGGATTTTCTGCGCCAACCGTCGGTCAGTGCTGGCTCTTCGCCTTGAGCGGGCCTGCATGGCGTGGCAAGTGGGCGTGGGTACGCGTGAGGACGAGTTGTTGGCCGCCGCGCGCGACCTGGACGTGCGAGCGCTCGAGACCTTTGCCATCACGGTGGGGCAGGCGCTCGCCCTGGGTGCCCCACTTGCCGAGACGTTGGCCGCTCAAAGTCGCGAGATCCGTGCGGCTCATCGCGCCGCGGTCGAGCGCGAGATTGAGCGTGCGCCCGTCAAGCTGCTGATTCCCACCGGCACGCTCATCTTGCCGGCGTTGCTTCTGTCCATATTGGGCCCGCTGTTGGGAGCAGGCGGGATGATGTAGGGAGGAATACATGAACACGATGACTGACGTTGCTGGCAAGATCTGGAGCTGGGCTGTTTGCCAGTCAATTCGCGCTCGCCAGCATGCCGGGGAGCTACTGCAGGAGGAGAGTGCGCAGGGCACCACCGAATACGCCATCTTGGTCGGCGTGCTCGTGGTGATCGCCATCATTGCCATTGTCGCATTTAAGGGCAAGGTCCAAGATCTATGGAACGCTATCAGCGAGGGCATCAACAGCCTGTAGAGGGTAGGCGGCCTGCCGGCGCACTGCTGGTGTTTGCCTGTGTGGTTGTGGCGGTGGCAGTGGCGGTTTGGGGGCTAAACGCCGCGCGGCAGCAGCGTCCTGGGGCCGCCTTCGATTCGGGCTCAGATTCGACGGTGGCGTCTCAAAAAGATGAGATGCGAGATGCGGACGATTCGGATGTCGCTGTCACGGCGCAAACCTTTCTGCGGATGCTCGACAAGCGGTCTGGCACTGCGACGGATTCGCCTGAGGACAACGCGATTGCGGTCCGGCTTGCATGGTCCGAGGACCGACCGATGACCGAGGCAGCGGCGGATATGTTACGCGCCTACCGCGAGGTGCCAACGGCCCAGCTCGCCCTGAGCGGCTATCTCGATATTAAGGGTAACGTATGGGGCGCCATTGTGCGCGATGGGCGCGGCTGGGTCGATATGGTGACGGTTGCCGCGGATACTGGCGATGCTTCGTGTCGTCTGCGCGCGGTGCGCCTGGCCCCGCAAACAATAAGCTCAAAGGAGGGGTCGTGAAATGCATGACGTCCTGCGCGAGGAATCTGCCCAGGCGACGGTCGAATACGCCATCGTCACGGTGGCGCTGTTATCGATCGTGCTGGCGATTGCGGGGCTTTGGCGTGCTGGCACCGATGGGCACTTGGCGGCGCTGGTTGAGCGGGCGGCATCCCATGGCGTTGCCTCGACGTCGGTTATCGACGCCGCTGCGGGCGCTAAGGACATCGCGTTGTATTGATATCGCGCGCGAGGACCGGGCGCAGTCTACGGTCGAGGCTGCTTTTTTGCTGCCGACGTTTCTGATGCTCATTCTTCTCGCACTGCAACCGGTGTGTTTGCTCTATACGCGCGCGGTCATGGAGTCTGCCGCTGCCGAGACCGCGCGGCTCATGACCACGACGACGGCGGAGGACGACGATCTTAAGGAGTTCACCCGCCGCCGGCTTGCCGCAGTGCCCAACGTTTCGATCTTTCATGCCGGCGGGCCGTTGTCGTGGGATATCGAGCTTGGCCGGGCCGGTGCGGGTGGTGTCTCGTCCGTGTCCGTTTCCGGCGAGGTCAAGCCGTTGCCTGTGATCGGTGCGTTTGCGCAGGCTATGGGTGGTACCGCCGAGGGCGGCTACGTTGAGCTCAAGGTCGATGTCTCGTATCAATCGCGTCCCGAATGGCTGGAGGGAGATTATGATTCGTGGATTGCTGCATGGGATTAAGCGTTTCTGGTCTAGATGCGTTTTGACGCGCCGTCCGAGCTGCCATCGCAAGCGAGGCGGCTTTATGGGCCGCGCCGGTATCGACCTGTTTATCGAAGACGGTGCCTACACCACGCTTTCTTCTGCCGTGGTCATCCTAGTGGTGCTCACGTTGTTGTTTTCGTCGACCGCGGCGATATGGAGCATGTCGCGTGCCGGGGATACCCAGGTGGCGGCCGATAGCGGCGCGCTGGCGGGTGCCAACGTGGTGTCGTCCTATCACACGACTGCCACGGTGGTTGATGCGAGCATCTTGAGTCTGGGGCTAGCGGGGTTTGCCACAATCGGGACGGGCCTGGTTGCCATTCTCATCCCAGGTGCCGAACCAGTTGCCGGCAATATGGTCGACACCGGGATTGAGATCATTAAAACGCGCAACAAGTTTGCCAAAAGCGCATCGGAAGGCTTGCAGAAAATCGAGACGGCTCTGCCGTATCTGATTGCCGCGCGTGCCACGCAGGCGGTGTCGGCGCAGGATACCGATAGTGTGGCCTATACCGGTACGGCGCTTGCCGTGCCCAGGACATCCGAGTCGGACTTCGCTGCGCTCAAAGGGTCAGAGATCTCGACCGATACCATTAAAGACACATCAGTTGATTTAGAGCGTGCGGCCGAGGAGCTGCGGAAGGCTTCTGAGGACACGGCGAAGGCTAAAGAGCGCGCTTGGCTGGCGGATTGTGGCGGGTCTGACAAGGGCTCGGTCAGCAGCTGTTCTTGCATGTGGGAGCGTGTGAAAAGTCTAACGGATCTCTCTGGTGCTCAAAATCCGCATTACGCTTCGAGCGTTACGTGGGAACCGCAAGTGGCGCTCGATCGCGCGAAGGCCTACTATCGCCAGCGCCTGGCAAATGAGAAACCGCTTGGCGAGGGTCCGGAAAAACAGGCAGATTCTGCTGCACGAAAGGTGTTCTTCGCTTATGCGGGCGAAGAAGTCGAGCGGGCATATATAACTGAAAAGGACGGCAAAGTTTCCGCCCGCATCCCTTTCCTTCCGCGAAATCCAGATGAGGCGCGGACGACTGAACTCTATACCGATGCGCGTTGGCCCACGAGTGAAGTAGATAAAGTTACCTATTTGCATTATGGGACTGACTGTCCAAATTACAAAAAAGGAAAGCCGGGTGGGCTGGCATCCGTCGCAGATTTTGACGGTCACGAAACGTGTAGCGAATGCCATTTCGGTGTGTCGTCTTTAGGGTACGTTGCGATTGCAACGACTTCTGTCGAAAGGGGCTTCGAGTACCACTTCGATAAGTTCAAAGAGGCTCTGGAAGACTACGTCGAATGCCGCAACAAAGAACTCGAACTTGAGCGTCAGACCGAGGATGAGGCCGACCGTGCGGGCAATGCGTTTGACCAGGCCATTAAAGCGCTTTCCGGCGAGCGCCCGCGTATCGCCCCACCTGGCCGCAACGGCGTGGTCGCCTTTGCAGTTTCGGGTGACATTACCAGCCCCGATCAACTTAACTCCTCGTTTAACGCGGCAGTCAGGCTTGGCGATCGCGGTGCTATCTCTGCCGCGGTGCTGGCGCCCGATGAGGCGACGGCGCAAAACAACGTGCTTTTGCGATTTTTCTCGACATTGAAGGAACGCTCGGGCGGCGTTGCCGGCGTGCTCGACGGCGTCATGGATGTTTGGGGACGGCTACTCGTGGGATACGGTGATATCCAAGGCTCAGCCGACGAACTTATGGACGAGATGATTAAAGGCCTAGGAGGGGGCAGCGGCGCGTTGGGCTCCATCGCATCGTGGCTCGGCGATACCGTTTCGGCGTCCGTGGCGGCGCTGGGTTTGGAACCGTGCGACTTGCGCCTGCGAAAGCCGGTGCTGACCGATTCCGCCAATATCATTAAGAGTCCGGGGTCTGACATTGCGGGTCTCTCTCAAGCGCAAGACAAACTGCGAAGTATTCCGTTGGGCGTGACCGATCCCAAGGCGCTTTGCGAGGCGTTGGAATATCAAGTCGAACGCACCATTAGCGGTACGGTGTTCACACTTGCGGAGATTCCTCTGCCCGGCGGCGGCTCCATCCCGCTCACCGTCGATGTCGCCACGCTGGTTGGCGCTCTGGGCGGTGGGTCGTAATGAGTATCCGCATGCGTCTGCGCGAGGAGCGCGCCCAAGCGACGGTGGAGATGGCAGTGGTTACGCCCGTTTTGCTGGTGCTGGCACTCATCGTGTACAACGTCATGATCTTTGCCAGCGCTGTCGCGCGCTTCGACCGCGTGGTGCCCGACATCGTGCTAGCGCATGCCGTGGCGTCGGAGGGGGAGGGCGACGAAAGCTCTGCCGATGCCTCGGCGACGGTTCAGACTCAAATTCTGAATGCCATGGAAGGCTATGACTTACAGATCGAAGTGTCGAGCGAGCAAGGCGCGAAGGCATCGGATGGTGGCCTGCTCTCCCTATCCGGCACGTTTAGGACCTACACCTGCACCATGCACTATGAGCCGTGGCCGACTTCTCTCAGCATCGCTGGCGTTCCGCTGGGGGCGCCGACAACGTTGTCGCACGAGCGTGCGGTGACGGTCGATCCATGGCGTCCGGGGGTGGTCATGTGACCGCGGTCTCGTCCTACATCGTCTACGCGCGGGCACTCAATAGGCTGGGTTGGACGCCGGCCGAGTTTGTGGTGGCGGAGTCGTTTGTCGTGCGCCTGCGCGGCATGCTGGGACGGCGTCCGGTTGCCGCCAGCGGCCTGCCGCTCGTCATGGCGTTTCCACGCTGCTCTTCGGTCCATACGTGTTTTATGGCCTATCCCATCGACATCGCCTTCATCGATCGCGACGGCAATATCCTCGCGCGCTACGAAAACGTCCGCCCTTGGCGCATGTGCTCCTGCCCCGGCGCCTGGGCCGTACTAGAGCGTCCTTCAATCATTGTTTCGACCCCTGCTCTCCAACGCGTGCCGGCTTAAGAATTGGCGACAGTGGACTTTCGTCATACGAAATTGGGTAAGATGGAGGAGAAGATGCATGGATGTTGAGATCCATCCGAACGCCAGAAAACACTTGACGGAAAAGCAGGTGCTTGGTGCCTGGTTCGCGGTTACTGAGTGCATTCGCCGCGAGTCGGAGGACGAGCCGCCGAGATGGCTTGCCATTGGATGGCTTCCAGATGGTCGAAGTGTGGAACTTGTTGCGGTCGAACTAATTCGTGGATGGCTCATTATTCATGCCCTGTCTCCGGTTCAGAAGAAATTCTGGCAAGAGATCGAGCGAGCTCGGCAAAGGGGTCGATGATGGGCAAGACGTATACGGCCGCTAATGGTCAGGTTGTAACGGATGAAATGATTGACGCGTGGTGCGAGTCGTACGAGCGCGGAGAGTTTCCGGATGGCGAACACACCGTTGGTGGAATCGTGCATGGACGGCCCCCGCTCTCAGGTGAGGGGACGGCAACGCTGTCGGTCAAGATTCCTCTGGGAATGAAGGAGGCCATTCGTCGACGGGCGGCTGCCGAGGGGATGACGCCAAGTGAGTTTGCCCGTGCGGCTCTGAGTGAAAAACTTCTTGCGGCCGGTTGATGCTTCTGACGTGCCGTTCTATAGGAGCGAGATCGTGGCCGATGTCGCGCTCAAAAACTTTTTTAAAATTCTCGGTTGACCGGAGCGCGTCCTTGGTTATACTAATCAAGCCTTGAAACAAGGCACACCTCAAATGGCTGGGTAGCTCAGTTGGTAGAGCAGAGGACTGAAAATCCTCGTGTCAGGGGTTCGATTCCCTTCCCCGCCACCTTGAATTGACTAGGACCTCTACAAAGGGGTCCTTTTCTTTTATGTGGCCCCCACACGGAATCGAACCCCGTGAGGGCGCGGAGCTGAGTAAACGCGATAGCGTTTGCCAGCGGAGCTCGCAAGGCGCGGAAGCGCCGCAGCGGTCCGCACGCGCGGAGCGCGGGCGCGATTCCCTTCCCCGCCACCTTGACTTGATAAGGACCTCTGCAAAGGGGTCCTTTTCTTTTACCGAGGGCTCCTGCGGAAACTGCATCCCGGAATAAAGCCTCAAAGCGGGATGCGCGGATTCCGTCTGCCCGGACATTCCTCCCACTTTTGCGCCACTTTGTAGACCGTTCGGTCGCCTGTCCGCACGCGCGGGTATACTCAAAACGATACTTTTCCTATGCAATACGATGCAGGCTCGACCTGCGCGATTCGAAGGGGGCCGTGATGGAGAGGATTCTCGGCGTAAATCTCTCTGGCTGGTTTATTCCCGAGCCCTGGGTGACCCCGTCGCTCTATGCAGCGACCGGAGCATCCAATGCAGCCGAGCTGCAGGAGGCCATGGGCACCGCTGCCTATAACGAGCGCATGCGTCGCCATTACGAGACGTTTGTGAGCGAGGACGATTTTCGTCGTATGGCGCAGATCGGTCTCAACGCCGTGCGCCTGCCGGTGCCGTGGTATGCCTTTGGTTCGCAGGAGTCTGACGCTTCCTACATCTCGGTCGTCGATTATATCGACCGTGCTATTGAGTGGGCCGACAAGTACAACATCCGCGTACTGCTCGATCTGGCGACGGTGCCGGGCGGCCAGGGAGATTCCAACGATTCGCCCACGACGCCGGAAGTCGTCGCTGAGTGGCATTCGTCCACCAATGGCCGTCACGTTGCGCTCGATGTGCTCGAGCGCCTGGCCGATCGCTACGGCGAGGCCGAGAGCCTGCTGGGCATCGAGCTGTTGGATACGCCGCAGATGAGCGTACGCAAGAGCCTCTTTACCATGACAGACGGTATTCCGGCGCACTACCTGCGAAACTTCTATCGTGATGCGTACGAGCTCGTTCGTTCGTATATGCCCGAGGACAAGATTGTCGTCTTTTCCTCTTCGGGACACCCTGGCGAGTGGAAGCACTTTATGCGCGGTGCCAAGTACAAGAACGTCTACATGGACCTTCACCTGTACCATTACCGCGACGAGTATGCGCTCGACATCACGAGCCCCCGCGGTCTGACGACGGCGATTTCGCGCAACAAGCGTGAGCTCAAAGAGGCGGCCGCAACTGGGTTCCCCGTGCTGGTGGGCGAATGGTCGGGTGCGGCGATCTTTGCCAACTCGTCGGTTACGCCCGAGGGCCGCAATGCCTACGAGCGCGTGTTTATCGCCAACCAGCTGGCATCGTTTGCGCCGGCGGCTGGCTGGTTCTTCCAAACGTGGAAGACCGAGAAGCGTATTGCAGCATGGGACGCCCGCGCGGCACTCGGCACGCTCGAGCGCGGCATGATTGAATAGGTTGATATGACGCAAAACAGCGCCCGCACGGGCAAACTTTATGTGGTCGGTACGCCCATCGGTAACCTGGGCGACTTGTCTCCGCGCGTCGGCGAGGCGTTTGCCGCCGCCGACGCCGTCTGCTGCGAGGACACGCGTGTGACCTCAAAGTTGCTGATGCACCTAGGCATCTCCAAGCCACTCGTTCGTTGCGACGAGAACGTGATCGCAAGTCGCGCAGCCGGCCTGGTCGACCGCCTGCTGGCGGGGGAGACCCTCGCCTTTGCCTCGGACGCCGGTATGCCGAGTGTGTCTGATCCCGGCCAGGCGCTGGTCGAGGCGGCGCGCGAGGCGGATGTGCCTGTCGAGGTTATTCCCGGCCCCTCTGCTTGCGTCACGGCGCTCGTATCTTCCGGTATTCCCTGCGAGCATTTCTTCTTCGAAGGCTTTTTGGGTCGCAAGCACGGCGACCGCGTGCGCCGACTGCAGCGCCTTGCCGTCGTCCCCGGCGCGCTCATCTTCTACGAGTCTCCACATCGCATCGTCGCGACGCTCGAGGCCGTGGCCGAGGTCTTTCCCCAGCGCGATATTGCCGTCTGCCGCGAGCTTACGAAACTGCACGAGGAAGTCTTGCGTGGATCCGCCGCCCAGCTAACCGAGGAGCTGCGTGCCCGTGGCGAGGTAAAGGGCGAGATCGCGCTGGTCATCGCGCCGCCGAGTGAGGACGAGGAGGCCGGTATCGCGCCGGTTGGAGCCGCAGCGGTAGACCCTGACGAAGCCCTGCGCGAGGACATTCGCACCGCGCTCGAGGAGGGGGAGCCCGCCTCTGCGGTGGCAAAGCGCCTGTCTCAGAAGTACTCGCGCCGCAAGCGCGATGTCTATGCCATGGTGCTCGATATGCAATAGATGGAGGATATCCAGCCCTTGCGCTAGAATCATCCCCTGTATGCAACGTTTTTCTGGAGGACAAACCCCATGGATCAAAGCAAGCCTTCGTTCTTTATCACGACGCCCATCTACTACGTCAACGCCGATCCGCACCTGGGCACGGCTTATTCCACCATCATAGCCGACGTCCAGGCTCGCTATCGTCGCTCTGCCGGCTATAACGTCAAGTTCCTGACTGGCATGGACGAGCACGGCGAGAAGGTCGCCGAGGCTGCAGCCAAGCACAACATGACGCCGCAGGAGTGGACCGACAGCCAGGCTCCGCACTTCAAGGAGCTTTGGAGCAAGCTCGAGATCTCCAACGACGACTTCATTCGTACCACCGAGCCGCGCCAGCATCACGCCGTGCAGTATCTGTGGGAGCGCATGAAGGAGTCCGGCTACCTGTATAAGGGCAGCTATGACGGCTGGTATTGCGTGCCTGACGAGACCTACTTTACCGATACGCAGGTCCAGAAGGGCGACGAGGAGTACGGCAGCGTCGGCCAGCACCTGTGCCCCGATTGCCACCGTCCGCTTGAGCGCGTGCAGGAGGAGTCCTACTTCTTTAAGCTTTCCGCCTTCCAGGACAAGCTGCTCAAGCTTTACGACGAACACCCCGACTTTGTCGAGCCTGCGTTCCGCATGAACGAGGTACGTAGCTTTGTCGAAGGCGGCCTTAACGACCTTTCCGTGAGCCGTACGAGCTTTGACTGGGGCATTCAGGTCCCGTTTGACGAGGGCCACGTGACCTACGTGTGGTTCGATGCACTGCTCAACTATATGACGGCCGTCGGCTACGGTGTCGATACCGATGAGGCCCGTGCCGAGCTGGCCTATCGCTGGCCCGCGCAGTTCCACATCGTGGGTAAGGACATCATCCGCTTCCACTGCGTCATTTGGCCCGCCATGCTCATGGCCATCGGCGAGGCCCTGCCCGAGCACGTCTTTGCCCACGGCTTCCTGACCGTGCGCAATGCCGAGACCGGCAAGGCCGAGAAGATGTCCAAGAGCCGCGGTAACGCCATCGCTCCGCAGGATGTTATCGACATGCTGGGCGTCGAGGGCTATCGCTATTACTTCATGACCGACGTCGTCCCCGGCACCGACGGCGCCATCAGCTTCGAGCGCATGGAGCAGGTCTACAACGCCGACCTGGCCAACAGCTGGGGCAACCTTATCTCGCGTTCGCTCAACATGAGCGGCAAGTACTTTGACGGCTGCGCGCCCGCCAAGCCCGCATCGTTCGATGCGTTCGACAACCCGCTGGCAAAGATTGCTGATGGTCTGGTCGATCGCTACATGGCCAAGATGGACGTGCTCGATTACGGTGGAGCTAAGGACGAGGTCATGGAGCTCATCCATGCCGCCAACCACTACATCGAGGACTCCGAGCCTTGGGCGCTTGCCAAGGACGAGGCCAAGGCTGACGAGCTGGCGTTTGTGATCTACAACCTGCTCGAGGCCATCCGCATTGCCGCTCACCTGCTGATGCCGCTCATGCCCCAGACTTCTGCCGAGGCCCTGCGCCGCCTGTCCTGCGAGGACGAGGCCGCGAGCGATGACCTCAAGGGCATTTGCGCTTGGGGCCTGCTTGCCGGTGGTCAGCCCGTCGAGAAGGGCGAGCCGCTGTTCCCGCGTCTGGGCTAAGCCGCTGCGCGCCATATCGGCAATTTGTTGTTTAGATGTAAGGGCATGGCCGCAACGGTCCATGCCCTTTTGCTTTACGATGCAGCCACCATGTTAAGGAGGCAACCATGACAACTTCGCCTTTGGCAAACCCCACGGCAACTGGGGAGCTGCTAGAGGACTTTGGCCTTGCGACCAAGCATCGCCTGGGCCAAAACTTCCTGATCGACAACCATGTGATCGAACGTATCTGTGAGCTCGCTGAGCTTACGGGCGATGAGCGCGTGCTCGAGGTCGGCCCGGGTTGCGGCACGCTGACGTTGGCCTTGCTGCAGGAGGCGGCGTGCGTCACGTCGATCGAGGCCGATCCCGAGCTCGAGCCGGTGCTCGATGCTCACGCCGCCGACTACGCCAACTTCCGCTTTATCATGGGCGACGCGCTCAAGGTGACGCCGGAGCAGATTGAGCAGGCCGCCGGTGGTGAACCCACGGTGTTTGTCGCGAATCTGCCCTATAACGTGGCGGCAACGATCATCCTTCAATTCTTCCAGACGATGCCCGCACTTAAGCGCGCCGTCGTCATGGTGCAAAAGGAAGTTGCAGATCGTATTGCCGCAACGCCGGGCAACAAGACCTATGGCGGCTACACGGCAAAGCTCGGCCTGTATGCGCAGGTGACGGGGCGCTTTGAGGTGCCGCCGCGCTGCTTTATGCCGGCGCCGCATGTGGATTCTGCCGTAGTGCGCATCGATTGCGTTGACGGCGTGGTACCCGAGGGCATCGACCGCGAGTTTGTGGCCCGCGTGATCGACGCTGCATTTGCTCAGCGCCGCAAGACGATTCGCAATTCCATGAGTGCCAACGGCTTTGCCAAGGACGTGCTCGACGCCGCCTTTGAGGCCTGCGGTATCGCACCTACCACGCGCGCCGAGACGCTTGACGCCGCCGCCTTTGTCCGCTTGGCTCAGGAGCTTTCCCATGACGCCTAATGTTGAACGCGTGACGTTTACCAAAAAGAAGAAAACGGTGGCCTGCCCGGTGCCGCTGGCACCGCTTGCCGATACGCATGCGCACCTGCTCTCATTTTGGAGCAAGGAAGTGCCCGAGACGCTTGCGCGCGCTAAAGCCGCGGGCGTCGACCTGCTGGTGACGGTCTTCGACCCCATTGCCGATAAGCGCAGCGTGGCGGACTATAGCGACTGGCTGGTTCGCGAGATCCTGCCGATGCGGGATATCCCGCAGATCAAGTATCTTGCCGGCGTGCATCCGTATGGCGCGCCGGACTATACCGACGACGTTCACGCACAGGTCGTTGCCGCACTCGATGATCCCTTATGCGCCGGTATTGGCGAAATCGGTCTGGACTACCACATGGACTATGACGACGATATCGCGCCGGCGCCCCACGACGTGCAGATCGACTGTATGGCGCGCCAACTCGAGGTCGCCGTACGCCGCAATGTGCCGGTTGAGCTGCATCTGCGTCATGAGGATACGGACGAGGAGCGCACCTCGCATGTGGACGCCTACAACGTGTTGCGCAAGGTCGGCGTGCCCCAGGCCGGTTGCGTACTGCACTGCTTTGGCGAGGACCGAGCCACGATGGAGCGCTTTGTGGATTTGGGTTGTTACATCGCCTATGGCGGCGCGGCTACCTTTAAGCGCAACGACGACGTGCGCGAGGCATTTGCGGCGACCCCGCTCGATCGTATTTTGTTCGAGACGGATTGTCCCTATATGGCGCCGGAGCCCATTCGCGGTCTTGAGTGCGAGCCTGCAATGATTTCCATCACAGCAAACGCGCTGGTCAACGACCGCGTCGATCGTACCGGCGAGGACGCCGAAGCAATCGCCCGAGCCGCCTGGGAAAATGCCTGCAAACTTTTTCAAAAATAGTTCTTGCGTTCGCGGTGGCGCTCCGTTATTCTAATTCCTGCACGCGGGCGTGGCGGAATTGGCAGACGCGTACGGTTCAGGTCCGTATGGGGGCAACCCCATGAAGGTTCAAGTCCTTTCGCCCGCACCATTAAATGAAAGAGCTCCCAGCAATGGGGGCTTTTTTGTTATGGGCCCATCGCGGGGACTTGAACCTGCGAAGGAGCGAGCGTAAAGAAAACGCGGAGCGTTTTTAGCGAGCTGGCGAGGGCGCCGGCAGGCGGCCGAAGCCGGTGCGGATCCGCGAAGCGGATACGCGGACGTCCTTTCGCCCGCACCATTAAATGAAAGAGCTCCCAGCAATGGGAGCTTTTTTGTTACGGGCCGTTTTTGGCAGATTTGACCTATCGATTTCGCGCGGTAGATGCCCCCGTGGTCAAAAAGTGGCAAATATGAGTACTGGCACGAAAATAGAGACATTTCACGAAGCCATTTTTGCTCATTTTGCGCAACAGATGTACGCTAATTTGACCCAATCTTGAGACAAAACGAAGTAAATTCGATAGACCTCGGGTTCAAAGAGGCGATTTTGACCCAAATACGCTGTTACTAAACTGGTAACAGTACTCATATTTGGCCTTTTTTGACCACGGGTCCTCTTGTTGGTGTCACACAGCTGCTTCGTGCGGGTATCCTAGTCCCAACGCGTGCCTATCAGAGGAGAAACCATGCTGTTGTCCGGTATCATCGCTACCCTTACGAGCCTTCTACTTCCCATCATCATTTTGTTGCTACTGCTCCCCAACGCCTGCTATGTCGTTGAACAGCAGCATGCTGTGATCATCGAGCGTCTGGGCAAGTTCAACCGCATCGTCAACGCGGGCTTCCACATGAAGGTGCCCGTGATCGACCGCAAAGCCGCCACGGTGAGTCTGCGCACCATGAAAAACGGCTTTGGCATCGACGTTAAGACCCAGGACAACGTGACTATCGGCCTTGAGGTCTCTGCTCAGTACCACGTGAGCTATGACATGGGCGCCGGCCCGGCAGATTCGGGCATCTACAAGAGCTACTACATGCTGCAGGAGCCCGTCGACCAAATGCGTGACTTCATCACCGATGCCCTGCGCTCTTCCATCCCCGTCTACACGCTCGATGAGGTCTTTGCCAAAAAAGACGATATCGCCAAGGACGTCAACGCCACCGTGTCCGAGCAGATGGCCGCCTACGGCTTCACCCTCGTGTCGACACTTATCACCAAGATCGCGCTGCCGACCGAGGTCGAGAACTCCATGAACGACATCAACGCCGCCCAGCGAAAGCGCGCCGCTGCGCAGGAGCTCGCCGAGGCCGATCGCATCAAGCGCGTTACCGAGGCGACCGCCGAGGCCGAGGCGATGGAAAAGGCAGGCGAAGGCATCGCCAACCAGCGCAAAGCCATCGCGCTGGGCATCAAGGACTCGCTCGAGATTATCCAGGAGACGGGCGTCGGCAACGATGAGGCCAACCAGCTGTTCATGTTTACGCAGTGGTCCGAGATGATGACGGAGTTCGCTCGCACGGGCAAAACCTCGACGGTCGTGCTGCCGAGCGATTTCTCACAGTCGGCCTCGATGTTCGAGCAGATGCTGACCGCCGGCAAAGTTCAGAACGAGTCGAAGGAGTAGACGCGCGTGAAATACACCGTCGTTTGCGTCGGTAAGCTCAAGGAGCGCTTTTGGAAGGACGCGTGCGCTGAGTACACCAAGCGCCTAGGTGCCTATGCCAAGGTTGATATCCGCGAGGTGGCCGATATCGACCCGGCTAAGGCGGGCGGCGTGGATGCCGCGCGCGACAAGGAGGGGGCGGCAATTCTTGCTGCCCTGCCGTCTCGAGCGCATGTGATCCTGCTGGCCATTGAGGGCAAAGAGCGCTCGAGCGAGGAGTTTTCGGCGAGGCTCGACGATCTTATGCTGCGAGGCAGCAGCGACATCGCCTTTGTGATTGGCGGATCGGACGGCGTGAGCGATGACGTGCGCGCACGAGCCGACGAGATGCTCAGCTTTGGACGCATTACCTTGCCGCATAACTTGGCGCGCGTGGTGCTGCTGGAGCAAATCTACCGCGCCTGCAAGATCAGCCGTGGCGAGCCGTATCACAAATAGGTCGGCAATACGAAACAATGGCGTGGGACAATAGCTTTCGTTTTGAAGAGCGTGTCTGAGAGGACTGTGTGATATGAAGATCGGATTTGTCGGTTTTGGCAATATGGCGAGCGCTATGGCCGATGGCTGGATTGCCGCCGGCGTGGCCGCGGGCGACATGTGCGCTTGCGCAGGCCGCTACGATGCTCTGGTTGAGCGTTGCGAGGCGCGGGGCATGGCTGCCTGCCACGATGCGGCGGAGGTTGTTGCCGCGTCCGATATCGTGGTTGCGGCGGTCAAGCCGTACATGATTGAGAAGGTCTTCGCTCCACTCAAGGATGCGCTTGCCGACAAGGTCGTCCTTTCGGTCGCCTGGACCTGGGATAGTGTCAAGTGGGAACAGGTCCTGCCAGGTGTCGCTCATATCTCGACGGTGCCCAACACGCCGGTTTCGGTGGGCGAGGGCGTTATCGCCTGCGAGAAGGCTTCCACGCTTAGCGATGAGCAGCGTGTCACGGTGCTCGGTCTGCTCGGAAAGCTTGGCACGGTGGTCGAGCTCGATTCGAGTCTGCTGTTTGTGGGCGGTACCGTGGGCGGTTGCGCCCCGGCGTTTGTCGCCATGGCGATCGAGGCTCTGGGCGATGCGGCTGTCAAACACGGTATTCCGCGCACCGATGCCTATCGCATTGTGAGCCAGATGGTGCTGGGTACGGCAAAGTTGCAGCTTGCAACCGGTCAGCATCCCGCAGCGATGAAGGATGCCGTGTGCTCGCCCGGCGGTGCTACCATCAAGGGCGTCGTCGCGCTCGAGGACGCCGGCATGCGCAGCGCCCTGGTCAAGGCCATCGACGCTACTCTCCAGTAAACTGACCAATAAGGGACAGGTTTATTTTGGCAGGGTTTTCCTGCAGTTTTGTACCTTGAGCAAAAAGCGCCCCGCAACTGGCTCAATTCCAGTTGCGGGGCGCTTGCGTTTGCTCAGATAAAACCTGCCAAAATAAGCCTGTCTTTTTTTGGCAGGTTAGTCCCAGAAGCTGTCTTCTTCATCCTCGGACTTGGGTCCGCGGTCGACGTACATCTTATGGGTACGCTTCTCCATTACAAAGGCAAGAATCGCAAATAACAGGATGCCGCCGGCGAAAAGGATGGCAAAACCGGTGCGGGTGCCAAACAAAAAGGAAAAAACTGCGTCCATTGGGTGCCTTCTTGCGTAGTTGAGTTGGGTCGTAAACGCTCATAAGTATATACTTGCCCATACATGTACAAGGTTGCAACCTAAATGGAATGTATATCGCCGGAGGATCTAATGCTTGATATCAAGTTTGTTCGCGAGAATCCCGATGCCATCGATGTCGCCATGGCTAACCGCCAGACGTCTTGGGATCGCGAGAAGTTCTTTGAGCTCGACGACGAGCGCCGTGCCGTCATCACCGAGGTCGAGGAACTCCAGGCTACGCGCAATGCCGAGTCCAAGAAGATCGGCGCCCTGATGAAGGAGGGCAAGAAGGAGGAGGCCGAGGCCGCCAAGGAGGCCGTGCGCGCCGTCAACGAGAAGATTGACGGTCTGGCCGAGCGTCGTACTGCCCTCGAGCAGGAGCAGTACGACTTCATGGCTCACCTGCCCAACATTCCTTGCGAGGCCACGCCGTACGGCAAGGACGAGGACGAGAACATCGAGCGTCGCCGCTGGGGCACCCCGCGCGAGTTCGACTTCGACTTTAAGCCGCACTGGGATCTGGGCACCGACCTCGACATTCTTGACTTCGAGCGCGGCAACAAGCTCTCCGGCAGCCGTTTCACCGTTCTCGGTGGCGCCGGTGCCCGCCTGGAGCGTGCCCTCATCAACTTCTTCCTGGACACGCACACCAGCCGTGGCTTCAAGGAGTGGTGGCCGCCTATCGTCGTCAAGCGTCAGACCATGTTTGGCACGGGCCAGCTGCCCAAGTTCGAGGACGACGCCTATCACGTCTCGGGCGACAACTTCCTGATCCCCACCGCCGAGGTCGTGCTTACCAACCTGCACGCCGGCGAGGTCCTCGATGCCGACACCCTGCCGCGCCGCTACACCGCCTTCACCCCCTGCTTCCGTGAGGAAGCCGGTTCCGCCGGTCGCGACACCCGCGGCATCATCCGTCAGCACGAGTTCGACAAGGTCGAGATGGTCAAGTTCGCTAAGCCGGAGGAGTCCGACGAGGAGCTCGAGAGCATGACCGCCGAGGCCGAGTACCTGCTGCAGCAGCTGGGCCTTCCGTATCGCGTGATTAGCCTGTGCACCGGTGACTTGGGCTTCTCTGCCCGTCAGACCTACGACGTCGAGGTTTGGCTGCCGAGCTACAACGCCTACAAGGAGATCAGCTCCTGCTCCAACTGCGGTGACTTCCAGGCTCGTCGCGCCAACATCAAGTATCGCGACCCCGAGAACTTCAAGGGTTCGCGCTACCTGCACACCCTCAATGGTTCCGGCCTGCCGGCCGGCCGCACCATGGCCGCCATTCTGGAGAACTACCAGAACGCCGACGGCACCATCACGATTCCCGAGGTTCTGCGTCCTTACATGGGCGGCCTCGAGAAGATCGAGCCGGTCGCGTAACTTGCCTGCATAGGGGATATGCAAGGGCGCTCCTTCGGGGGCGCCCTATTTCGTGCGTAGGTCCATACCATGCCGTGCGGACAGCTCAATAGAAAACACACGAACAACTGTTCTGTATACAGCCATCTACCTGCTATGCTTTTGCTAAATAAGAGCGAGAGAAAGGGGACGCGATGGAGCTGTTTGATGATCGGGTGGTTTTGTTTGAGAGCGACGAGGGCGGGGAGTACCTGCTTGTAACGTGTGAGCCGTCTGGTATGGGTGGCCTGGTGGTTCGACAGACAAGCGAGGGACCGTTGACGCAATGGTGCTACGAGGAGTCGCCTCATGTGGCTGAGACCTTTGTGGCGCACGAGGGGCTTGTGGCGCTGGAGCACTTCTATGGGGTCCGGACATCTAACCAGGTTGCTCGCATGCTGAGTATCTCGTTTGCCGATTATGATTGCGCCCAGCGGGTGAGATCGCTCCTGAGGGAACTTGATGCCAAGTTTGACGTGATCGAAAAGCCAATCGATCGTACGGGGAACGGCGGTATATGCGGAGCAGCATGACAAAACTGCGTTCCACAAAAAAGTTTGAGATTGTGCTTGACTCCAATAAGCTAAAGTGGTTTTATATGTCTTGCGCTGCGGCGTTACCTCAGCTGGATAGAGGGTCTGACTACGAATCAGAACGTCATAGGTTCGAATCCTATACGCCGCACCAATTGAAATTGAAAGCCTCCGGCAACGGGGGCTTTTCTTTTACGTCGGCACTGCATGGATTCGAACCTCGGTCGAGGCGCGGGCGTAAAGAAAACGCGGAGCGTTTTTAGCCCGCGGGCGAGCGCGCCGGCAGGCGGGCGAAGCCGGTGCGGATCCGCGAAGCGGATGCGCGGAATCCTATACGCCGCACCAATCGAACTTGAAGCCTCCGGCAACGGGGGCTTTTCTTTTATGCCGCCACCGCATGGATTCGAACCTCGGTCGAGGCGCGGGCGTCTTAATCATCACTTCGTAAAAATTTTCCAAATTGTCGCTTGACCCATCGAGGGGTCACGTGCATAATAATCCGTGCGTTGCGGCGTTACCTCAGCTGGATAGAGGGTCTGACTACGAATCAGAACGTCATAGGTTCGAATCCTATACGCCGCACCAATTGATTTTAAAGCTCCCGGCAACGGGAGCTTTTCTTATATCGCGATGCGTCGAGGATCGCATCAAGTGGTCTAAATGAGTAAAAATCAAATTCAATAACTTTTTTTGAAAAACG
>JAHAGQ010000016.1 GCA_018373675.1 Collinsella sp. | reverse complement strand
CATAGCCTCTGAGCTGCGAACATTTGGTGGGCGTTAGAAGATTTGAACTTCTGACCTCTTCCGTGTCAGGGAAGCGCTCTCCCCCTGAGCTAAACGCCCAAATGGAGCGGACAACGGGGCTCGAACCCGCGACCCCAACCTTGGCAAGGTTGTGCTCTACCAACTGAGCCATGTCCGCTTACGAGGATTAATCTTACGTGATGCCCGCATCCTATGCAAGAACTTTTTTTAAAAAGTTTTGTAACGCCCTCGCGAACCTCGCGAAGACATCAGCCACCACGGAAGGCGCGGGCAAACGCAATCTCGCCGCAAGAGACCCCTACATCCCACCGAGCATGATCCAGGCAGAGCTGTCCTGCGCGAGCCTGCCGTCTGCAAGCGGTGATGAGGTGAGCAGGACCCTGCCCGCCGGCAGCTCCACGGCTGCTGCGCCGAAGTTCGTCACACACGCCCAGCCGTTGTCGCGGCGATAGGCGATGACGCCGCCCTCGGCGCCCTCGGCACCATCCGCAAGACCGGTGCGCCCGTCAAGATCGAGCCACGCAAGATCGTTGGCGCAACCGCGCAGCTTGCGCCGAAGCCAGAGGGCGTCACGATAGAGCGCAAGCATCGATGTCGGGGCCGCTTCTTCCCTATCGGCAGCGTAATCGGAAAACCATGCAGGTTGCGGCAGATGGGGCGCCGCATCGGCGTCCGCCGGCGAAAACCCAAACGATCCGCCCTGCGCGGGATCGTCCGCCGCCACCCACGGCAGGGGCACACGGCAGCCGTCGCGCCCCTTCTCACGCTTCGGTCCGCGCGTATTGGTCGCAGTAGGATCTTCGAGTGCAGCCCACGGGATGTCAGCCACCTCAAAAAGGCCGAGCTCCTCACCCTGATACACGTATGCCGAGCCCGGAAGCGCCAGTTCAAGCAAAAGGGCCGCCCGCGCGCGGCGCTCGCCGAGTTCACGGTCCTCGTCATAAGACAACCCGTCGCGTAAGAGCCAGTCGAGCGCAATCTGGTGGTAGCGCGTCGCCTTGATTTGCGGCAGGGCATAGCGTGTCGCCACGCGCGGCACGTCGTAGTTGGAGAGTACCCAGGTCGAGGCGGAATCGGATTCGACGGCTGCCTTCAAGCCCTTCTCGATTGCAGTGTGCATGTCATCATAGGTCCAAGTGGCCTTGGCAAACTCAAAGTTGAATGTCTGGCCAAGCTCGCTGGGACGCGCATAGAGATACTGGCGCTCGGGCAGCACCCACGCCTCGGCAACGGCACTGCGCGGCGGATTATAGCGGTCGAACACGCGGCGCCACTCGCGATAGATCTCGTGGACCTCATTGCGGTCCCACAGCGGATGGGTGCCGTCGTCAACCATGTCATCGCCCTCGGCGAGATGCCACCGGTCGAGGTCATCGCGGTCGAGATCCTTGGCGAGACCCTGCGCCACATCAATGCGAAAGCCGTCGACGCCTCGATCGCTCCAAAACGCCAGGACGTCGCAAAAGAGCGCATGAACCTCGGGGCATGACCAGTCAAAGTCCGGTTGCTCGGGCGTAAACATGTGCAGATACCACTGACCGTCCGCAACACGCGTCCATGCGGGGCCGCCAAAGTTGGCATTCCAATTGGTGGGAGGCAGCTCGCCATGCTCGCCGCGACCATCGCGGAAGATATAACGGGCGCGCTCGGGCGATCCGGGGCCGGCGGCAAGAGCGGCTTTGAACCAGGGGTGCTGGTTGGATGAATGGTTGGGCACGATGTCGACGATGACCTTGATGCCGCGCGCGTGAGCCGCAGCGATCATGTCATCGAAGTCGTCAAGCGAGCCGAGACGCGGGTCGACATCGCAGTAGTCCGCCACATCATAGCCGCCATCGACAAGAGGCGATGGATAAAACGGGCTCAGCCAGATAGCCTCGATACCCAGTCGCTCAAGATAGTCCATCTGCTGGGTAATGCCCGCGATATCGCCCAGACCCGAACCAGTCGAATCCTTAAACGAGCGCGGGTAGATCTGATAGATCGCGGCATCGGACATCCATGAGCGCGAAGAAGACTTTTCTGTAGCCATGGGGCGTATCTCCCTTGCAACGAGGTTATGCGAGGTGCCCACGATGATACGCCCAAAGCGGACATTCGCGACAAACAACGCCACAGCCACGCCCCAAAACGATCGCCCCCTCTCGGGTTCGAGCCCATGCGATGGATACAAAAAAGCCCGGCTACCGTGGTAGCCGGGCTGTTGCGTTTGGAGCGGACAACGGGGCTCGAACCCGCGACCCCAACCTTGGCAAGGTTGTGCTCTACCAACTGAGCCATGTCCGCATATGTAAAAACAAAACGGGCGCCGGAGCGCCCGGATGTTGCCTGGAGGCGAAGCCCGGATTCGAACCGGGGGTAAAGGCTTTGCAGGCCTCTGCCTTACCACTTGGCCACTTCGCCGAAAAAGGACCGCCTAAACGGTCCGGAAATGCAATGGAGCGGACAACGGGGCTCGAACCCGCGACCCCAACCTTGGCAAGGTTGTGCTCTACCAACTGAGCCATGTCCGCTTGCGGGTTATTAATTTACGCGAGTTGTCCAAAAGACGCAAGTACTTTTTTCAAAAAAGTTGCCCAAAGCAAGTTCATGCAGGTAAATAACGCCAAGTCAAGGCGCTATGCGCACGATTCCAATGCCGAGCTAAACAGCTTCACCATCCGAACGCGTGTGCCAGCGCCATCCGTGCGACGGGCAACCTCCACGTTATCGACGAGCATGCGCATAAGCTTGATACCGCGTCCGCGTTCCTCGGATGCCACCGGCTCGCTCGCCCCATCGATAGAATAGCCAGCGCCCCGATCAAGCACCTCGAGCACAACACGGTCCCCATAGGCCTGAACCGTCAGGATGCAGCCAACACCGCCCGCATGGTCATATGCGTTACCCAATGCCTCCCCCAACGCCAATGCGACGTCATAGCGCTCATCACGCCTCAGGGGAAGCGATTCGAGGAGCTCGGCCACACGATGCCGATAATACGGGAGATTCTCGATGCCTCGCTGCACTTCGACGCTCTTGCTCCATCGCGGCAACTCCCCCACCGGAATGGCGGGAATCGACTCCCGCGCCGGGCCCGCGACATGAAGGATGTCAACAAGTCGGGCAATTTCCAAAAAGCGAACGACCTCATCGGAGGCGTTAACGAGCGAAAGCAGCCCCTCATGCCTCATAAGCTCTCTAGCACGTGTAAGCAAAAACGCCAAACCCGTCGAGTCGATAAAGCCCACGGTCTGGCAATTGATGACAACACGACGCACGCCCCGGTCGATCAAATTATCCAACCGTCGGCGCAGTGCGGGCACCGAGGCGATGTCGATATCGCCCGGTGGCGTCAAAACCGCTATGTCATTCCACTCATTCATACGACCATGGTTCCCCAAAAGAGCTCGCTCGATGCACACGTATCTGCAACCGCGCAGATTTCGCCCGTCAGGCGTCGTGACCTACGATCGACCCCGTAAAAACTCAAGGGAGACCAGCGCGATGTCATCGTCCAGCGCCGACTCGGTAAAGCGGTCAAGCTCGCCCAAGACCTTGCCGCAGATTCCCGATACGCCCTCACCCGAGACAGAGAGCAGAAGGTCGCGAAGGCGTTGTTCGCCAAAGAAAGCACCCGAGCGATCACGTGCTTCGATTGTTCCGTCGGTATACATAAATAGCATGTCACCAGGAGCGAATGTAAACACGCCCGTCTCGTAGACCATGCTCTCAAAGGCACCGATCACGCCCGATTGGCACCCAAGGAGCTCCACTTCTCCCCCGCAGGTCTCGCCGCCGCCACGCGGCGTCGACGACGGCCTAATGACCATAGTGGGAGGATGTCCCGCAGAGCAATAAGTAGCGCGGCCCGCTTTAAGATCGATCTTGGCGATAAACGCCGTCACAAACGTCTCGACCCTCGAAAAGCCCATGAGCATGCTATTGAGCGAGCGTGCCATACGGGCAGGCCCTGCACCCTCCCAGGCATAGGCCGTCAGCGCCGTCTTGACGAGCGCCGACATCGACGCCGCCTCAATCCCCTTGCCAGATACATCGCCCAAAATCATTACGGCACAATCGTCGGGAAGACGGACAAGCGTATAGAAGTCGCCGCCGACCAACGCAGAATTCGTTGCCGATAGGTATACCGAATCGGTTGCAATGCCCGGAACGTCACCAAGCGAATTTCTCATGCCAATCTGAAGCGTCTGAGCGATATGACGCTCTTCGCGCTTTTGAGACTCGCCTTCATAGATCAGCTCAAAGTCATGCGCCAGATGCACCAGGTAGTCGTATTCAAGGTCGTCAATTGGTTCTTGGCTGCCATCGCGGAGTAGCAAAGCGCGCCTCGTCGGCCCCTTGGCGATATCAGCGGGAACGATCGCATCGTTGCTTCGTTTGCCATCCGCTTCCGAGTGGTAGCGCCCCGCTTCGATGCCGGAGTCGACATAAAGTCCCTGACACGGTAGGCCGTGGGCCCTCAACCATGCACCCATAGACGTGGATTCGTCCACACGTGTAAGGCGCACGTGCTTGAGGTCGTCAGCGCTCGTCCCGCCCAACACCGAAGTCTCAAACCCGTCGGGGGCTGCCCCCAGGCGCGCTGCTGGCGCCGTGACAGAAAAGAAGAGTGACTCCGGATCGTCCGGCAGCGCCACACGACTGCCACCCTCAAAATCGATGACATAGGTTTCGAGGCCCGCATCATACTCCACGGGGCAGAAATGACAATTGAGCACCGTGCAGATTTCCGTCGACACCGCTCGCGAGGTGGCAACGGGATCATCGAGATAGGTAAACAGTTCGTCGCGCAGCAAATTGAGCGAGCGGCCGAGCTCCGCCGTGCGGCGCGAACGTAAGCTCGACGCCATGCCGACCAGCTGAATAGACAGGTAATCGCAGATGACCTCGAGCACGTTCATGTCATAGGCAAGTGGCGCCTGGGGGCGTTTCCAGCCAACTTCCAACACGCCAAGGACCTGCGTGCCGTAAAACACAGGAAGACAGATCTCGCTGCGATACGGGGGCATATCCTGCACGCGCAGCAAGTGCTTGGAACGATTGTCCAAATCCATGAACATACCCGAAGCAACCCGGTCGCCCTCAAGGTCCTGCTGGATCGACAGGCGACAGGCACGCGACTCGCGAAGTACGTAGGTCGGAATGCCCGCGCCGTACGGCATAAACTCGGGCAGATAGCTGTCCTCAAGCTCCTTAGAAACACCGCGGAGCTTAAAGCCGCCGCTCTCGGAAAAATAGATAGCCGCACCGGAGGCATCGAGCGTTCCAACGAGCTGATTCAAAACGGTATCGAGCAAGCTGGGGAGCTCATCGGAGCCCACGGTACTCATAATGACTGAAAGGGTACCCGAAAGGCGTTTATTCGCCACCCTAAGCTCCGATAGCGCACGTTTGAGCTGACGATCGTGGGAATACTGCTCTTCGATGCTGTGAAGCGCCACCAGGACACGCGGTGCACGACGTCCAAAGATACGCGGAGGCGTAACGGAACCCGCGCTAACCAAGACGGGAATAAAAGACCCGTCGCTCAGCTTGAGCATCAGCTCGCTCTCGGAGCCATCGGTCTCAAACGGCAGGCGATGTTCGGTCGCGCGCTCAAAGGCAGACGAGTACAGAACGTCTTTGACATCACCGCTGATGACGTCAGCGCGTTCCTCGCACATCAGGTCGAGCAAACGATTATTCACATGCAGAATGGTTCCGTCGAGCTCACAGATGATGACAGCATCGCTCGTGATCTCGACCAGTTGGGCAACGTCTGCCCACTCGTTGCGCTCAAGCGTTTCCATCGTGGACCTCACCGTCTATCGGTAACAAAAAAGCCTCCGAAGAGGCTTCTGAAATGCGATGGTGTCGGAGGCGGGACTTGAACCCGCATGACCAAAAAGCGGTCACTAGCACCTCAAGCTAGCGCGTCTGCCAATTCCGCCACTCCGACATGCTATGTTGTTGATTCGCGACTCGTTTTGTTGGACCCGCGCGTTCAACGAGGAAGATAATAACCTATGATTCGAGAGCTGTGCAAGCACTTTTTTGAAAAAAGTTTACGAATTTGTAAATGCGCAGGTAGATCCGTATGTTCGGGTCGGAATGGGGGCAACTTCCCAACGCGTCCTCGGGCATGCGGTACATTTTGCTTCGCGCTTCGCGCTACAAAATGTACCGCCCCCTGCGGAATGCGTTGGGAAGTTGCCCCCATTCCGACCCTACAGCCACATACTCCAAGTACGATTCTCAAACATATTCTGGAGCTGATATAAATTTGGTGGCTCGGCTTTGCCGAGCCCTTATATAAGGAGGCCGGAGCTAAAGCTCCGGCCTCGCTATCTTTTCCATTAGATTAAGTGAGCGATCAAGGAATCACACTCCCCCTGCCGAGTTACCGCAGGGCCCGACCTGTTGTTACTTTTCAGAACATCCCGCAGGACGGAGGAAGCCCCGCAGCGCGTAGCGCGCAGCGGGGCTTCCGACATGTCCGAGGACGTTCTGAAAAGTAACAACAGGGCGGGCCCGGACGAAAACAACCGGCTACAGGTCGATGTGCGATTCCTTGATCGGGAACGGCTCCGCGAAGTGGCAGGCGCAGCAGTGGCCCGGGGCAACTTCCTTAAACTCAGGCAGCTTCTCGGAGCAGATGCCCTGAGCAATCGGGCAGCGCGTGTGGAAACGGCAGCCGGTCGGCGGATCCAGCGGTGACGGCGGATCGCCGGCGAGGATGATGCGCTTGCGGGTCTTCTGGATATCAGGATCGGGCACCGGCACGGCAGACAGCAGCGACTGCGTGTACGGATGGTGAGGCTCGCTGTAGAGCGTCTTCCAGTCCGAAACCTCGACCATCTTGCCCAGATACATAACGGCAACGCGATCAGAAATGTGCTGCACGACGGAGAGGTCGTGAGCAATGAAGAGATAAGCAGTGCCGAACTTATCCTGAAGCTCCTTCAGCAGGTTCAAAACCTGGGCCTGAATGGAAACGTCAAGTGCAGAGACAGGCTCGTCGCAGATGATCAGCTTGGGCTTCAGAGCGAACGCGCGGGCAATGCCGACACGCTGACGCTGACCGCCGGAGAACTCGTGCGGATAGCGGTTGATGTGCTCGGGGTTCAGACCGACGACGTCCAGCAGCTCGCGGACGCGCTCGATACGCTCCTCCTTGGTACCTACGCCGTGAATGGTCATGGGCTCGGAGACGATCTCGCCAATGGTCATACGAGGGTTCAGCGAAGCATAAGGATCCTGGAAGATAAACTGCATCTCGCGACGCATGTCCTTGATCTCATGCTTGCTCATCTCGGCAACATCTTTGCCCTGGAAGAACACCTTACCGGCGGTCGGCTTGGTCAGGCGCATGATGGTGCGACCCGTCGTGGACTTACCGCAACCAGACTCACCGACCAGACCAAAGGTCTCGCCCGGATAAATCTCGAACGAAATGTCATTCACTGCAGAGACGACACGCTTGGAGAAGCGCTTGGCGAACATGCCGGACTCAGCGGGGAACTCCTTAGAGAGGTGCTCGACCTTCAGCAGCGGAGTACGCTCGTTGGTATCTGCCATTACGCCTCGCCTCCCTTCTTGGAATCCTTGCGCGTACGGGACGTCTCAGGAGCGTTCTTGAGGAACTCGGGGTCACCGGAGTAGTGGCACGCAGAGTAATGACCAGACTCGGTGACAACGCGCTCGGGGCGCTGCTTGCGGCACTTGTCCGTCGCATAGGGGCAACGAGGAGAGAAGACGCAGCCCTCAGGCAGGTTCATGAGCGAAGGCGGGTTGCCGTGAATCGGCGTAAGCGGCTTCTTCTCTTCGATGGCCTGCTCCGGGATGGAGCGGATAAGGCCCCAGGTGTAGGGGTGGCGACTCTCGTAGAAGATTTCCTCAGCAGTACCGAACTCGACGGGACGGCCGGCGTACATAACCATGATCTTATCGGCCATATCGGCAACGACGCCCAGGTCATGGGTAATCATGATGATGGCGTTGCCGTTCTTCTCCTGCATTTCCTGCATGAGCTCGATAATCTGAGCCTGAATGGTAACGTCCAGAGCCGTCGTGGGCTCGTCGGCAATCAGGATATCGGGATCGCAGGCAAGAGCCATAGCGATCATGACACGCTGACGCATACCGCCGGAGAACTGGTGCGGATACTCATTGACGCGCTTCTCGGGCTCGGGGATACCCACGAGGTCCAAAAGCTCGGTAGCGCGCTTGAGCGCCTCCTGCTTGGAGTAGCCACGGTGCAGACGAAGGCCCTCGCCCACCTGCTTGCCGATCTTATAGACCGGGTTCAAGGAGGTCATAGGATCCTGGAAGATCATCGCGATGTCGTTGCCGCGAATGTGCTGCATCTCCTCCTCGGTCATCTCGAGGATAGAACGACCGCGATAGCGAACGTCGCCGCCCTCGATCTTTCCCGGAGGCATCGAGATAAGACCCATGATGGTCATGGCGGTCACGGACTTACCGGAGCCGGACTCACCGACGACGCCCAGGGTCTCGCCGCGATCGAGCGTGTAGGAGACACCGTCGACAGCGCGAACAACGCCGTCCTCGGTGTGGAAATACATCTTAAGGTCATCGACCTCGAGCAGATGCTGGCCCTCGGGAACAGGCTGGTCCTTCAGGTCCACATAGTTCTTGTTCTTCTTCATCCTTATGCGTCCTTCATCTTGACGTCGAGGGCGTCGCGCAGACCGTCACCCAGCAGGGTGAAGGCGAGCACCGTCGAGAGAATTGCCAGACCGGGCATGATCATCATCCAGGGAGCGGTCAGAAGATACTGCTGACCGTCCTGAATCATGGAGCCCCACGAAGGCGTAGGCGGAATAACGCCCATGCCGAGGAAGGACAGAGCGGACTCGGTCAGAATGGCGCCACCAATGTTCATGGTCGCGTAGACCACGATGGAGGCGACGGAGTTCGGGAAGATGTGACGTACGACGATACGAGCATCGGATGCACCCATCGCGCGCGCAGCATCAACATAGTCATTTTCCTTGACCGTCAGGATCGCGGATCGGAAGACGCGCGCAATCGAAGGCCAGCCGAGAATACCGATGGCGATAAAGACGTTCTGAAGGCCACGGCCGATAACGGCGATCATGGCGACAACGAACAGCACGTACGGGAACGCCAGGAAGATGTCCGCACAGCGCATGATGATCGTATCCCAGATGCCGCCGTAGAAACCGGCCAGAGCACCCATGACCAGACCAATTAGCGTGGAGATCGCGGTGGCCATAATTCCGACGGACAGCGAAACGCGCGCACCGTAGATAACGCGGACGAGAATGTCGCGACCAAGGGCGTCGGTGCCAAACGGGTGCTCTGCACACGGAGCCAACAGCGACGTCTCGGCCATAGTGGTCGAGTCGGAAGCCGTCGGGGAACCGAGCCAGGGCTTAGCCCACAGATCTGCAGTCAGGGCAACCACAACGACGATGATGATCCAGCAGACACCGATAACGGCGAGCTTGTTCTTACGAAGACGCTTAAAAGCGTCGCCCCACAGCGTGCGGGACTTGGCGGGAGCAGATGCGGCCTTGGTGGCGGTAGCCTGCTCCTGAGACTGAGAATCAGTTTCCTGCATGAGACGTACCTCCCTTAGGCCTTATCCGACGGACCGCCAAGGCGGATGCGCGGGTCGAGGAATGCATAGCTAATGTCGACGAGCAGGTTGATCACCATGACGACGACAACGATGAGCGTAACGCCGCCCATAACGATGGGCCAGTCACGCATGCTAATGGCGCGATAGACCTCATAGCCGATACCGGGCCAGTTAAAGACCGTCTCGGTCAGGATGGCGCCCGAAAGCATGCCGCCAAAGTCGACACCAATATAGGTAACGACGGGGATGAGTGCATTCTTAAGCGCATGCTTGACGATGATCGCACGATTGGAGAGACCCTTGGCCTTTGCCGTACGGATGTAATCCTGGTTCATGACGTCAAGCAGCTGCGAGCGCATAATGCGCGCAGCATAAGCGGTCGAAACCGAAGCCAGCGTAATGGTCGGAAGCACATAGTGCATCCAATCCTGATACTGAGAGCTGGAACCGCCGGCACCCGAGATCGGCATGGAGATTGCACCGCCCGTGGCGTCCTTGAGGATGACGCCAAAGAACAGCTGCAGCAACATACCGAGCCAGAAGGCCGGGACCGCAACGAGGATCGACGTGGTGAGCGTTACCAAAATATCCCAGAAGGAATAACGCTTTACCGCCGAAATGATACCCGCACCGATACCCATAATTGCCTCGAGCACGATGGCGCACGCGGCAAGTTTGACCGTATACGGATACTTCTGGGCAAAGATTTCCGTAACCGGCAGCTTGCGCTGATACGAATTGCCCAGATCGCCATGAAGCAGGCCGTTCATGTAATACAAGTAACGGTCCACGAGCGACGTTTGAACGGGGTCGCCGTTCTCGTCAAGGATCGCGTTGCCGTCCTCGTCCGTCTGGACCAGGTGATAGCGGACGCGAAGCTGAAGCTCCACCTCGGGGGACAGAGCCTTGTCTCCACCGATCAGCTTGATCGGATCTCCCGGCACGATATTCTGGAGGGCGAACAGAATCAGCGTAACGCCCAAAAACACCGGGATGAACTGAAGCACACGTTTAACGATGTACTTACCCATACCACTCCCCTATCTAGGGATTAACCTAAATGGGATGCCGATCGCCAGACCGGCATCCCAAAATTACCATCAGCCAGTTTACCCCAGGTTAGGGAGAACTGTATGTTTCCCATGAGGTCTACGTAAATACTTGACCCTCACGGAAGCTGCAAACTCTTAGGCGAGCTCAGCGGTACCCAGATCGGCGTGCTTCTGCGGATCGACATAGAGGTGCTTAATGCGATCGGAGCCGGCGATGGTGTGCGTGTAGAACATAATCGGGATGACCGGGCAGTCGGCAGCGACCATTGCGTCGGCCTCCTGCATCTTAGCGACGCGCTCCTCGTCGTCAACAATAGTACGAGCCTCGTCGACCTTGGCGTCGAACTCGGGGTTGTTGTAACCGGAGCGGTTGTCGCCACCGAGGGAGTCGGAGTGGAACAGCGGATACAGGAAGTTGTCCATGATCGGGTAGTCGGCAATCCAACCCAGACGACCGAACTGATAGTTAAAGTTCTGATACTGCTCGAGCAGGGCAGACCACTCAGGGGTATCGGAGACAGCGGTAACGCCAACCTTGGCGAGGTCACCGATGATGGACTCCATGATCTCCTTGTGACCGCCGTCCTGGTTGTAGGACAGGGTCACGCTAATGCCACGATCGCCGTTAGCGCCAGCGGGAGCAACCTTGTCGAGGTACTCGTTAGCCTTGTCGACATCGTAGGCGCAGAACTCCCATGCGCCCTCCTTGTAGCCATCGATGCCCGGAGGAACAATGCCGTCGGCAGGGGTACGGGTACCCTTGTAGATGGTCTTGCAGATGGCCTCACGGTTAATGGCCAGGGAGATGCCCCTACGCAGGTCGGCGTTGTTGAACGGCTCAGCCGTGGTGTTGCAGGTCAGATAGTACGTGGAAGGCTCGGCGCCGAGCAGCATGCGCTCGCCGTCACCCATGGTGTAGCCGTCCTTGGACACGCCGCGATCCTTCTTGGCGGCATCGATCTGAGCGACGGGAACGTCGCAGACATCGAGGTTACCGGCCTGGAACTCCTTGTAAGCGGTCTCCATGTCCTTGATGACCTGGAAGTGGATGCCATCGATCTTGGCCTTGTCGCCATAGTAATCGTCGAACTTCTTGACGTTGATCTCCTGGCCATCCTCCCACTTGCCGTCCATCATGAACGGGCCGTTACCGACCGGGGCAAGATAGAAGCTCTTGACATCGGACTCGGCGCACTCGGGAACCGGGGCCAGAGCCGGATGAGAGGCGACGAAGGGGAAGTCAGCGTAAGCGGAAGACAGCTTGACGACGAGGGTCTCATCGTCGGGGCACGTAACACCGCTGAGCTCGGTAGCGTTACCGGCAAGCAGGTCGTCATAACCCTCGACCATGGAAAGGTGATAGGAGACCTCGGAAGGGCCGTACTCGGTAGCGATGGCCGACTTGGTGTTGACCAGACGCTCCCAACCGAGCTTGAAGGACTTGGAGGTAACGTCGTCACCGTTGTGGAACTTGGCCTTCTTGATCTTGAAGGTAAACTCGGTGGCGTCGTCATTGGACTCAAAGGACTCGCAAGCCAGCGGAACGATCTCGCCCTTCTCGGCGTCGTAAGAGGTCAGAGCGTCAAAGAGCTGGTACTCGACCTGAGTGCCCTGGTCCTCCTGGACGTTGTAGGGGTCGATGCAGACCGGGTTGTTGATGTAGAAGTTCAGCGTCGAACCGGACTCAGAACCGGAAGCGTCGCCACCCTTCTTGCCGCATGCGGCAAGAAAAGCCATGGAGCTCGCAGCAAGGGTACCGCCAACGAAGGCGCGACGACCCATAACGGGCTGGTGGAACATAGAATCAGCCATGCCATCCTCCTTATGAGATAGGACAAAGAAATGTTCAGTCGGACACATGTCGAGACAATCCGATCCGAACCATAAAAACGTCGCCCGTCGCTATGGCTGGTTATGCACAACGGACCAACGTTTCGCAATACAGTAGCGCATTTTATGCACGATTTGGGGCTAATTCCGGTCAACGGTCAAGAATTTCTTTAGTTGGGCGAAGTATGTGGGGATATTTTGACTCTGTTACAAATTTGTAAACAAAAAGGGTCCCGCACTTGCGGAACCCTTTTCAATTATTTTATGCGGCTCGTGCTTAGAAGCCGACGATGCCCTGCGGGAAGAAGAACATGCACAGGACGACGCACACGGCAAAAACGACGGCCATAATTACCGTCAGGCGATCGAGGTTCTGCTCCATGACGCCCGTGGCAGAGCTGGAGTTATACAGCGAGCTAGCGATCATATCCGAAACGCCGGTGCCCTTACCGGAATGCATCAGGACGAGAATCGTCAGCGCCACGGCAGAAACAGCCCAAACGACAAACAGAAGAATCTGGAACGGACCCATAGATAAGCTCCTTAATAGAACAATTCAAACTCCAGTACTGTACCACAACCCCCGCTCTCCCCTACCCGCCACTCGGGGACGGGGTAGAAATGGCAGAAATAGCTCTTGATTTTCATCTATTAAAGTGATTTGAGGGCATTTCGAACGACATAGCGTCCAAGCCCCGTAAGACGGCCAATCTGTCGTTCACTAAAGCCAGCCTCATACAGCCTACGAACAGCTTCGGCACGTTCAAATGGACCGGGAAGCCCCATAACATCATGGGGATCCATGCCGTCTAGGACTCCCCTAGCCTTGCGCTCCTGCTCAAATACCGTCATCGAACGGCCAGAATTCAATACATAGGTATCCTTGCGGCCCGATTTGCTAAAGGATTCAAAATTTCCCCGTCCGCCGATTAGACTAAATAGGATGCTCCGATCCAGGTGGCCGCCTTCACCAAGGTAGGCTTGATAGCTGCTCCATTGGTAGGCCTCCGGGCGGCAACCAAGCTCAATCGGATTATCGTGAATGTAGCGAATTGCCTGCATAAAATAGTCATTAGACTCAATAGGCTTACTTTTATAGCGATCCTGAAATACGGGGCCGCAGCGTCCGGTCACCCTGTTGAAAAACTGACCATAGAGGGTTCCTATGTAATGGACGACCTCCCACATATGGTCCTCGCGATCAGAAAGCAGCATATGCACATGGTTGTCCATGAGGCACCAGGCGCATAACGAAGCCTTGTACTGCGTGCATGCTTCACCCGCTACGGACATGAAAACCCTGCGTTGATAATCCTCTTCGAATAGGTACTGCTTGCCACAGCCTCTCATCATCACATGGTAATAGCCGTAGGGGGACTTTACTCTGGCCTGCCTTGTCATTGCTGGACCTCACAATCCGCATGCATGTTTGCGTCAAACTCTACCCAGATAGGCATTAATACAAGGTTGGCAACGAAAGAAAACTAGTCAGCGGCAAACCATCACAGGCAAACGGGAAGTCAAGCTTTAGAGGAAAAATATTTCTACCATTTCTACCCCGTCCCCAAATGGCACGGAAATGGCAGAAATACCAAAAAGGGGGTTGCCCAAATATGGGCAACCCCCCTGCAAGAAAACGCTTGGAGTTTTCTATTAGGCCTCGGTGGCGAGCACGCGACCCGTCATCTCGGCGGAAGGCTCAATACCAGCCATGGTGAGCATGGTCGGAGCGATATCGGAAAGACGACCGTCCTCGAGACCGGTGAGCTGTGCCTTCTCATCAACGATGATGAACGGTACACGGTTGGTGGTGTGAGCCGTAAACGGATGCTTGGAACCGTCAGAAGCAACGTCAAACATGTGATCGGCGTTGCCGTGGTCGGCGGTAATCAGCGCAAAGCCGCCCTTGGCGAGAATCGCCGGGACAACCTTGGACAGGGCATCGTCAACAGCCTCGACGGCCTTAACGGCGGCGTCGAAGACACCGGTGTGACCAACCATGTCGCAGTTCGCGAAGTTCACGATGTAGAAATCAGCGCGATCCTCGTTGATGGCGGCGACAAGCTTCTCGGTAACCTCGGGAGCGCTCATCTCAGGCTGCAGATCGTAGGTAGCGACCTTGGGGGAAGCGACGAGCACGCGCTCCTCGCCCTCCTTGGGCTCCTCGATGCCGCCGTTGAGGAAGAACGTCACATGGGCGTACTTCTCGGTCTCGGCGGTGTGCAGCTGCTTCAGGCCATTGGCGGCGATAACGTCGGCCAGGACGTTCTCGGGGAACGTCTTGGGGAAGGCGACCTCGACGTCAAACGTCGGATCGTACTCGGTCATCGTCACAAAGTGAGAAAGCTTGATCTGCTCGCGCTCAAAGCCGTCGAACTCCTTGTCCGTGAACACGCGGGTCATCTGACGGGCGCGGTCGGGACGGAAGTTGAAGAAGATGGCCGCGTCGCCCTCGTGGATGCCCTCGTTGTGGGCAGCGAAGGGCTCGACGAACTCGTCGCCGCGCGGATCCTTCTCGTAGTAGGCCTTGATGCCGGCAACGGGGTCGACATCGGCATCGGACGCATTGACCATGACGTCGTAGGCGCGCTGGATGCGCTCCCAACGGTTATCGCGGTCCATGGCCCAATAACGGCCCGAGACGGTGGCAACGCGAGCGTCGCAACCGGTCTCCTCGGAGATCTTAGCCAGGAAGGCGCAGAACTCGCTCATGTAGCCGGCACCAGACTGCGGGTCGACATCGCGGCCATCCATGAAGGCGTGGACGCGAACGGTCTTGACACCGTGCTCGGCAGCCATCTTGACCAGAGCCTCGACGTGGTTCATGTGGGAGTGAACGCCGCCAGGGCTCATAAGGCCCATAAGGTGAAGGGTCTTGCCCTCAGCCTTGACATCGTCCATAGCCTTGACGAAAACCTCGTTCTTGGCGATGGAGCCGTCCTTGATGGCATTGTTGATGCGCGAAAGCTCCTGGAACACGATGCGGCCGGCACCGATGTTGAGGTGGCCTACCTCGGAGTTGCCCATCTGGCCGTCGGGAAGGCCCACGTCCTCGCCCGAAGCACCGAGCGTGGTGTGAGGATACTTCTCGTACAGGCTATCAAGGAAGGGCGTCTTGGCAGCGGCGACGGCGTTCTCGCCATCGGCCGGAGCCAGGCCGCAGCCGTCCATGATAATCAGGAGTGCAGGAAGATGACGCTGTGCCATATGTCCTACTCGCCTGCCTTGACGACCATAGAGGCGAAGTCGGCAGCCTTGAGCGAAGCGCCGCCCACGAGGGCGCCGTCAACGTCGGGCTTGGCGACGAGCTCAGCGATGTTGCCGGGCTTGGCAGAGCCACCATAGAGAACGCGGATGCCGTTAGCGAGCTCCTCGCCGAACATCTCCTTGAGGGTCTCACGGATAGCGCCGCAGACCTCCTGAGCATCCTCGGCGGTAGCGGTCTTGCCGGTGCCAATGGCCCAGATGGGCTCGTAGGCGACGACGACCTGCTTGGGGCAGGTGATCTCAAGACCAGCAAGGCCAGCCTTGACCTGGTTCACGACGTGCTCGACATAGGTGCCGGCCTCGCGGACCTCAAGGGACTCGCCGCAGCAGAAGACGGGAACAAGACCAGCGGCAACGAGGGCCTTGGCCTTCTTGTTCTGATCCTCATCGGTCTCGTGGAAGTAATCACGACGCTCGGAGTGACCGATGATGCAGTAGGTGCAGCCAGCGGACTTGAGCATGTCGCAAGAGGACTCACCGGTGAAGGCACCCTTGGCCTCCCAGTACACGTTCTGTGCACCGAGGGCGATGGGGGCAGCCTGAATGCGGTCATGAACCGTGGTGATGTCGATGGTCGGAGGGCAGACGAGCACCTCGACGCCAGCCGGAACCTCGGGCAGAGCCTGAGCCAGCTCGTCGGCGAGCTTGGCGGCCTCGGCGACGTCGTTGTTCATCTTCCAGTTACCAGCGATAAGAAGGGTGCGATTAGGCATCGAGAAGCGCCTCCACTCCGGGCAGGGCCTTACCCTCGACGAGCTCCATGGAAGCGCCACCGCCGGTGGAGATCCAGCTCATCTTGTCGGCCAGGTTGAACTTGTTGACAGCCGCGACAGAGTCGCCACCGCCGATGATCGAGGTGCAGTCGGCCTCGGCGACAGCCTCGGCGATAGCCTGGGTGCCGTGAGCGAAGTTGTCGAACTCGAAGACGCCCATGGGGCCGTTCCAGAACACGGTCTTGGCGCCCTTGACGGCCTCGGCGTAAAGCTCCTCGGTCTTGGGGCCGATGTCCATACCCTCACGATCGTCGGGGATAGCGTCGGAAGCGACAACCTCGGGGACAGCGTCCTCGCCAAAGTGATCGGCAACGCGGTTGTCGATGGGGAGCAGGATCTTGACGCCCTTCTCCTCGGCCTTCTTGAGCATCTCGCCGGCGCGCTCGACCCAGTCCTCTTCCTTGAGGGACTGACCAACGGTCAGGCCCTGAGCCAGGAAGAAGGTGTAGGCCATGCCGCCACCGATAATCAGGGTGTCAGCGGAGTCGATGAGGTGATCGAGAACGCCGATCTTGGAGGAAACCTTGGAACCGCCGACGATGGCGACGAAGGGACGCTCGGGCTCGGCGAAGATGCCGGTCAGCGTGTCGACCTCCTTCTCGAGCAGGAAGCCAGCGACGGCAGGCAGGTAACCGGCGGGGCCCACGACGGAACCCTGGGCGCGGTGAGCGGTACCGAAAGCATCGAGAACGAAGACGTCGCCATAGGAAGCGAGCTTCTTGGCGATCTCGGGATCGTTCTTCTTCTCACGCTTGTCAAAACGGACGTTCTCGAGAACGAGGACCTTACCCGGCTCGACGGCGGCGACAGCCTCAGCAGCCTTCTCGCCGTAGGTGTCGGCGACAAAGGCAACGTCGAGACCAGAGAGCTCAGCGAGCTTCTTGGCGACGGGCTCGAGGGACAGCTCGGGCTGGAAGCCGGTGCCCTCGGGACGGCCGAGGTGGCTCATGAGGATGACGCGAGCGTTGTGCTCAACGAGGTAGTTGATGGTGGGCAGGGCAGCCTTGATGCGGGTGGTGTCGCCAACGACGCCATCCTTGATAGGCACGTTAAAGTCAACGCGGACGAGAACGCGCTTTCCGTCGACATCGATGTCGCGGACGGTCTTCTTGGTAAAGGCCATGTTTGCTTCTACCTTTCGTACGTGTCTGCCTCCCATTACGGCAGACGATTTCTTATAAAAAGGGCGCGACCCTAGGGTGTAAGCCCTATAAGGCCGCGCCCTTCTTTAGACGCTCAACGAGCTATTCGCTAAAAGCTAAATTAAGCAACGAACTTCTCGAAGTACTTGATGGTGCGGACCATCTGAGAGGTGTAGGAGTTCTCGTTGTCGTACCAAGAGGTGACCTGAACGAGGGTCTGGCCGTTGCCGAGGTCAGAGCACATGGTCTGAGTGGCGTCGAAGATGGAGCCGTGGGTCTCGCCGACGATGTCGCGGGAGACGATCTGGTCCTCGTTGTAGGCAAAGGTCTCGGGGATGGTCTCGGCGTAGGCCTTCATGGCAGCGTTGACCTCGTCGACGGTGACCTTCTTGTCAACGACGGCGTAGAGGTTGGTCAGCGAGCCGGTCGGCGTCGGGACGCGCTGGGCGGCACCGATGAGCTTGCCGTTGAGCTCGGGGAGAACCAGGCCGATGGCCTTGGCAGCGCCCGTGGTGTTCGGAACGATGTTCTCGGAGCAGGCGCGGGAGCGACGGAAGTTGCCCTTGCGCTGCGGGCCGTCGAGCGGCATCTGGTCGCCGGTGAAGGCGTGGATGGTGGTCATGATGCCGGACACGATGGGAGCGAAGTCGTTCAGACCCTTGGCCATCGGGGCGAGGCAGTTGGTGGTGCAGGAAGCAGCGGAGATGATGTTGTCCTCAGCGGTCAGCGTCTCATGGTTGACGTTGTACACGATGGTGGGCAGATCGCTGCCGGCCGGAGCGGAGATGACGACCTTCTTGGCGCCAGCGTTGATGTGGGCCTGAGCCTTAGCCTTGCTGGTGTAGAAGCCGGTGCACTCGAGAACGACGTCGACGTCGAGGTCGCCCCAAGGCAGGTTGTTGGCGTCGGCCTCCTTGTAGATCTTGATCTCCTTGCCGTCAACGGTGATGGAATCCTCGCCAGCAACGACCTCGTGATCGCGAGCGTAGTTGCCCTGCGTGGAGTCGTACTTCAGCAGGTAAGCGAGCATATCGGGAGAGGTGAGGTCGTTGATAGCGACGATCTCGGAGCCCTCATGACCGAACATCTGACGGAAAGCCAGACGACCGATGCGACCGAAGCCGTTAATAGCAACCTTTACTGCCATTGTGTCTCCTTTCGTAAGGCCCCCGCGAGCTACAGCGCCCGCCGTTGAGGCCCACAAACTAACCACTCGCCTAATATACCTTTTTTTTGACTTGAATTTCACGAGAATGCTCGAAATTGAAAATCAAATTTACGTTAAAACGTTTTAAAGAGTAAAACAGCAGTTCAATCCCTATATAAGCAGTTTCGCTCAACTACCTGTTTGCTTCAATGAGCTTTTCAAGCCTCAAAACTCGATGGTAGAGGGCCGACTTCGACAAGGGAGGGTCAGCCATCTCCCCCAGATCGCGCAGTGACAGATCAGGATAGCGCTCGCGCAGGTCGCAAAAGACCGCCAAGGCGTCCGGAAGCGTGTCGCGCAAACCCCGCTGTTCGAGCTCATCGATCAACGCAAGCTGATGCTGGGCGGCACCCGCACTTCTGGTCTGATTGGCCAGCTCGGCATTCACGCGACGGTTTACGTCGTTCTTAACCAATTTGACCGCGCGCGCTTCCTCGATCTCGGCAACGCTGCGCTTGGCGCCGACCAGCTTTAGAAGCTGCTCGATCTCCTCGGCGCTCTTAATGTAGACGGCAAAGGATCCGCGCCGCGCGTTAACGCGCGCATGGACCCCAATCTGCTCCAATAGATCGCAAAGCCCCCGGGCATACTGCTCGCCCTGCACCGCAATCTCCAAATGAAAATCGCCGCGTGGATCGGCCACGAAACCGCCGGCGATGAGCGCGCCGCGGATGTAGGCAAGCCTGCAGCAGGGACGGGCAACGATGTGCCGGGGAACACCAGCGACGAGCCCTCCCCTGCGGTCGAGAATGCCCAGCAGCACCAGAGCCTTGTCCAGGTCGGGCTGATCGGGCAGGGTAATGAGATAGTTACGGACCTTATGCAAGACCGATTTACGAACGGTGAATTCCGTTTTGAGCTTAAGGATGCGATGCGTCAGTGTGATCATCGTGCGCGCGACGGCACCCGTCTCGGTCGCGACCGTCAAACGATACCGCCCGGAGCCGGCCAGCGAAAGTGTACCGCTCACACGCGTCAGGGCGGCAAGCGTCGACAAATCGCAGTATTCACATTCGGGTTCGCAGCGCGCGAGCTCGTCACGCACCTCGGCGGTAAACGACATGCAGACCTATGCTTTCGTGTTGGCGCGCGACAGGTCGCGATGGGAAATGCTCACGTGATATTGGGCGCCTTCCAAATAACGTGCCGTGGCCTCGGCGATGGCAACGCTGCGGTGTTGACCGCCCGTGCAGCCGATGGCAATAGAAAGCTGCGGCTTGCCCTCCGCGATATAGCCGGGCATGACCGTATCGAGCAGCTGCGTCCAAGCCTTCCAGAACTCCTGGGTCTTGGGATGGTCCAAAACAAAGTCAGAGACTTTCTTATCGAGACCGGTCATGGTGCGCATCTCGGGATCGTAGAACGGATTGGGCAGGAAGCGAACGTCGATCATAATGTCCGCCTCGACGGGCATGCCGTGCTTAAAGCCAAACGAGAACACGTGAACGTCCATGAGCTGCTGGTCGGACAGCTCGGAGAACGCCATGCGCAATTTATTGCGCAGAGCAGAAGTGCGCAAGCGGCTCGTATCGATAATCATATCGGCTCGATCGCGCACACCCTGCAGCTGCAGGCGCTCGCGCTGAATCGCATCGGCCGTAGTCTCCCCCGGCTTGGCAATGGGGTGGCGGCGGCGGTTTTCGCTATAACGACGGATCAGCACCTCGTCAGAGGCCTCGAGAAACACGATGTCACAGCTCATCTCCCGCTCCTCGAGTGCGGCAACGGCATCGAGCAGCTCATCGAACAAGCCCTGGCTGCGCAGGTCACAGGTGACGGCAAGATGCCTGCCCACGCCCGTATTGATGCCGACGAGTTCGGCAAGCTGGGCGATCAGACGCGGAGGCAAGTTGTCGATGCAAAAATAGCCCATGTCCTCGAACACATGCATGGCCTGCGTTCGGCCCGATCCGGACATTCCGGTGATGATGACGATATCGGGGATGCGCTCCGAGCGCTCCGCCGCATCCATGGCATCTCCCTTTTGCACATGTGCCTCCTAAAACAAGCGCGGGACCCGGCCAGCGGATCCCGCGCGATCAATTGCCTTTATTGAGTATACCGCCCCAAGCGGATACGAGGCCTGTCTTACGCCTCAAGCGCAGCCTTGAACCAACTTGTAATACTCGTGGGGTGCGTGATGGCGGTGCCGACGACAACGGCCCAGGCGCCAGCATCGATCGCGGCGCGAGCCTCCTCGGGCGTATGCACGCGACCCTCACAAATGATGGGAAGGCCGGGGAATTCCTCAGTCGCCTGACGCAGGAGCGGCAGGTCGGGGCCATCGGCCATGGTACAGTCGATGGCGGCGACGCCGTGAGAAAGCGTGGTGGATACCAGGTCAAAGCCCATATCAACAGCACGGCGAATATCCTCGATGGTGGCACAATCCGCCATCAGGAGCACACCCTCCTCGTGCAGCGGACGGAAGGTATCCTCGACCGTCTTGCCATCGGGGCGCGGACGATCGGTGGCGTCAATCGCCACGATATCGGCACCGGCAGCAACGCAGGCGCGAGCGTGACGCAGCGTCGGCGTGATGTAAACGCCCTCGTGCCCATCCTTCCACAGGCCGATGACGGGAACCTCACAGCGACCCTTAATGGCGGCAATGTCGGCAAGGCCCTGGCAGCGAATGGCGGCAGCGCCACCGAGCTCGCAAGCGCGAGACATTTGAGCCATGGTCTCGGGCGTACGAAGCGGCTCGCCCATATACGCCTGAACGCTCACGACGAGCTTGCCCTTCAGGGATTGAATCAAAGGATCGACGGTCATGTTCGACTCAACCTTTCTCAAAACAGCCTTCTGAGACGCCGCACCTTGACGTTCAAACCGTCGCTCGCGTACCGAAGTACGCTTCGCTCCTCTTTCACGTCAATCTGCGGCACCTCAGAAGGCACACTTGGTAGTTATGTTTACTTCAACGAAGCAAGAAGATGCTCGGCGGCACCGATGAGCGGAGCATCGCCCTCCAGAGAACCGATGAGGATCGGCGTGTCCTGAAGCGGATCGAGCGCCTGGCTGGCATAGCCCTCGTGCACCGAATCCTTCCACGTCTGCGAACGCCAATCGGGACCTTGGTGAATCACGCCGCCCGAAAGCACGATGACCTCAGGGTCCAGGATGTTAGCGAGCGAGCCCAAGCTGGCCCCCAGCGCAAAGCCGGCGTCATGGATGACCTCGGTCGCCTTTGCGTCGCCCGCACGGCACAGATCGTTCACATCGCGACCGACCGAAGGACGGCTGGGGTCGACGCGGCCAAAACGCTCATCGTACATTCGACCAATGGAAGTGCCCGAAGCAACCGACTCCAGATGGCCGGAACGCCCGCAGGCGCAGGGAATGCCGGCGGCAGCCGAACACTCAATGTGGCCCATATGACCGGCAGCACCATGGAAGCCCTGCATCACGCGGCCGCTCTCGACATATGCGCCGCCGATGCCCGTGCCGATGCCAAGACACAAGACGGAGAACTTGCCCTTGCCGACGCCCCAGTGGGCCTCGCCCAGAGCATGAGCCTGCACGTCGCCCACAACGGCAACGGGAAGACCGAGGTCCTCGCGCAGACGCGGCCCCAACTGAACGCCGGACCAGCCGGGCATGATCTCATTGGCATACGCGATGGCGCCCGTCTTGGGATCGACGACGCCGGCGGCGCCGATACCGACGCCAAGGACCTCGACATCGGGATTCGCCTCGAGAGCGGCCTTGATGGACGCCTCGATACGCTGGAAGACGGCCTCGCCGCCCTCTTGGGCCTCGGTGGGAACCTCGGCCTCAAAGACGGGACGGGGCACACTACCGTCAGCCGGGTACTCCATGATGGCAGTCGCGATCTTAGTTCCGCCGATATCGACAGAGCAGACGTACTTGTTCTCCATGTCGCTCTCCTTAGGAGATAAAAACAACTACAGGAAATGAAGGCTGCGTTATCGCCGCAGCTTGGTAAAGGTTTCCCGGGTGCCCGAGGTTGGGGTGAAAGCGGTCGGGCGTTGACCTAATGGGTCACGCTCGACCGCTTGAGCCTCAAGATCGGGTGCCCGGGGAAGCTTTACAGGAGACCGTTGTCCTGGAGGACCTTCTTAATAGCCTCGACGTTCTCGCCGGTCATGGCCTTCACCGGGCGCGGCATGGTCGGGCTGTCGAAGATACCCATGAGGTTCATAGCGGTCTTGAAGGCGCCGACGCCACCGGCATAGCCCTGGACGCCCGAGGTGACATCCCAGATATGCGAAATCTCATTGAGGCGATCCTGCTCGGCCTTGACGGTAGCCCAGTCACCAGCCTGAGCGGCCTTCCACTGACGCACGTAGCCCTCGGGCTCAACGTTGGCGAGACCCGGGACGGAACCGTCGGCGCCACCGAGGTAAGCGCCGTCGACAACAACCTCGTGACCGGTGAGGATGCTCATCGGATGGCCGTTCTTCTCGTTCTCCTGAACGAGGTAGCGGAACGAGATGTCATCACCCGAGGAATCCTTGACGCCGGCCAGAACGCCCTCGGCACCGAGCTTGGCAAGGAGCTTCCAGGGGAGCTTGGTGTGGACACACACGGGGATGTCGTAGGCGAAGATGGGCAGGTCGAGTTCCTCATGCAGGATGCGGAAGTGCTCCTCGACCTCGGTCATGCCCTGCAGGGCATAGAACGGGCAGGTGGCGACGAGAGCATCGGCGCCCAGCTCCTGAGCGACCTTACCGTGCTCGATCATGCGCTCGGTCTCGGTGTCGATGATGCCGACCAGAACGGGAACGCGGTGGTCGACGATACGGACGGCCTCGGCGATGATCTGACGGCGACGCTCGTCGGTGGAGAAGACGACCTCGCCCGAGGAGCCCAGGAAGAACAAGCCATCGACGCCGGCATCGATCATGCGGTTGATGCTGCGCTCAAAGGAGGCAACGTCGAGCTGGTGATCTTCGGTATCGGGAACAACGACGGGAGGGATAACGCCGGTGAATTTCTGAGTTGCCACAAGAATCTCCTTAGTTGTCTGGCGGGCAGCCCTATGCCGCCCACTCTTGTTGGCAGTGTCCAGGCCGCCTAGGCCAAAGAACACGGGTAGAACGTTTGGTTAAAGAAGTCGACGACTTCGTTTTCGAACGCATTGATGCGCTCGTGAGCGTATTTGGCATAGACGATATGCCTCCGGTCACACTCAAGACCGTTGAATACGGCAAACTGGCCCTTGGGGTCGCTCGCGGCATCTCTGAGCGATGTGCCCATGAGCACCGATCCGCGCACCCGAGACGACAGCGCCTCAAGGCCACCGGGAATTGGATTGGCAACCGCCGTGCAGGCGAGGCCCCGCTCGTCCAGAGCAGAAACCGCCAGCGCGACTCCGCCGCCAAGGCCCTCGCCCCATGCAAAGATGCGGTCGGGGTCCATGCCATCAAGATTGCGCGCCACCTTCGCCAACGCGCAACCCCAACGGACGCGCTCGACAAAAGCGGGCGAAGAAATCCCCCGCTGCAGGTCGTCCGCACCAGCAACATCGTCATCCAGCGCGAGGACGGCATACCCCATGGCGGCAAATCTCGTCATGTGATGCCAGCCGCGCACAGGCCGATCGATGTCGTGGAACATCAGGCACAGCGAAACGCGCTCAGATACTCGGGCACGACCGACAGGCTCGATCAAACGAGCGTGAATCGCATCGTCACCGAGCTCAAAGGAGACCTCCGAGTAACGGGCGCAGGGGTTAACAAAGTCAATCGCCGTAATGGCCAGGCCTTGAATCTCAAGATTCGAAGCGCATGTCTCTAAATCAGAAACATCTGCTTGGACATCACCGCGCCAGTCCCGATATTCTGCGAGCCTTGACGAAACCGTTCCAGGAATTCCCACGAGCCCGGGGACAATCAGCTCGTCAACATTGCTCTCGCACTTAGACATGAGCCTCCCCTCCCTTGCAGAAAAACGGAATGATCAAATCGTCAAAATCCTGAATCTCCTCGTGGCCAAAGCCTTCAAAGAACTCATGACGCTTTTCGCAGGTCAGGTTGTTATAGACCGCAAACTGCGTCGCTGGCGGACAGACGATATCGGCTGTGCCAGTGCCAAACAGCACGGGGCATTTGACCATAGGGGCAAAGTTCTTGGAATCGAAGTACGCCAGCTTGGCATAGGCTTCGTCAATACGAGTCGAGTCCTCATCAAACCAGCGAGACCAATAGCGCAGGCCTTCGTAGGCAATGTCGTCGGCATCCAAATCCCAGACCAGGCGGAAATCCGACAGGAAGGGATAGAGGATGGCGGCACGATTGATAAGCTCGCTATTAAGCGCACAGGTCGCAATACCCAAACCGCCGCCCTGCGACGCGCCGTTCACAAACACACGGGCAAGATCGATGCCCTCGAGCTCACGAACGATACGGCACAGGATTCGAATATCTTGGTGTAAGCGGACATAGTAGAGGTTGGCCGGGTCGCCGTCGATGCCGGCGACGATATGCCCGGCAACCGTTGTGCCCTCAAATCCACCAATGTCCTCGGAGGGACCTCCTTGGCCGGGGCAGTCGAGGGCGATGAGTGCCATGCCCATGCCCGCAAACGACGCCTGCTCAAACCAGCTGCGGCTTGCACCCGGATACCCATGAAACTGAAGCACCAATGGCACGGGCTCGTCCGAGACGGGTTTAAGGTACTTGGCATGCAGGCGAGCGCCACACATGCCGGTATACCAGAGGTCGAAAAGCTGGCAGGTCGCGGCATCGGTGACCGATGCCGTCTCGATCGCATAGTCAAGCCCGACGGCGTCGGCCTCGGCCATGCGATCCTTCCAAAAGAGATCGAAATCTGATGGACGGGGCATGGCGCCTCGATATTCACCAAATTGATGTTGTAGCTCCTGAGCACTTGGCATGGCTCGTGAACCCAACCTTTCGAAATCGCAACGGAGGTGCGCCCGGCAAGGGAACCGGGCGCACGGGAGGGAAAGCGAGGTTACTCGCCGAGCTTGGGATGAAGCAGCGACGGCGCAGCGCCGAGCAGCATCTTGGTGTAGGGGTCCTGGGGGTGCTGGAAGACCTGCTTGGCCTCGCCCTGCTCGACGATCTTGCCGCCATTCATAACGATGATGTCGTCAGAGATATAGCGGACCGTCTGGATGTCATGGCTGATGAACACCATGGCCAGGCCGAGCTCCTTCTTAAGGTCGGTCAGCAGGTTCAGAATCTGCGCGCGGACCGAAACGTCCAGAGCCGAGGTGGGCTCGTCGGCGATGATGGCATCGGGGTTCAGCGACAGGGCACGGGCAATTGCGACGCGCTGACGCTGGCCGCCCGAAAGCTGGCCGGGAAGAACCTCGGCAGCGGAGCTGGGCAGACCGGTGAGCTCCAAGAGTTCCTTGACGCGCTTCTCCTGCTCGGCCTCGGTACCCAGGTTGTGGACGCGCATGGGGTCGAGCAGCTGCTCGCGAACGACCATGCGGGGGTTGAGCGCCGTGGCCGGGTTCTGGAACACGACCGAGATGACGCGACCCATGTGGCGACGGTCCTCGGCGGTACGTTTGGTAACGTCCTTGCCCTTAAAGTAGACCTTGCCGCTCGTGGGGGCCTGCAGGCCGCACATGACGTTAGCGGTGGTGGACTTACCGCAACCGGACTCGCCGACGATGCCGATCGTCTGACCGGGCATGAGCTTAATCGTTACACCCTGGACGGCGTGAACCAGGTTGGGGTGCAGAATCGAGCCGGTACGGGTCCTAAAGGTGACGTGGACGTCATCAAGGAAGATGATCGGCTCGACGCCGTTGACTGCGGTATCGCTCATCTACATCACCTCCGCGTGAGGGGTCAAACCATTTGCCTTGAGCACCTCGTCGGGGAGCTCAGAATAGAAGTGCTCGGTGCCGGGCACGCGCTTGAAGACCGGACGGGTATCCAGGCCAATACGCGGATGGCTCGAGCGGGGTGCGAAGCGATCGCCCTTGGGGAAATCGCGCGGGCTGGGAACGGCGCCGGGGACCTGGTGCAGACGGCCCGAGCCGCTCTCGATGGACAGAACGGAGCCCAGAAGACCGCGGGTGTACTCGTGGATCGGGTTGGTGAGCAGCTCCTTGGTGGGTGCCTGCTCGATAACCTGGCCAGCGTACATAACCGTGATGTTATGGGCAACCTCGGCGACCAGAGCCAGGTCATGCGAAACAAAGATCATGGCAAAGCCGAGCTTGGCCTGAAGATCGTTGAGCAGCTTGATGACCTGCTTCTGGACGGTAACGTCCAGAGCGGTCGTGGGCTCGTCGCAGATGACCAGCTTGGGGTCGCGGGTAAGGGCCATAGCGATCAGGACACGCTGACGCTGGCCGCCGGAAAGCTCGTGCGGATAGCTCTCGAGCGTGCGCTTGGGATCGAGGCCGACGAGCTCCAGGAGCTCCTCGGCGCTGCGGGTTCCGCCGCGCTTGGTGAGCTGCTTCATCTGGGCAGAGATGAGCATGGAGGGATTAAGCGAGGACAGGGCGTCCTGATAGACCATAGCGATATCGGTACCGCGCAGGCCGAACCACTCCTTCTTGCTCATCTTGAGCAGGTCGCGACCCTCCCAGAGAACCTCGCCGGAAAGATGCTCGTCATCGTCGGTCAGGCCCATGATGGCCAGCGTGGTGATGGACTTACCGCAACCGGACTCGCCCACCAGGCCCATGGTCTGACCAGGACGAACGTCAAAGTTGACATGGTCGACGACGTTGATATCACCGTGATGCTCAAACTGGATGCAGAAGTCACGGACCGAGAGAATCGGCTCAACGGACTCGTCGGGCACGTGGCGATCGTCACGCTTGAGCTCGACATCGCGCAGGGCGCCAAGGCGAGCGGAGAGGGACTGGGCCTGCTCCTTGTAGGCGCGAACGGGGTCGGAGACCAGCAGGTCGGCCTCGCGACGCTTGGAGGAATCGGTAGGATCCAGGGCAGCGGAGGGAGCAGCGGCCATGGCGTCGGTAATGCCCTCGGAGAGGATGTTGAGCGCCAGGCAGGTGATCATGATGGCTAGGCCCGGGAACAGCGCCTGCCACCAACGGCCGGCGAGCACGCCGCCGCGGGCGTCGGCGAGGATGTTGCCCCAGGTAGCGGTGGGCTCCTGGATACCAGCGCCGATGAAGGTCAGCGAGGCCTCGAAGATGATGGCGTCGGCGACCAGGGTAACGGTGAAGACCATGATCGGGGCGATGCAGTTACGCAGAACATGCTTAATCAAAATCCACGGAGCCTTGGCGCCGGAAACGATGACCGCGCGGACATAGTCCTCGCCGTACTCGGACACGATATTGGCGCGTACGATACGGGCAATCTGCGGAGTGTACATAAAGCCGATGGCGAAGATGATCGACGGCACGGAGTTGCCCAGGATGGAGACGAAGACGGCCGCGAGGGCGATGCCCGGGATGGACATGATGATGTCCAAGATACGCATGATCGTCTCGGAGACGGCCTTGCGCGAAACCGCTGCAAGGGCGCCCACGACCGAGCCGCAGACCAGAGCCATGGCGGTGGCGCCAAAGCCGATAATCAGCGAGTAACGACCACCGTAGAGCATACGCGACAGAATGTCGCGACCCTTATCGTCGGTACCGAAGATAAATCCGTTGCCGGGAGCCTGGCGAGCCGTAAAGATCTCGACCGGGCTATAGGGGGCAAGAAGGGGCGCCAGAATCGCAGTCAGGGCGACCAGCACCAGCACGACGGCGGCAATCTTAGAAGACAGCGTCATCTTCTTCCAGCCACCGAGCTTGAGCCCCTTGGAGGCAGCCTTCTCGAGCTGCTCGGTTTGCTTCTCTCGAATCTTTACCATAATCTACACCGTCCTGATGCGCGGGTTGATGAGCAGGTAGAGCATGTCAACCACGATGTTGATGATGATGAAGGCAAGAGCAACGACGATGACGACGCCCTGAACCAGGTTCGCCTCGTTGCCCTGAACGCCCTGCAGAATCGCGGTGCCCATGCCGGGGAGGTTGAAGATAACCTCGATGACGACGGCGCCGCCCATGAGGTAACCGATCTTAAGACCGAGGGTGGTGACCGGGGTGATCAGCGCATTGCGAAGAACGTTGATGCCGACGACGACCTTCTCGGGAACGCCGGCGCCGCGAGCCATACGGACATAATCCTTGTCGAGCTCCTCGACCATGGCGGTACGCACGATACGAGTCATCTGGCCCGTCAGCGGAAATGCCAAGGCGATAGCGGGCATGATCATACGCCCCAGATAGCCAACCGGATTCGTGGTGAAGTGAGGCAGAGCGCCCGATGCCGGGAGCACCTTAAGGTAGGAAGAGAACAGCAGGATCAACAGAACGGCAAGCCAGAACGACGGGGTTGCCAAGCCGGCGATGGAAAAGACACGGATTACTTGGTCCGGCCATTTGTCGCGATACAGTGCCGCGATGACGCCGAGCAAAAACGAAACGACCGCACCGATGGCAAGACCGATGAAGGTCAGCTGCATCGTGACGGGCAGGGCCGTGGAGATGCGCTTGGCAACGGAGTTGCGAGCAGCACCATAGGTGCCCATGTCGCCATGGATCAAATCGCCCATATAGCGCACGTAGCGCACGGGCCAGGGGTCGTCCAGACCATACTTCTCATGGTACTCGGCAACCGCCTCGGGCGAGGCACCGTCACCCAACGCCGTGTAGGCGGGGTCGGTCTTGGAGAACGACATAAGGAAGAACACCAGGACGGTGACGCCCAATGCCATGATCGGCAGCGCCACAAGACGCCTTCCAATCAAACGTAGCAAGTTGTTCACGTTCTCTCCCCTTTCTTTTGTCGGTAGGACCAACTGGTATATGAGTACGGATACTCATTACAAGACCCGAGCGACATCGTTGCCGCCCGGGTCTTTGTTTCAACTATGAGGATACGGTCCCAACGACCGACATCCTGCATATAGACTCAAGCGAGTCTTACGCCTTGACGGTCGCAACGCCCCTGAAGGACATGCTCGTCGTGCCGATGCCCTTGAAACCATCGAGGGCCTCGCCATTGGGCGCAGTGGACGGATCGTCCCAAGAAGCGGAGACGGTCTTGACGTGGACAACGGGGTACAGAACGGCGTTGTCGGCAATGATGTCGAAACACTCGTTCCACTTCTTCTGCTGCTCGTCGCCCTCGGCGGCAAGAGCCTCGTCCATGAGACCGTGGAGCTTCTGCCACTCAGCGGACTCCTTCCACGGGCAACGGGTCTGCATCCAGACGTTGTCGCCGTACCACCAGTTGAGCAGCAGGTCGGGGTCGGCGCCGAAGCAGGAAGGATCGCCAGGGGCAAGGAGGATATCGTAGGCCTCGCCGCCGTCGATGGCGGCGTAGGTGGCCGGCGAGGTATCGGTCTGGATGGTCACATCGAAGCCGAGAGCGTCGAGGTCGTTCTTGACCTGGGCGGCCATGCCCTTAATCTGCTCGTTGTCGGTGGTGCGCAGGGTGATGGCACCCGGGGTGATGCCAGACTCCTCGATGAGCTTCTTAGCCTTCTTGGTGTCGGTCTTGTACACCGTGGAAGCCTCATGATAGTTGGTGAAGCTCTTGGGCAGGTAGCAGCTGGCAGCGGTGGCAAGGCCGGCGAAGGTGTTGCTGACCATCTTCTCGGTGTCGAGCGCATACATGACAGCCTGACGGACCTTGACGTTGTTCCAAGGCTCCTTGGCGACGTTGAACATGATGAAGCGGGTGCCGAAACCCTGAACGTTGTCAATCTTGCAGCCGGCGCTCTCGAGCTGGTCGACGGCGTCAGCGGTAACGAGCTCCATAACGAGCGTGGAGCCCTCCTGCTGAGCGGTAACGCGAGCAGTGGGGTCGGTCAGGATGCTGTACTGGATCTTCTTATCCTCGGCAGCATACTCACCGTTGTACTCGGGGTTGGGAACCAGGGTGATCTCGGTATCGGAGATAGAGTCGTACATCCAGGGGCCGGAGCCGATCGGCTGCTTGGCGCGATCCTCCTCGGTCTGGGTGGCCGGGGTAACGCGGACGATGGCCAGACGATCCTTGAGCAGGGAGAAGTTGGGGACCTTGGTCTTGACCGTCACGGTGCTGGCGTCCTTGGCCTCGATGGACTCGAAGGGCTGGAAGAACGGAGCATAGGTAGCGGAAGCGGCGCAAGCGGTGTAGGAGGCAACGACATCGTCAGCGGTGACCTCGGTGCCATCGGAGAACTTGGCGCCCTTGCGGATGGTGACCTCGAAAGTGGTGTCGTCCACAGACTTGGGATCGTCGGTGGCGAGCTCGTTGAAGGTGCTGTAGTCGTGGTAATCGATGCCGTAGAGGCCCTCGACGACGTGCCAGTTAGCACCCAGGCCCACAGCGGAGCCGGTGCTGGCGGGATCGAAGCTGGACGGAGCGTAAGCGGAACCAGCGGTGATCACGCCGCCGCCACGGTTGGCGGAATCGGTGGAGCCGGAAGCGGAACCCTCGTCGCTAGAGCTGCCACCGCAGCCAGTGAGACCAAGGCCGGCGACAGCAGCGACGCTGCCGGTGAGGCCGAGGAACGAACGCCTGGACATACCCTTGTTGATGATGGCCATGTCTTCTCCTATCAATAGAGAATCTTACTCGGGAGCACCTAGACTTGCCCCCGCGCAACTTGCGGACGATATATACCTTACCTACCGACGAACCCAACTGAGGTGCCGCGCTCGGCGACCGATACATACATACGCTTGAACGGTATTTACTACCGTTCACCGAATTCATTGACAAATGATTCGCCAGACAGTATGTATCGACGAGGTGAGATATCAGTCTTCGTCAACCCGCAGGATAGCAGGGTTGTTCACCATGACTAGTCAAACGTTTTAGCGTTAATAAAACCCGAAACCAGCATGCAATCATGGCGAAATAAATGGTTGAAAATCACGCAATCATGTATATCAGTAGTTTAGGCTCGTGTTTAGCTATCGGAATGGCCAGCCGCCGCCTCGGCGCGCTCGGCATTCCACGCAACGAGCGCCTCGTGGACCGCCTTGGCAACATCGGCAGGTATGCCGCGAACTTCCGCGATCTCTTGCTCGCTCGCCGCGCGCAAACGCTTCATCGAACCAAAATGGCGCATAAGGGCACGTTTTCTGGTGGGTCCCACGCCTGGAACGTCATCGAGTACCGAAACTGTCATGGCTTTATCGCGCAACTCACGATGGAATGTGATTGCAAAACGGTGCGATTCATCGCGCACCTGTTTAATTAGATAGAGCGAAGCAGACCCGGTCGGCAGCACGACGGGAGTCTCGTCCCAAGGCACAAAAACTTCCTCATCGGCCTTTGCCAAGCCACAAACTGGTATATCGAGCCCAAGAGCCTCAAGTTGCTTGATCGCAGCGGTCAATTGCGGCTTACCGCCATCGACAACGAGCAAATCGGGGCGCGAGCCAAAACGCTCGTCGGCCATGCGCTCGGGAGCATAGCGTCGTCCCAAAACCTCGGACATCGACACGAAGTCGTTTGCCTCGTCCAATTCGGCCTGAATTTTAAAACGACGGTACTGGCTCTTGTCGGCGCGTCCGTTGGTAAACACCACCATCGAGGCGACGGTAAAGGTTCCATGCAGCGTCGAGATATCGAAGCACTCGATACGCATCGGCGGCGCCGGCAGCGCCAGCGCGCTTTCGAGCTCCAGGAGCGCTTGATTGGTGCGGTCGTCAGCGTACCCCGTTCGCATCATGTAGCGCATGAGGGCATGGCGCGCATTTTTGGATGCCATATCGAGCAAACGGTGCTTTTCGCCACGCTGCGGCCTATGGAGATGGCAGGAACGCTCGCGCTTGCCTGCAAGCCACTCCCCCAGCGCCTCCGCATCCTCAAGCTCGACAGAGAGGTTTATCTCAGCTGGAATATCAGCCGTCTCGTCGTAATAGCGCTTAAGAAAGCCCGATTGAAGCTCCTCTTCGTCGACATCCAAACCCTTATCGAGAATAAACTCGCAGGTTCGAACCGTTCGACCCTCACGCACGACAAAGACGCAAGCGGCGGAGATGGTCTCCTCGCGATAGAAACCGATGACATCGATATCGACACTGGAGGGAAAAACGACTTGCTGACGGTCGTCCAGACCCCTGATGACCTCCAAACGACGTTTGACGCGTGCCGCGCGCTCAAAGTCGAGCGCCTCGGCGGCATCCGTCATCTCGGAGGTCAGCTCATCGACGACATCCTTGCGATGGCCCGACAAAAAACGTTCGACACGTTTGACGTTCTTGGCATAGTCCGTAGGAGAAATCGCGCCGACACACGCACCCGGGCCGCGCCCGACATGGTAGTCAAAGCAGGGACGCCCGTTTTGCGCGCAAATCATATTGACGATGTCTTCCTCGCCCCTGTGGGACTCGACGATACGACGACAACGACGCCACTCCGCACAGGATGCGGAGCAGATGGGGATAACCTTGCGCAGCGTATCTATCGTCTCACGTGCCGCACGGCTATCGGTATAGGGACCAAAATAACGCGTTCCCGGCTTATGACGCTCGCGCGTATATTTGATAGCGGGATACAGGTCGCCCTTTGTAATGGCGATAAAGGGGTAGCTCTTGTCATCCTTGAGGTCGACGTTAAAGTACGGATGGTACTGACCAATCAAATTGCGCTCGAGCACCAACGCCTCGTGCTCGGTCTCCACCACGATATAGTCAAAGCTCGCCACCAGCTGCATCATCAGCGGGATCTTTTGACGCTCATCCTGCAGTGTCACGTACTGGCGCATACGGGAACGCAAGTTTTTTGCCTTGCCCACGTAGATGACATCGCCCTTGGCATCCTTCCAAAGGTAGCATCCGGGCTGTGTGGGAACGCGCGAAACCTGCTCGGCAAGCGTTGGTATGTTGTCGTGACCGGCCACGCGCACCTACTTGCGACGAAGCAGCGCCGAGACCTCAGGCATCTTAAGGACGACGGCAAGGCCAAAGGTAACAGCAAGCGAGACGACACCCGCAACGCAAACGTAGCCAAGAGTAATCAGAATCGAGCCGCCAAGTGCCCCGACAAAGTGTTCAAGCACCCACATGACGCCGGCGCCTGCGGCAGCACCTAGGCCACCGAGCAAAAGGCCAAAGAAACCGCCATGCAGGATAGATTTGACCTGAAGGCCACGCAGGCGACGACGCAGCCACCACAGCGAACAGCCGACCAAGATCACGTAGTCGACAACATACGAAAGCGCGATTGCCGGCATACCGAAGCCCAGCACAACGCCAAACAGCAGAACCGAGCCGGCCTGGCCGATGGCAGAATACAGGCAATAGCGGCTATAGGGCTTCATGTCGAGCAAGGCAGAGAAGCTCTTCTGCATCAACACGACCACGCCGTAGAGCGGCAGCGAGAGCGCCAGGTAGACAAGGTACTCGGACACCAGCGCCACTCCGGATTCATCGAACTTGCCAGCACAGTAGATCATGTTGAGCGGACGTGCGAAGACAATCAGGTACAGTGCGAACGGAATCAGGAAGAACAGCATCTGGGCGACGCCACGCGAAATGCCCGTGCGTACGCTGTCGTAATCCTTCTCCTGTGCGTCGTGAGAGAGCTCGGTATAGAGCGCCGTCGAAAGCGAGGCGGCAATCAGCGCGTAGGGCAGCGTGTACCACAGGCGCGCATAGGCGATGACGGAAGGACCAGTCTCGGGCTGGACCACCAGCGCGGCAGCGTTGGTGATAGAAGTCGAGACAAACATGCACACCGTGGCGAGCAGCGTCGGGATACCGAGCGCAATCGTCTGGCGCAGCGCGGGGTCCTTAAAGTCGATATGGATATGGGGATGCACGCCGTGCTTGCTAAGCGCGGGAATCTGACATGCCATCTGAACAAAGACACCGAGGGTCGTACCGGCCGCAATCAAGATGATGCCGGCACGTTCGCCAAACTGTGCGGACACGGGCGCAAAACCCATAAAGCTCGCAATGACGATCACATTGTTGAGGACCGGGGCAAACGTCGACCAGAAGTAGTCGCGGTGTGCGTTGAGAACGCCCGAGAACACCGAGCCCAAACCATAAAACAGAATCTGGATGGCAAAGAAACGGAACATGAACGCAGCGGTATCCATGCTGCCGCCGTCACCCGAAAGGAACGATTGCGTCCAGATAAAGCCCGGGGCGAACACGGTCCCCAGCAACGAAATGCCACCCAGCACCAAAAGCAGAATGCCGAGCAGGTTGCCCACGTACTCGTTCGAGGCCTCGCGACCCTGCTCACGCCTCACGCCCATGTACACGGGCAAAAACGCCGTCACGAGCATGCCGCCCATCACGAGTTCGTAGAGCATATTGGGCAGGTTGTTGGCGACCTGATAGGAGGACGAAAGTAGCGACATGCCGATAGCGGCCGCCATTGCCCACGTGCGGATAAAACCGGTGACGCGAGACACAATGGTCAGGATGGTCATAAGCCCGGCGGAACGACCAACCGTGGAGTAGTCCGACGAGCCCATGTCGTCAGTGTCATCTCGCGACGAAGAAGCTTCGGATGAGGGTGTCTGAGGCGCAGATTCTTTTGCAAAATGAGCTCCGCGCTTCAATTCTTCCTGCGGCATCGCTCAGTCCTCTCTCGTAATCGCGGCAACCGTCGCCCCGCAAAATGCAATTAAATCATCGGGTGCAAGCTCGAGCTGATAACCACGCTTGCCTCCCGAAATAAAAATGGTATCCCAAAGGACACATGTCTCATCAATGAGCGTCCGGTAGCGTTTTTTCATACCGACCGGGCTGCAGCCGCCGCGAACGTAGCCAGTCGCCGCAAGCAAATCCTTCACATGCATCATGGCCAAGGACTTCTCCCCCGCGGCACGCGCGGCGGACTTTAGATCGAGCTCGTCGGCAACAGGGATACAGCACACGACATAGTCGTTGGACGGTGTCACGCAGACCAAAGTCTTAAATCCTTGACCGGGCTCCTCGCCAAGCTGCTCCGAAATCGCGACCCCCAGGCCCACCGACTCATCACCATCGTCTTCGTACGTATGTAGAACATAGGAAATGCCGGCGCTTTCCAGCTCGCGCATCGCATTGGTTTTTGGCGTCTTTACAGCCTTTGCCATGACATATCCTTTCCCTCGCATTCGGACGTAAAGATTAAGTATATGTCCAATTCGGCTGCATACGTCACTTCGACACAGCAAGCGCCATCGAATCACAAGGAGTCGATGGCGCCCATAAACTGAATCGCCTATTTATTGAGCATCAAGTTGAGCCTGACGCTCCCGGTCACGCCTGAGCAACGGCGCCAAAAACTTGCCCGTATAACTCTGCGGACAGTCCGCAACCTGCTCCGGTGTGCCCGAAACCACAACGGTTCCGCCGCCGTTACCGCCCTCGGGACCCATATCGATCAGACGATCGGCAACCTTGATGACATCAAGGTTGTGCTCAATCACCAGCACCGTGTTGCCCGCATCGACCAAGCGCTGCAGCACATCAAGCAGCTGGCGGACGTCCTCAAAATGAAGGCCGGTCGTCGGCTCGTCCAAAATATAGAACGTCTTGCCCGTCTGGCGTCGATGAAGCTCCTTGGCGAGCTTCACACGCTGCGCCTCGCCGCCCGAGAGCGTCGTGGCGGGCTGGCCCAGGCTCACGTAGCCCAAGCCTACATCGTACAGCGTTTGGAGCTTGCGCTTAATCTGCGGGATATTCCCAAAGAAGGCCAGCGCCTCGGTGACACTCATTTCGAGCACGTCCGAGATGGTCTTGCCACGGTAGGTGACCTCGAGTGTCTCGCGGTTGTAGCGTTTACCGCCGCAAACTTCGCAGGGAACGTAGATATCGGGAAGGAAGTGCATCTCGATCTTGATCTGCCCGTCGCCCTTGCACGCCTCACAGCGCCCGCCACTCACATTAAAGGAGAAACGACCCGGCGAGTAGCCGCGCGCCTTCGACTCCGGCGTACTCGCAAACAGCGCGCGAAGATCATCCCACAGGCCGATATAGGTAGCAGGGTTGGAACGCGGCGTGCGGCCAATCGGCGACTGGTCGATATCGATAACCTTATCGATACACTCGATGCCCTCGATTTTCTTATATGGACCCACAGGGCGCGTCGAACGGTGAATGGCATTCGTAAGGGCAGGCGCAATGGTATCGGTAACCAGGGAGCTCTTGCCCGATCCTGACACGCCGGTAACAACCGTAAGCGTACCAAACTCGATCTTGGCAGTAACGTTTTTGAGGTTGTTGGCTCGAGCGCCCGTAATTTTAAGGCAGCCGCGACCGGGCTTGCGCCGTTCATCAGGCACCCGGATCATTCGTTTGCCGGTCAGATAAGCGCCCGTCATCGACTCAGGACACGCCATGATATCGGCAGGCGTTCCCGCCGCGACTACGTGTCCGCCGTTGACGCCGGCGCCGGGCCCCATGTCGATCACGTAATCGGCGGCACGAATTGTATCCTCGTCGTGTTCGACGACGATAACGGTATTGCCGATATCGCGCAGGCGCTCGAGCGTCTTGATCAAGCGCTCGTTGTCACGCTGATGAAGACCGATCGAGGGCTCGTCCAGAATATAGAGCACGCCCATGAGACCCGCGCCGATCTGCGTTGCCAGACGAATACGCTGCGCCTCGCCACCGGAAAGCGTCGCCGAGGCACGATCGAGCGTCAGATAGTCGAGTCCAACATCGACCAGAAAACGCAAGCGCTCCAGGATTTCCTTGACGATACGGCCGCCGATAAACTGTTGGCGCTCGGTGAGCTCCAGGCCCTCAAAAAACTCGAGCGATTCACGGCACGACAGGCAACAAACCTCGTAAATGGACTTGCCGCCCACGGTGACGGCGAGCATCTCGGAGCGCAAACGAGCGCCGTGGCAGCTCGAGCACGGCTCCTCGCGAATGTACTTCTCCAGGCGCGCCTTGGTGTTCTCGTTCGTCGTCTCGGTATAGCGTTCGTACAGGATGTTGCGAACGCCCGAAAACTTGGTATCCCACTGGCTGCGACGTCCGTCGAGCTTTTGGTAGTCGACCGAGATCTTCGTATCGCCCAGGCCATCCAAGAATGCACGACGCACGCGAGGGGGCAAGTCCTCCCACGGCGTATCGGCGCTCACCTTAAAGTGTTTGCAGACCGCAGCAAAAATCTGCGGATAGTAGTTCGAATTGCCAAACAGGCTACCAAAGACTCCGTCGGCAATGGACTTCGAGGGGTCCTCGATCAGCGCCTCGGCATCAACGGTTTTCTTAAAGCCCAGGCCGTCGCACTCAGGACATGCGCCATAGGGAGCGTTAAACGAAAAATCATGCGGCTGAAGATCGTCAATGGAGTGTCCATGCTCCGGGCACGCCAAGGCCAACGAATACTCCAGAAGCTCGCCCTCGGTCCCCTCGGGAGCATCACGATCGGGCAGCATGTACACGTTTACATTGCCGTGAGCCAGCGCGGTCGCCTGCTCAACAGACTCGGCGATACGGCCAAGAGAGTTCTCACGGATCACGATGCGATCGACCACGACCTCGATATCGTGCTTGAACTTCTTGTCCAGATCGATCGGATCGTCGAGCGAGCGCACTTCACCGTCGACACGCACGCGGCTAAAGCCCTCGGCGCGAAGGTCCTCAAACAGTTTGGTGTACTCGCCTTTTCGCCCGCGCACCACCGGTGCCAGCACAAACGCGCGGCGGCCCTCCCCCGCCGCCAAGACCTTGTCGGCAACCTGGTCGGTCGTCTGGCGCTCAATGACGCGGCCGCATTCGGGACAGTGCGGGGTGCCCACACGGGCGAACAGCAGGCGCAGATAGTCATAAATCTCGGTTACGGTGCCAACCGTCGAGCGAGGGTTTTTAGACGTCGTCTTTTGGTCGATCGACACCGCCGGCGAAAGGCCGTCGATTGAATCCAAGTCGGGTTTGTCCATCTGGCCCAAGAACTGGCGCGCATAGCTCGAAAGACTCTCGACGTATCGACGCTGGCCCTCGGCATAGATAGTGTCAAATGCCAGCGAACTCTTGCCCGAGCCAGAAAGACCGGTAATGACCACGAGTTGGTCACGCGGAATGGAAACATCGATATCACGGAGGTTGTGCTCACGAGCGCCGCGAATAACGATAGAAGAATCAGACATGGAAGCTCCTTGCCTCCTATTGCATCGAATCATACTGTCGATGAGTTTAGCGCACTCGACGCGCACAGATGTTCGTAATACAAGATTCGCAGACCTTTAGCTTTGCGTATCGGGCGCTTTGTTTCTCGAAATGCCGTGGAAAGGTTACAGTAATCTAATACTGAACTTAATTTGCCGTAACAGAGGAACGTCCATGACCGAAGATATCCCCCTTGAAATCACTTCGAGCGACATGGCCAATCTGCCCATATTCATCGCCGTCCTTATCGTGGCCATCGTCGTGGTGCGTGTATGTTTTTCAATCAAACACAATGAAAAGCCGCCCATTGCCCGCGTCTTTTGGTGCGCGACGCTCCTCATCCCGCTCGGCATGGTAGCTGCATGGATTACGAATCAATTGCTCGTAAATGAGGACAATTCCCTATGGGTCCTTTCTTATTCGGCGCTCGGTGCTACCGCCGTCATACTTCTTGTCGAGCCCTTGGTTTCGGGACTTATCGACCAAACCGATCTTGCGACGGGAACGGTTGCCTGTATTTGCCGTGACATCCTTGTCATCGCCGCTGTTTCAGCGCTCTCGTTCGTTTCACTCGAAATTGCCTGTAACGAAACGTTCTATCGCATTCCCGCCAACTCATTCGGGTTTTCCGTCGGGCTGCTCGCGACGGTTCTGCTCTCCCTTTATTTGCTGGGACAGCGTCATGGAGGCGTCATGGCCCTCGTGCCCGTCGCCTGTTGCATCCTTGGCATTGCCGAGCACTTCGTCATAACGTTTAAAGGCGAGGCCATCCTGCCAAGCGATATCTTGGCCCTTGGCACCGCAATGGAAGTGAGCGAGGGATACGAGTTTACCTTTACCGCCGGAATCGTAACCTCTCTAGCCCTGCTGGAGATTTCCCTAGGGCTTCTTTCGCTTATCCGACCGAGAAAGCTCCGTACGCCCACCCATGTCTTCCCCGCAATCGCCGCTAACCTCTGCGCTTTTCTGCTAGTGACCGTTATGGGGCTCTCGGGCTTTTCCAGCATCGACTTGGAGCAGGCGCTGAATTTTGGATTTGACCGTTGGCAGCCCATCACCACGTATGCGTCTCAGGGTTTTATCACTTCGTTCACCGAAATGGTCAACGAGTTGCCCATTGAGAAGCCCGAAGACTATACGCCCGATGAGGCGCAGAGCATCGAGCAGAAGCTCGCCGCCACCTACGACAGCACGTATGGCTCGAGCGAGCAGCGCGCGGCGGCCGTTGCCCAGTTCAATGAAATCAAGCCGACGATTGTTGCCGTCATGAATGAGAGTTTTAGCGACCTTTCGTGCTTTGAGCAGCTCCAGGCGGCCGGGTACACCGGCCCCGCATTCTACAACTCGCTTCCCGACACACTTGTTCGCGGCACCATGCTCGCTTCGGTCGCCGGTGGCGGAACGGCGAACTCCGAATTCGAATTTTTGACCGGAGCGACAACGGCCTTTGTTGGATTGGGCAAAATCCCCTATCAGCTGTATCAGATGAATGGCGTCAACAGCCTGGCAAAGGACCTTAAAGAGCTTGGGTATACCGCTACGGCTATGCACCCGCAAAACCCCGTCAACTACCATCGAGATAAAATCTATCAGCAGCTGGGCTTTGGAGACTTTCTTTCAATCGGCGATTTCGAAGGTGCGTCCTATTACCATGCCGGCGTATGCGACTACGTCACCTACGACAAGATACTCGACCTGCTTAGAACCGACGAAGCCCCGCAGTTCATCTTTGACGTCACGATGCAAAATCACGGCGGCTACGACTATGGCACCGTTCCCGCCGAGGAGCTGACAAACTATTGGGTTGAGGGAGCCAGCGAGGGTGCCAATAGCGCGCTCAACACCTATCTTACCTGCATCAACGCATCCGACCGGGACCTCGAGTACTTTATCAACGAGCTCCGCAATATCGGCAGACCGGTTGTCCTTGTCTTTTTTGGCGACCATCAGCCGAGCGCCGCAACGACTCTCAACGACGAGCTGTACCCCCAGGAAGATACGGCAAGCCACGCTTTCCGTATCTATCAGTCGACATATTTTGTCTGGGCTAACTATGAAATCGCCGGCAATACCGAGCTCAACGTCTACGACACCGTCGGGGCAAACGAGATTGCAGCCATTACCCTTAATAAGATCGGCGCCCCGCTCACCGACTATCAAAAGGCTCTGCTTGCAACAAGGTCAGATGTGCCCACCATCAATGTCGCCGGCTACCTTGGTGCCGACGGGCTGCGCTACGACTTGGAATCTGAAGACAGCCCATACGCCTCGACGATCGACAAGCTGCAGCGCATGCAATACCTCGAGTTCGCCAGCAAAGTTCAGTAAGCCCGCCCATTCGCTTGGACCCATCGTATTGCAAGCACGCTCGGCCCAAATGCATCGCAAATGACTCCCGCTCGCAAACGAGGGTACAATGACGCTCGTGTCACATCACGGGGCTCCGGCCCCAACATATACAAAGGAGTCAAACATGGGTTGCGAGCACGCACAGGCGGCCGGCGGGCAAACGTCGCCGTCGCAATTTGAGGAGAATACGCTGTCCGAGGTCAAGCGCGTTATCGCCGTGCTTTCCGGCAAGGGCGGCGTCGGCAAGTCATTCGTCACCGGCGCCATCGCCACGGAACTTTCCCGCCACGGTCACAAGGTCGGCGTCCTCGATGCCGATATTACCGGCCCCTCTATCCCTAAGATGTTCGGCATGAGCGGACGTCACGTCCATGCCCTCGGCAACCTTATGCTGCCCGAAATCTCCGAGCACGGCGTCAAGGTTATGAGCTCTAACCTGCTGCTCCAAAACGAAACCGACCCCGTCCTCTGGCGCGGTCCGGTTATCGCAGGTGCCATCAGGCAGTTCTGGAGCGAAACCTCGTGGGGCCCCATCGACTACCTGCTGGTCGACATGCCTCCGGGAACAGGCGATGTCGCGCTCACCGTCTTCCAGTCGCTGCCCGTCGATGGCATCGTCATCGTCACGAGCCCGCAGGATCTGGTCTCGATGATCGTCGCCAAGGCGGTCAACATGGCCGAGAAGATGAACGTCCCCATTCTGGGAATCGTCGAAAACATGAGCTATATCGAGTGCCCCGATTGCGGCAAGAAGATCGAGGTCTTTGGCAAGAGCAAGCTCCCCGAGGTCGCCGAGCGTTACAACCTCGAGATCCTAGGGCAGCTTCCCATCAATCCGGCACTCGCCGAGGCTTGCGATAAGGGCGAGGTTGAGACCGCACTGCCCGCACGTATGCTGCCCCAGGTCGTCTCTGCCGTCGAGGCCATTGCCCCGCACGAAACCGCCGAGGCCTAAGTGAACGCAAACGCCTCCTATGACGTCTTGGTAATCGGCGGCGGGGCCTCGGGTCTCGCCGCCGCCATTACGGCCGCACGCGCAGGCAAAAGCACCTGCATCGTTGAGCGCGATGTTGCCTGCGGCCTTAAACTCCTTGCGACCGGCAACGGCCGCTGCAACCTTTCCAACGAATCAATTGATTTCCAACGGTACAACCACCCCGCATTCGTCGAATCCGTCATGGGTCCCCAGCCCGAGCAAGAGCTCGGCAGTTTCTTCTCCTCGCTGGGCATCATGACGACCTCCGAGGAGGGCCGGCTGTATCCGCACTCCCTTCGTGCCGAATCGGTGCGCGATGCGCTTCTCAACGCTTGCAATCACCTGGATATCACCTTGATCTGTGGAGCAAACGTCGCCTCGGCATTCAAAGCCCCCGAGGGCTGGGCACTCCAAATAGACCGTCCCGCGCGAGCACTCAAGGCAAAAAAGCACGACGACCGAAAATCCGAACTACGCTCGCTTCGAAAGGCGCTCGCCGACACCCCTCGCACGAACGAGAGGCTGCAGGCAAAGGCCGTAATTATCGCTACGGGCGGCAACCCTGCCGACATCGCGAGGACGTTCAATCTTTCCCTCACCCCGCATCGACCCGTCCTCTGCCCTGTGTCGGCATCGGTCTTCGGCGACCAGACTGCGCTCAAGACACTGGATGGCCTGCGCGTCCGCGCCCGTTTGACGCTCACCCGCAATCACGAGGAACTCTGGCGCGAAGACGGCGAAGTGCTCTTCCGAACCTTTGGCATCTCGGGCGTTGCCGCCTTTAACCTCTCCCGTCGCGTCCAGCGCGGCGACACGATTCTGCTCGACGTTTTCCCCGACCTCTCCAAAGACGAGTTGCTCGATATGCTCAATCAGCGAGTTGCGTTGCTCGGCGGCTTTTCACCCCGCGACCCCCGCTGGCTCGACGGCATGCTTGCCCCGCAGTTCTCTCACGTTGTCTGCACCGCATTCGAACAGTGCCACCCCGGGTCGCACGACATCATCCATCTGGTCTCAATCCTCAAGCACTTTAAGCTGCTCGTCGAGGGAACGACAGAGGAGCGTTCGGCCCAGGTCACGCGCGGCGGCGTGCCCATCGAGAGCGTCTCAGCTCCCAACCTCTGCGTGAGCAACGCAGCAGGCGCCCCACTTTACATTTGTGGCGAGGCGCTCGACATCGATGCCGATTGCGGCGGTTTCAACCTTGCATGGGCTTGGATCTCGGGTATTCGCGCTGCAAGCAGCCTATAGCCGCGCAGTCTATAATCAAAACGCATTCGGGCCGTCTGGGACACCGGGCGGCCTCTTTCTTGCATCTAAGGAGACCTCGATGATCGAAATCACCCAAGTCCACGCGTCACTCGATGAGGCCGGCGACGAAGCCGCCTGCCTTGCTATTGGTAGACGCGCCGTCAAACGAGCCCTGCGATGCGAGGATTCCCAGATTAAAGCCATTGAGCTCCATCGCAAGTCAATCGACGCCCGTAAAAAACGAGATGTCCATTTTATTTTGAGCTTTCGAGTTGAGCTGACAAGCTCCCGACTCGAGCAGGAGGTGGTCGACCGCGTCGCCGAGCGCGACCGCTCGCGCATCCGCATGGTAGACGGCGAGGCTCCTTCATTCCCCAACCCTGTCCCAAATGCACCCAAGGGGCGTCCCGTCGTTGTCGGCGCCGGTTGCGCCGGTCTCTTCGCCGCCCTGACCCTTGCCGAAGCGGGCCTTAAACCCCTGCTCATCGAGCGAGGCGACCCCGCACTTCGCCGCTCGGAAGCGATTGATCTCTTTCTTAAGGAGCGTATCCTCGACCCCGAAAGCAATATCCAATTTGGCTTGGGCGGCGCAGGGACCTTCTCGGACGGCAAGCTCAACACGGGAACCAAGAATCCTGCCCATCGACTGATTCTTGAGACCTTCGTCGAGGCGGGCTCACCTCGCGACATCCTGTGGGACGCCAAGCCGCACATTGGCTCCGACATCCTCCCCACCGTCGTCACCAACATTTCTCAGCGCATCGAGCAGCTCGGTGGTACCGTCCGCTATCGAACAAAGCTCGTCAATATTCGAACCGATGGATCTGGCGCCATCACCGGCGTCGATGTCCAACCGCCCCAAGAAACCACAAGCGAGACAATCGCCACAAAGCACCTCATTCTCGCCTGCGGCCATTCCGCCCGCGACGTATTCGAGCTTCTCAAGGAGCATAACGTTGCCCTCGCGCAAAAGACCTTTGCCATGGGTGTGCGCATCGAGCATCCACAGCGCGACATCGACCGTGCCCAATATGGCCCTTCGGCGGGGCACCCGGCACTCGGAGCAGCCCCCTACAAGCTTGTCGCCCATCTCCCCAACGGCCGCAGCGTGTTCTCGTTTTGCATGTGCCCCGGCGGACAGGTTGTCGCGGCTTCTTCCGAGCAGGGCCATCTGTGCGTCAACGGTGCCAGCCTCAATGCTCGCGACGGGCGCAACGCAAATGCCGCCCTACTCGTTAACGTCACACCTGACGACCTTCCCAGCGATGATCCGCTCGCAGGCATTGAGCTCCAGCGCGCCTGCGAGCGAGCCGCCTATCGTCTGGGTGGCTCCAACTGGAACGCGCCGGCACAGCTCGTCGGGGATTTCCTTGCTAGACGCGCCAGCACGGCATGTGGAAAGGTTAAGCCCACCTATCCGCTCGGTGTGACTTGGACAGCAATTGACGAGGCACTACCGCAGCATATCGTCGAGTCGCTTCGCCTGGGAATTCCCCTGCTCGGGAAAAAGCTGCGGGGCTACGACCGCCCCGATGCCGTGCTCACCGGCGTGGAGACGCGTTCGAGTTCCCCGGTCACCGTCAACCGAGATCACACGTGTCACGCCGTGGCGACGCCAGGCCTCTACCCTTGCGGCGAGGGAGCAGGATATGCAGGCGGCATCATGAGCGCCGCCACCGACGGCATCCGTTGCGCTGAGGCGCTGATAGCAGACCTCTAGCGCACGAACTCCCGCGTCCAAACGACACAGGCCCCGAGCTCCACAGGGAACTCGGGGCCTGTTCGCTACTTCCTGAATCGTGCACCCTGGCGTTTTCTGCCCGAAGCAAAGGTAGAGCCCTTGCGAGCCTGCGAACGCAAACGCTCGATCGTTTCGTCCTCAGATGCGCCCTCAAGCATCGCCCGAATCTGAACGACGGCATCGCGCAGACGTGCCGCCTCCTCAAAGTCCATGGCGGCGGAAGCGTTACGCATGTCTTCCTCCATGGTCTCGACAATCCGCACGAGCTCGTCATGCGGCAGCCCTTCCAGCTGCTCGGCAAGCGTCTGCTCGGGTGCCACCGTCTCCGGCGCGGCGCCCTCGCCGTTTTCGTCGGGTGTATAGAACGCACCGTGACCCAGCGAATCGCCTCTCGAGCGCCCCTTCGAGCCCACAGTCTTTTCGGCCTCGGCAATAAAGCTCGAAATGTCGTTAATGGCCTTGCGAACCGTCTTGGGCACAATGCCATGCTCTTCGTTATATGCCATCTGAATCTCGCGACGGCGTTGCGTCTCCTCGATGGCTTCTTTCATCGAATCGGTCACAACGTCTGCATACATGATGACCTCGCCGTCGGCATTACGGGCCGCACGGCCAATCGTCTGAATCAACGAACGGCGATTGCGCAAGAAACCTTCCTTGTCAGCGTCGAGTATTGCCACCAGCGAGACCTCGGGAAGATCTAGACCCTCGCGGAGCAGGTTGATGCCAACGAGAACATCGATCTTTCCCTCGCGCAGCGTTCGCAGGATCTCGACACGGTCCATCGTCGCCGTATCGGAATGCATGTAGTTGACCTTAATGCCAGCATCGAGTAGGTGATCGGTCAGGTCCTCGGCCATGCGCTTGGTGAGCGTGGTCACCAGCACGCGCTCCTTGCGGGCAACGCGCTCGCGAATCTCGTCCTCAAGATCGTCAATCTGCCCACGAACAGGACGCACATCGATCTTGGGGTCGAGCAGACCGGTCGGACGAATAATCTGCTCAACGTCATTCTGGCTAACCCGCAGCTCGTAGTCGCCCGGCGTGGCCGAAACGTAGATGAACTGGGGAATCCTCGCCTCAAACTCATCGAAACGAAGCGGGCGGTTATCGAGTGCCGAAGGCAGACGAAAACCATGCTCCACCAGCGTCACCTTACGCGAGCGGTCGCCTTCGTGCATGCCGCGGATCTGCGGCACCGTCACATGGCTCTCATCGATGATGCAGAGCATGTCCTTAGGAAAGTAATCGATCAGGGTAAACGGCGGCTCGCCCGGTTTTCGACCGTCCAGATGACGCGAGTAGTTCTCGATACCGTTACAAAAACCCATGGTCTCGAGCATCTCGAGATCATAGTCGGTGCGCTGCTGCAGACGCTGTGCCTCGAGCAGCTTATCAGTCGCCTTGAGCTCGGCCACACGTTTCTCGCACTCTTCGCTGATTGATTTCAGAGCCGCTTTGACCTTAGGCTTCTCAGTCACGTAGTGCGAGGCCGGCCACACGGGAATGGCCTCGTACTCACGCAGCATCTCGCCGGTGACCTCGTCGATCTCGGCAATCAGCTCGACCTCGTCGCCAAAGAACTCAAACCGCAACGGATGCTCGGCATAGGGCGGATACACGTCGACTACATCGCCGCGCACGCGGAAGGTGCCACGTGCCAAATCATAGTCATTGCGATCGTACTGGATATCGATAAGCGCATGGATAAAGTCATCGCGCTCGAGCGGCACCTTCTTGTCGACGTTCGGAGCTAGGCCCGCATAGTCCTCGGGGGAGCCAATGCCATAGATACACGAGACCGATGCGACGACGATCACATCGCGTCGAGATAGCAGCGATGCCGTCGCCTGATGGCGCAGCATCTCGACCTCTTCGTTAATCGAGGAATCCTTCTCGATATACGTATCACTCTGCGGTACATATGCCTCGGGCTGATAGTAATCGTAGTACGACACAAAATAGACCACGGCGTTGTTAGGGAAGAATTCCTTGAGCTCGCTCGCGAGCTGAGCGGCAAGCGTTTTATTGGGAGCCATGACCAGCGTCGGCTTCCCCAGGGCCTCAATAGTCTTAGCCATCGTGAAGGTCTTGCCCGAACCAGTCACGCCCAGCAAAACCTGATAGCGATCTCCGTCCCTCACACCCTGCACAAGCGACTCAATGGCCTTAGGCTGGGAACCGGCGGGCTCGTATGGAGACACGACCTCAAACGGCACCTCAGAGCCCTCAACGCCAAAACGTTTGAGCTCTCCTCCAACACGCTCAACTTCAAATTCCGCCATGGATACTCCTAACTCATATATCTGCAGTATACGCAGGCGGCAGGCATAGTCCTATACGAACCGATCGGGATAGAGGGTCTTGTAGCGAACCCAGGCATTATTGACACGAATCAGATACGCCTGCGTCTCGGGAAAGGTGATTGCATTATGAAGCGACGTGCTCTGCTGCGCCCATCCGTCGACATTGCCCATACCGGCGTTATAGGCGGCAATGGCACTGTCAGTCGACCCGTTAAAATACGTTAGAAGATACGAAAGATACGCACAACCAAACTCGATGTTCGTAGCGGGATCGTTAAGGTCGCCGGCTGAATACTCGCTGCCATCGACAAGACCCTTGGCAATCATATCCTGGGCAGTCTCGGGCATCAGCTGCATCAATCCCCGTGCGCCTTGATTCGACTCAGCCTCGGGATCCCAATTCGATTCCGACTTTATGACAGCGCACACCAGATACGGATCAAGATTGTGCGAAATGCTCGATTGCTTTACGTACGCCTCATAGTCAATTGGATACAAAGGCTTAAAGAAGGCGGCAGGGGCATAAGAGTAGACGAGCGAAATAAGGCCGAAGACAAACATAACGGCAAGTGGCGCCACGCGATACCACGTAAAGAAACGTGTCTTAGACATCGGTCTCCTCCCTATCCACTACATCCCCGAAGCCATAGCGCGCAAGCCATGCGTCCAGTTGTTCAAAGAGTGAATTGTCGCCTGCCGTATTATCGATTACCGTCGTAGCGAGATTGCAAAGCGAAGCCTCGTCAGGTTGGCATGCAGAGCGAGCATCAAAATCAGAGGACTCCATACCACGATGAATAGCACGCTCACGACGAACTGCTAAAGGAGCGCTGATAACCAGAATTTCATCAGCCAGGCCAAAAGCATCCTCAAAACCAGTCGGGGCAGAAACCTCGACAACCGCAAAGGGATAACGGGGGGACGAAACCGTGCAGCAAACCGGATCAAGAATCCTCAGTGACAGCTGTTCGATGAGAACCGGATGAACGATGCCATTGAGCCGCGCAACTGTATCAGGAGAGGCGAAAGCTCGAGCAGCGAGGACATTGCGGCGAATGCCGCCCTCCCCGTCCAGAATGTCCCAACCGAATTCTTCCGCGAGGGCATTGACGATATCGGAGCCTGGCACATACAGCGATTTGGCAAGCTCATCCAAATCGATAAGCAGGGCGCCATGAGATTCGAGATAGCGGCAGGCAGTCGACTTACCCGAAGCAATATTGCCTAAGACAAAAACGGTAAACATCAAGTCCTCCCTAACGCCAATGGGAGTTATTATCGCGCAAATACAAAAGAAGGACTCAAAATACAGCCAAACAGTAAGACAAGTTAAACGAAGTCGAGTTCGTGTATTACAACCCTCTATTAAACGCAAAAAAGGGGGAGGCCTCGCGGCCTCCCCCTTCTCAGTTCAAGCGCACGGCTCGGTGCCGTCCACCGGTCAGCGGCGCCCTGGCCTCCCACGGGCTGACCCCGCAGTACTCTCGGCGCG
>JAHAGQ010000015.1 GCA_018373675.1 Collinsella sp. | reverse complement strand
GCGGCCCAGGTTTTAAGTTTGTCGCGAGTTCCGCACGCAAAGGAAAGCACTTAATGTGCTTTCCGTCTTGCGCAGGACTGTAGAGCAGCAAACTTAAAACCTGGGCCGCCCGGGCCGGGAATCAGCCCAAGCGCACAGGAGGGGATTCCTTTTGTGTAGGGTTTGCGGAAATATGCCAATTTTGGGATACGCCCGGCGGCGTGGTCTGTTGACGACACAGCTATCGGCACGTATCCTATCGAACTGCGTGTTTCGTAGGGGGATGCTGACCCCTCGATTCAAGCCGTTGCACTTTACAGAAAGCTGGAATCATTCGAGAAGGAGTACGCTTTGCCTACTATTAACCAGCTGGTTCGCCATGGCCGTCGTTCCGTGCCCAAGAAGTCCAAGAACGCTGCTCTGCAGCACAACTCCCAGAAGCGCGGCGTGTGCACCCGCGTCTTCACCACGAGCCCCAAGAAGCCGAACTCGGCTCTTCGTAAGGTTGCCCGTGTTCGCCTTGTCAACGGCATCGAAGTTACTGCTTACATCCCGGGTGAGGGCCACAACCTGCAGGAGCACTCCATCGTGCTCGTCCGCGGCGGTCGTGTCCGTGACCTCCCTGGTGTCCGTTATCACGTCATCCGTGGCGCCTACGACGCTGCTCCGGTCCAGAACCGTATGCAGGCCCGTTCCAAGTACGGTGCTAAGCGCCCCAAGGCCAAATAAGCCAGATAACGTTTTGATACTTTCGCCGTGTGCCGCCTAAGCGCCGCACGGTAGACACTTAAGGAGATTTCACATGCCGCGTCGTGCAGCAGCTAATCGTCGTGAGGTTCAGCCTGACGCCGTTTACAACAACCGCCTGGTGACTCAGCTCATCAACAAGGTCCTTCTTGACGGCAAGAAGGCCACCGCTGAGCGCATCGTTTACACCGCTTTCGAGATCGTTGCCGAGAAGTCCGAGGGTGGCGACGCTCTCGCTACCTTCAAGAAGGCTATGGACAACGTCAAGCCCACGCTCGAGGTTAAGCCCAAGCGTGTCGGTGGCGCTACCTATCAGGTCCCGATGGAGGTCAACTCCCGTCGTTCCACCGCTCTGGGCATCCGCTGGATCGTCAACTTCTCCCGCGCTCGCAAGGAGAAGACCATGGCCGAGCGTCTCGCCAACGAGATCCTCGACGCTTCCAACGGCCTGGGCGCTTCCGTCAAGAAGCGTGAGGACGTCTTCAAGATGGCCGAGGCCAACCGCGCGTTCTCTCACTATCGTTGGTAAGTTAAGGTAAGGAACTAACATGGCTAAGCCTAAGTACAAGCTTTCCGATACCCGTAACATCGGCATCATGGCCCACATCGATGCCGGTAAGACCACCACGACCGAGCGTATTCTTTACTACACCGGTAAGACCCACAAGATCGGTGAGGTCCATGAGGGCGCTGCCACCATGGACTGGATGGTTCAGGAGCAGGAGCGCGGCGTAACCATTACCTCCGCTGCTACCACGTGCTTCTGGAACAAGGACGGTAAGGACTACCGCATCCAGATCATCGACACCCCGGGCCACGTTGACTTCACCGCTGAGGTCGAGCGCTGCCTGCGCGTCCTCGATGGCGCTGTCGCCGTCTTCGACGCCGTTGCCGGCGTTCAGCCCCAGTCTGAGACCGTTTGGCGTCAGGCTTCTACCTTCAACGTCCCCCGCATCGCCTTCATCAACAAGTATGACCGCGTGGGCGCCGACTTCTTCAACGCTATCGAGACCATGAAGGATCGTCTCGACGCCAACGCCGTGGCCGCTCAGGTCCCGATGGGCGCCGAGGACAACTTCTGGGGCGTCATCGACCTGGTTACCATGACTGCATGGGACTTCAAGGCCGACGAGAAGGGTATGACCTACCCCGAGCCGATGGACGAGATCCCGGCTGAGTTTGCCGACATCGCTGCCACCAAGCGCGAGGAGCTCCTTGACGCTGCTGCCAGCTTTGACGACGAGCTCATGGAGAAGATCCTCATGGAGGAGGACTTCACCGTCGAGGAGCTCAAGGCTGCTCTGCGCAAGGGCGTTCTGGCCAACGAGCTCAACCTCGTCTTCGTGGGCTCCGCCTACAAGAACAAGGGCGTTCAGGAACTGCTCGACGCTGTTGTCGACTACCTGCCCAGCCCGCTCGACGTCGAGGCCGTCACCGGTACCGATCCGGACACCGGCGAGGAGATCCAGCGTCATCCTTCCTTCGACGAGCCCTTCTCCGGCCTGGTCTTCAAGATCATGACCGACCCGTTCGTCGGTAAGCTCACCTATGTCCGCGTTTACTCCGGCCGCGCCGAGTCCGGCTCCTACGTGGTCAACGCTTCCAACGGTCAGCGCGAGCGCCTCGGCCGCATCCTCGAGATGAACGCCGCAGAGCGTATCGACCGTGACGACGCTGCCGCCGGCGACATCGTCGCTTGCGTCGGCTTCAAGAACTCCACCACCGGTGACACCCTGTGCGCCGAGGGCAAGGAGATCGTCCTCGAGAAGATCGAGTTCGCTAAGCCCGTTATCGACGTTGCCATCGAGCCCAAGACCAAGGCCGAGCAGGACAAGATGTCCCTTGCTCTGACCAAGCTCGCCGAGGAGGACCCGACCTTCCAGGTGTCCACCAACCACGAGACCGGTCAGACCATCATCGCCGGCATGGGCGAGCTGCACCTCGAGATCATCGTCGACCGCCTGCTCCGCGAGTTCAAGGTTGACGCTAACGTCGGTAAGCCCCAGGTTGCCTACCGCGAGACCGCTGGTCACGACGTCGAGAAGGCTGAGGGCAAGTTCGTCCGTCAGTCCGGCGGTCGCGGTCAGTACGGCCACGCCGTCATCAAGCTCGAGAAGATGGAGGAGGGCTTCGGCTACGAGTTCGTCAACGCTATCGTCGGCGGCGTCGTGCCCAAGGAGTACATCCCGTCCATCGATAAGGGCATCCAGGAGGCCCTGAACACCGGTGTTATCGCCGGCTTCCCGGTCCTCGACGTTAAGGTCACCCTGTTCGACGGTTCTTACCACGAGGTCGACTCCTCCGAGGCCGCCTTCAAGATCGCCGGTTCCATGGCTATCAAGGACGCCCTCAAGAAGTCCGATCCGCAGCTGCTCGAGCCGATCATGGCTGTCGAGGTCGAGACCCCCGAGCAGTACATGGGCGACGTTATGGGCAACCTCTCCGGTCGCCGCGGCAAGATCGAGGGCATGGAGGATCGCAAGAACAGCAAGCTCATCCGTGCCAAGGTGCCGCTGGGCGAGATGTTCGGTTACGCTACCGACCTTCGCTCCCAGACCCAGGGCCGTGCATCCTACACGATGCAGTTCGACTCTTATGAGCCTGCGCCCAAGTCCATCGTGGACGAGGTCATGAGCAAGAACGCCTAAGTTCGAGCTCTCTGTTACGTAATCCTGCGAGAACATCTCTCGCACTCTTTGGAGGTTTAAGTTGGCTACCCAGAAGATCCGCATTCGCCTCAAGGGCTATGATCACGAGGTCGTCGATCAGTCCGCGAAGCTCATCGTCGAGACCGCTCAGAAGACCGGCGCTCGCGTTTCCGGTCCTGTCCCCCTGCCCACCGAGCGCAACCTGTACACGGTTATCCGCTCGCCGCACGTGAACAAGGACTCCCGTGAGCAGTTTGAGATGCGCACCCACAAGCGCCTCATCGACATCCTCGACCCCACCTCGGGCACCGTTGATTCGCTCATGCGTCTCGACCTCCCCGCTGGCGTCGACATCGACATCAAGCTCTAAGCGATATCGCTCATAGCTTAAAGGGCCTCGCTGCCGTAACGGCAGCGGGGCCCTTTTGTTTTGAATGATGGTTTGGACTGCGGGGTAATGCTGCCGAGTAGGTGGTTGCGGCGCCCTATTCGCTCAAGGGGCGCAGCGATGCCTCCTCAAAATGGAAGGATCGAAAGCCGTCTTCCGTTTCGATGCACGCGCGGCCGCAATCGTCGACCGTTCTAAATATGCCACGCGCCAGCTCGTCCTCAGCGGGGGAGCGGGCGATAACGTGCTCCCCGATCCAATTGAGGTGAGCGATATATTCGTCGTGGACGGGCGCGAGCGGACCGGCGTCTTCTTCCTTGGCGTTGAGGCGCTCTGCCCAGGCATCTACAGCGTCTATAACTGCGTGATAGACCTCATCGAGGAGCATGTCGACGGCGGGAACGTTCTTGTTGAGGTCTGACAGGCCGATTGCTGGCAGGCCGCCATCGGGAACCTCCGCGGGCACATAGTTCACGTTAACGCCGATGCCACAGACCGCAAAGGGGTTGCCTTCGTTATCGCGTTCGGCCTCGACCAGAATGCCGCCGAGTTTGCGTCCACGCGCGACCAGGTCGTTGGGCCATTTGAGGCCAATCTCGTTTGCAAGACCCTGTTTTTCGAGTGCCTCGAGCACCGCTAGGCCGCTGACGGCGGCAAGACCAGAGTACTTCGCAGGATTAACGCATGGGCGCAGGACAATCGAAAGCAATAAGTTGCCGACGGTTGAGTCCCACTTGTGCCCGCGCCGGCCGCGTCCTGCTGTTTGAGCCCGGGCGGCAAGTCCTGTGCCGTGCGGCGCTCCCTGTTTTCCTGCTTCGAGCAGGTCATCGTTGGTCGATCCGGTTACGTCGACTATCGTTAATTTGGCATCCAAAACGGCAGCTACCTCCTAAGTTAATAAGGCAATCGCGCAATGGTGTCGAGAGATAGACACAATGTGAAGCCTTTGTCGCATTTGGACAATTTAATGTTAACACATCAACAACGACAAAAATGCGTTATCCTCTCTTGGTCGATGTAAACACGTCAACAACTCAAAGGAGGTTAGTGATGGGTTTCACGATTCTTGGAACAGGCTCGGCGCTTCCTGAACGCAGTGTTTCCAATGACGAGCTGTCTGAGTTCCTCGATACCTCGGATGAGTGGATTTTTACCCGCACAGGTATCAAGAGCCGCCACGTCTGCACCACCGAGTCACTTGACGACCTTGCCGTAGCAGCGAGCGAGCGGGCACTCCAGGTGTCCGGAATCGACGCGAGCCAGCTGGATCTGATCGTCTGCTCGACGACGACGGGTGACCACCTTGTTCCCGCTGAGGCGTGTGCCGTTGCTGAGCGACTAGGCGCGACGTGCCCTGCCTTCGATGTCTCGGCGGCTTGTGCCGGCTTCGTATTTGCGCTCGATGTCGCCGAGGGCTATATCGCCCGCAGCCGTGCCGAGCGCGTGCTTGTTGTTGCTGCCGAGCAGATGACGCGCGCGCTCGACTGGACCGACCGTGCCACCTGCGTGCTTTTTGGCGATGGGGCAGGCGCCGCAGTGATTGAAGCTGGGGGAGACAACCCCCTTGCCGTTGAGCTTTCGACGGCGCCCGACGTCGAGACGTTGCGCGTTCCCGGTCTGGTCGGTACCTCGCCGTTTAAGGCTTCCGCAGATAGCGCGAGCGTGCTGTCCATGAATGGCCGCCGCGTGTTCAAGTTCGGCGTCAACGCCATCTGCGACACGGTCAACAAGCTCGCCTGCGACGCGAGTATCGCGGTCGAGGACATCGATCATTTTGTATTCCATCAGGCTAACGAACGAATCCTGAGTCAGGCGGTCAAGCGTCTGGGCGTGCCAGACGAGCGCGTGGTTCGAACGCTGCGCGAGACCGGCAACATTTCGAGCGCATGCATTCCGCTTGCCCTCGACCGGCTGGCAAACGCCGGTGCACTTCACACGGGCGACACCATCGCCTTGGTTGGATTTGGCGCCGGTCTGGATATAGGTGGCTATCTGCTTCGTTGGAAGTAGTCGCACATAGGAAATAAAAACGCCCTAGGGCACAACCAAAGGAGAACTACCATGGCAGATCAGAAGACCTTCGAGCGCGTTTGCGACGTTATCCGCGAGACCGCCGGTCTTGACGATGTCGAGATGAAGCCCGAGTCCACGCTCGAGGAGATTGGTCTCGACAGTCTGGGTACCGTCGAGATCCTCGTCGCCGTCGAGGACGAGTTTGGCATTCAGCTCGATACCGAGGAGAACCCCAAGACGGTCGGCGAGTTCGCCGATACGGTCGAGGCGGCATTGGAGAAGTAGAGATGCTCAAGACTCCTCTCTGCGATCTGCTCGGCATCGAAAAGCCCGTGTTCCAGGGCGGTATGGCCTGGATTGCCGATGCTTCGCTGGCGTCCGCAGTGTCCGAGGCGGGTGGCTTAGGCATCATCGCGGCCATGAACGCCGACGCCAACTGGCTTCGCGACCAGATTCATAAGCTGCGCGCCAGGACGGATAAGCCCTTTGGCGTCAACGTCATGCTCATGAGCCCGTTTGCCGACGAGGTCGCGCAGGTCGTGATTGACGAGCGAGTGCCGGTCGTCGTGACGGGCGCCGGCAATCCCGCCAAGTACATGAAGGCGTGGAACGAGGCGGGCATCAAGGTCATCCCGGTCGTTGCCTCGGTGGCGCTGGCGCGCCTCGTGGCACGTCGTGGAGCCACGGCGGTTGTTGCCGAGGGTACCGAATCGGGCGGCCATATTGGCGAGACCTCGACGATGGCACTGGTGCCGCAGGTCGTCGATGCGGTCGACATTCCCGTCGTGGCCGCCGGCGGTATTGCCGACGGCCGCGGCGTGGCGGCCGCCTTTATGCTGGGCGCCGAAGGCGTGCAAGTGGGTACGCGCTTTCTGGTCGCAGACGAGTGCACCGTCTCGGAGCAGTACAAAGAGATGGTCCTGAAGGCCAACGACACTTCGACGCGTGCGACCGGTCGCTCGACGGGACATCCAGTGCGCGCCCTCAAGAGCCCCTTCACCAACGCCTATGCCAAGAGCGAGGGTTCCGGCGCGAGTGCCGAGGAGCTCGGTGCTATGGGAACCGGTGCGCTGCGTAAGGCCGCCAAGGACGGCAACTACGAAGAGGGTTCGTTTTTGTGTGGACAGATTGCCGGCATGGTCAACGAGCGCCAGAGCGCACGCGAAATCGTTGACGACCTGGTCGAGGGCGCCGAGCACGTCCTGAAGGGTGCGTGCACATGGGTGGCGTAGCGTTTTTGTTTGCCGGCCAGGGTGCCCAGCACCCCGCGATGGGCGTCGACTTGATCGAGACATCGCCGGCGGCCGCCGAGGTGTTCGCCATTGCCGATGAGGTGCGCCCGGGGACGAGCGAGCAGTGCCGGAGCGCCTCCAAGGAGGAGCTCTCGCAGACCGAGAACACGCAGCCTTGCGTGTTCGTTCATGACCTGGCAGCGGCTGCCGCACTGCGCGAGCGCGGCGTGGCGCCTGCCGCCTGTGCGGGATTCTCGCTGGGCGAGGTCGCCGCGCTCACCTTTGCAGGAGCGTTCGATACGCGAGCGGGCTTTGAGCTCGTGTGCGAGCGCGCGGCATTGATGGCCACGGCGGCCGAGCGTCACCCCGGCGGCATGCGCGCCGTCATCAAGCTCGATGCGGTGCAAGTCGAGGGCCTGGCAAAACAGGCCGGCGAGGACTGCTGGCCGGTCAACTACAACAGCCCGCAGCAGACGGTTGTTGCCGGAGCGCCCGAGGCGCTGCAGGCGCTCGACGTCCTAGTAAAAGAGGCTGGCGGCCGCGCCATGAAGGTCGCGGTGTCGGGTGCATTTCATAGCCCCTATATGGCCGAGGCGACTGAGGGGCTGGCGACGTATATCCAAGACGGCCACGCGCCGTCTCCGCTGCTGATTCCGGTCATGGCAAACATGACGGCGGCACCCTATCCGGCGGACCCGCGAGCGGCATCGGATGTCCTCGGCAACCAGGTGAGCCATGCCGTTCGCTGGGTCGACACGCTGCATGCTCTGCAGGATCAGGGCATCGACACGTTTATTGAGGTCGGCCCCGGCAAAACGCTGTCGGGCCTGGTCAAGCGCACGCTGAGCGACGTTCGCGTGTATTCGTGCGAAACGGCCGAGCAGGTCGCAGCTATTGCCGACGAGCTCGCATAGTCCACAGTGCTGTAACCCGAAAGGAATGACATGGGCAACTTGAACAACGGCACGCTCGAGCTCAACGACTCGCGTCGCGTGGCACTGGTCACGGGTGGCTCGCGCGGTATCGGCCGCGCCTGCGCTGTCGGTCTGGCGGAGGACGGCTTTGATATCGCCGTCGTCTATGCCGGTGGCGTCGATGCGGCGCGCGAGACGTGCGAAGCCTGCAAGGCGGTTGGCGCCGCGGCACGCGCATATCAATGCGACGTGGCCGACCCCGCTGCCGTCAACGCGTGCGTGGAAGCGGTCCTCAACAACTTTGGCTCCATTTGGGCGCTCGTCAACAACGCCGGCATCACGCACGATGGCCTGCTCATGCGTATGGGCGACGATGCCTTCGACCGCGTGCTCGATGTCAATCTCAAGGGAACATTCAATATGACGCGCGCGCTCACCAAGACCTTTATGCGCCAGCGCGGCGGTTGCGTCGTCAACATGAGCTCGGTCGTGGGCCTGATGGGCAATGCCGGGCAAGCCAACTACGCTGCCTCCAAGGCGGGCGTGATCGGCCTGACCAAGGCGGTGGCGCGCGAGCTTGCGCCCCGCGGCGTACGAGTGAACGCGGTCGCCCCCGGGTTTGTCGAGACGGATATGACGGCAAAGCTCTCGGAGAAGGTTCGCGCGGCAACCGAGGAGCAGATTCCCCTAAAGCGCATGGCGCGCCCCGAGGAAGTGGCCGGCGTGGTGCGCTTTTTGGCGAGCGATGCGGCTGCCTACATTACGGGCGAGGTCGTACGCGTCGACGGCGGAATGGCGATGTAGAAACCAGGGCCGAAGAACGGCTTGGATGAGGAGACCATGATGGAACAGAGAGTTGCAATCACCGGCATCGGTGCCGTATCGCCGCTCGGCAACACCGCGCTTGCCACCTGGGCGGCCATGTGCGCCGGTACGTGCGGCATCGGACCGATCACGCACTTCGATACCGATGCGTTTACCGTCAAGGTGGCGGCCGAGGTCAAGGGCTTTGACGGCAACGAGTACTTTGGCAAGCGTAACGCCAAGCATCTGGACCCTTGCGTTCAGTTTGCGATGGCGGCTTCGGACGAGGCGATGCACGATGCGGGCTTAGATGTCGAAGGCGCCATCGATCGCGAGCGCCTGGGCGTCTACGTGGGCTCGGGCGTGGGCGGCATGCAGACACTTGTCGACAACGTCCATACGATTGCCGACCGCGGGCCCCGCCGCGCATCGCCCTATATGATCGCGATGATGATTCCCAACATGGCTTCGGGCAACATCGCGATTCGCCATAAGGCAAAGGGCCCGACCCTGCCCGTGGTGACCGCGTGCGCAACCTCGGCCCATGCGGTGGGCGAGGCGTTCCGCGCCATCAAGCACGGCTATGCCGACGCGATCCTCGCGGGCGGCGCCGAGGCGGCCATTATCCCCGATGCCGTTGCAGGCTTTACGTCCTGCCGCGCATTGACCACCAACCCCGATCCCGCGACGTCTTGCCGCCCGTTCGATGCAGACCGCGACGGCTTTGTGATGGGCGAGGGTGCCTGCGTGCTCGTGCTCGAGAGCATGGAGCATGCGCAGGCCCGCGGTGCGCACATTTATGCCGAGGTCGTGGGCTACGGCAACACCGATGATGCCTATCACATCACGAGCCCTGATCCCGAGGCTGCCGGCATTGCCCGCGCGATATCGCTGGCGGTGACCGAGGGCGACGTCAGGCCTTCCGAGGGCCTCTACATCAATGCCCACGGCACATCGACCAAGCTCAACGATTCGTCCGAGACGGCGGGCATTAAGCGTGCGCTCGGCGAGGACGCGGCGCGCGCCGCGCACGTCTCGTCGACTAAGTCGATGACCGGCCACATGATCGGTGCCACGGGCGCCATCGAGGTCATGGCCTGCGCCATGGCGCTCGAGCAGGGCGTGGTGCCGCCGACCATTAACTACCACACGCCCGATCCCGCCTGCGATCTTGACTACACGCCCAATCGCGCGGTTCGCGCTGACCTTACCTGGGCGCTTTCGACCAACCTGGGCTTTGGCGGACACAACGCCGCCATCGCGCTGCGTAGATATACGAGGAGCTAGAGCATGGATTCCAAAAGACTTGCCGAGATAGCCGATGTTATGGAGGACCGCGGCCTCACGCGCGTACGCGTTGAGGAGCCCGATGGCACCGCGGTCGAACTCGAGCGCGCGAGCGCCGCACAGCCGGTTGCCGTGCCCATGCCCATGCCGAGCGCTATGGCCGCTCCAGTTGCAGCTCCCACAGTCGCGCCTGCCGCACCGGAGCCCGCCGCGCAGACACCTGCCGCCGCACCGGAGCCCAAGGGCACCGAGGTGACCGCTCCCATGGTCGGCGTTTTCTATGCTGCCCCGGCGCCGGGCGACGAGCCGTTTGTGCACGTGGGCTCTAAGGTCAAGGCCGGCGAGACGCTCTGCATCATCGAGGCCATGAAGGTTCTCAACGAGGTAACGGCAGAGGCAGACGGCGAGGTGCTCGAGATCTGCGTGGCCGACGGCGACCTCGTGGAGTTTGGCAGCTGCCTCATGAGGATCGGATAGGTGATATCCATGAACAAAGAAGAGCTTAAGGAACTGTTGCCGCATCGCGAACCGATGCTTTTGCTCGACGAGGCCGAGCTGGTGGGCGACGAGGCCCACGGCAAGATCACGATTACGGGCGACGAGTACTTTTTGCAGGGGCATTTTCCGGGAAACCCGGTGGTCCCCGGCGTGATTCAGTGCGAGATGCTCGCCCAAAACTGTTGCGTGCTGCTGATGGGCGATGAGGAAGCGCGCGGCGCGACGCCGTTCTACACGAGTCTGGACAAGGTGCGCTTTAAGCGTCCGGTGCGCCCGGGCGACACGGTTGATCTGGTGTGCACCATCACGCGTGCGCGCGGGCCGTTCCGCTTTGCGACGGGTACTGCGAGCGTCAACGGTGAGGTTTGCTGCCGCGCCGATATGTCTTTTGCACTCATGCACGAAAGTTAAGGAAGGCTTCATGTTCGACAAAGTGCTCATCGCCAACCGCGGCGAAGTCGCGGTCCGTGTTATCCGCGCGTGCCGCGATATGGGCATCAAGACCGTCGCCGTTTATTCCACGGCCGATGCGGACGCGCTGCACGTGCAGCTTGCCGACGAGGCGTATTGCATCGGCGGTCCGCGTCTTGCCGAGAGCTACCTCAACGACGATGCTGTGCTCACCTGTGCCGTAAAGTCGGGAGCTAAGGCAATTCATCCCGGCTATGGCTTTTTCTCCGAGAAGGCGAGCTTCGTGCGCGACTGCGACAAGTATGGCCTGGCGTTTGTTGGTCCTTCGGCCAAGGTGATCGACAGCATGGGCGACAAGGACGCCGCACGTCGAACGGCTGCCGCGGCGGGCGTGCCCATCGTGCCGGGCTGCGATTTGCTCAAAAGTCCCGAGGAGGCAACGGCCGAGGCTGAGCGCATTGGCTGCCCCGTGCTTATTAAGGCGCGTGCGGGCGGCGGCGGTCGCGGTATTCGTAAGGTCGAGCGCGTGGAAGATGCGGCAAAGGCCTTTATTGAAGCACGCGCCGAGGGCGAGGCCGTTTTTGGCGACGGCGAGTGCTACATGGAGAAGTTCGTCGCGCCGGCGCATCACGTTGAGGTACAGATTATGGCCGATAAGCAGGGCCATGTGTTTTCGCTCGGCGAGCGCGAGTGCTCGGTGCAGCGGCGCAACCAAAAGCTAATCGAGGAGAGCCCCGCGCCGTGCCTCGACGGACACGACGACATTCGTGCTCGCATGCACAAGGCAGCGCGTGACCTGGCTCGTGCCGTCGGCTACGAAGGAGCCGGTACCATCGAGTTCCTGTATTCGGACGACGGCAATTTCTACTTTATGGAAATGAACACGCGCTTGCAGGTGGAGCATCCGGTTACGGAGTTTGTGACCGATACCGACTTGGTCAAGTGGCAGCTGCGCGTGGCAGCCGGCCAGCCTCTGCCCTTTGAGCAGGAGGACATGCCGGTCCGCAACCACGCCATGGAGTGCCGCATCAATGCCGAAACGCCGGACTTTCTGCCGTCATGCGGAACGGTCACCGCGTTGCGTGTGCCGGGTGGTCCGCGCGTGCGCTGGGATTCCGCCATGTTTACCGGTGCTAAAGTTCCGCCGTACTACGACTCCATGCTCGGCAAGCTCATCGTGTGTGCGCCCACGCGTGACGGCGCCATTCGCAAGATGCGCTCGGCCCTGGGCGAGCTCGTGATTGAGGGCGTGAGCGAAAACAGCGAACTGCAGCTCGACGTGCTGGCAAACGATGAGTTCTTGTCGGGCATGTACCACACCGATCTGATGGGGCATCTCTATGCTGATGAATAGAAAAGCGAAGACGGTCAACGTCCTCGAGGGGCCGATGACCGAGTCGTGCGCCGAGTTTCCCGCGCGCCACGTGTTTATCAAGTGTCCGGAGTGCCGCCGCGTGATCGATGAGGCACGCCTGCACGACAACCTCGAGGTCTGCCCTCGTTGCGGCAAACACTTTCGCGTGAGCGGTCGCGCGCGCATGCGCATGACGGTCGACGAGGGCACGTTTGAGGAATGGGATGCCAATCTGGCGTCGGAGGATTTCCTCTCGTTTCCCAGCTATGCCGACAAGCTCAAGAGCGTGAGCGAGCGTTCGGGCGAGCGCGATGCCGTTGTGTGCGGCAAGGGTAAAATCTGCGGTTGCGATACCGCGTGCTTCTTTATGGATGCCAACTTTATGATGGGCTCGATGGGTTCCGTGGTGGGCGAGAAGATCTGTCGCACATTTGAGCATGCGACCGAGCTGGGATTGCCGGTTGTCGGCTTTACCGTTTCGGGCGGAGCGCGCATGCAAGAGGGCGTGACATCGCTTATGCAGATGGCCAAAATCTCTGCTGCCGCGAGAAGGCATAGCGAGGCGGGCGGCCTGTATATCACGGTGCTCACCGACCCCACGACTGGCGGCGTGACCGCGAGCTTTGCCATGGAGGGCGATATTATCCTGGCCGAGCCCGATGCCCTGACGGCATTTGCCGGCCCGCGCGTGATCGAGCAGAACATGCACAAGCGCCTGCCCAAGGGATTCCAGCGCTCCGAGTTTTTGCTGGAGCACGGCTTTTGCGATGCCGTCGTTCCGCGTGGCGAGATTGCGCTCACGGTGGGCGAGCTGCTGGCGCTGCACGAAGGGCACGTGCCCGGCCTGGGGGCACCGCACGAGATTGTGCATACGGGTCGCCGCGGCAAAAAGTTGGGACACTTGTTCAAGCGCTCGGCCGCACCAAAAACCGCGCTCGAGATTGTCAAACAGACCCGCTCGGCAGATCGCGCCACGGCAGGCGAGATGATCTCGCTGGGCCTGGATGGATTTGTGGAGCTGCACGGCGACCGCTACTTTGGCGACGACGCCGCTGTGGTGGCTGGCATTGGCTGGAAAGACGGGCGCCCCGTAACGGTCATCGCCATCGAGCGCGGCACCACGACCAAAGAGCGCATGCGTCGCAACTTTGGCATGGCACATCCCGAGGGCTACCGCAAAGCGCGTCGCCTTATGCGCCAGGCCGAAAAGTTTGGTCGACCGGTTCTGTGCCTGGTCGATACTTCGGGCGCGTTTTGCGGCATCGGTGCCGAGGAGCGCGGCCAGGGCGAGGCGATTGCTCAGAATCTCATGGAGATGAGCGGCCTTAAGACGCCGATTGTCTCGGTGGTAACAGGCGAGGGCGGCTCTGGTGGCGCGCTGGCGCTGTCCGTGGCCGACCGCATCCTGATGCTCTCGAGCTCGGCCTATTCGGTCGTGAGCCCCGAGGCCTGTGCGTCGATTCTGTGGAAGGATACCGAGCGCGCGAATGAGGCCGCCGAGGCGCTTAAGCTCACGGCCCCCGATTTGTTGGCGCTCGGCATCATCGACGGCATTGTTGATGATAGGGGCCTGTCGCATGAGGAGATCGCCGGTGCCGTCATGTCCTCGGCATTTGATGCCTTCGATACGCTTGGGCGGCTCGACGACGCGACCCTCACAAACCTCCGCTACGAAAAGTACCGCGCAATCGGTCAGTACCGCACGATGTGATAAAGGGACAGCCCACATGTCACATTGGGAAAGGCGTTCCATGCCACAAGTTTCTAACACCTCGTTTACAACGACGGTTTCATCAAACGCCATGGCCGTGGTGGACTATCTGTCCAAAAGCATGATGTCGGCGTTGCCGTTTATTGTCTGCGCGGCGTTGTTCCGCACCGTCGCCGTCATTATGGGCGAAGGCATGCTGGGCCTGTGGTCTGCCGATTCCGAAATCTATCGCCTGTTCTACAGTTGGCTCTATAACGCCGGCTACTACTTTTTGCCCGTTTATCTTGGTTGGGCGGCCGCCCGCCAGCTCGGTTGCTCGGAGCAGCTGGGCATGATGCTGGGCGGCGTATTGATTGCGCCCGATCTGCTTAAGCTCGTCGATGCCGCATCGACGACGGGGGCATCGATGACTTCCGTGTATGGCCTGCTTCCCGCGCCGGTCAACGATTACACGACGACTGTTATTCCGGTTCTCATCTCGGTGCCCGTGCTATGGCGAGTGGAGTGTTTCTTTTCGCGCGTTATCCCTAAGGCCGTGGCGTTTTCGTTCGTTCCGTTTGCGACCATGCTTGTCATGGTTCCGGTTTCGCTGTGTATTACGGCACCGGCGGGCAGCTATCTGGGCATGCTGTTGGGCCAGCTTATGTTTATGCTTGGCAATTCCGGTGGCATCGTGTCGCTGCTCACGCTCATGGGGCTTGCCGCGGGTTGGGAGTTCCTTAAGATCGCGGGTGTCAGCAACGTTGTCCTATCGATTGCCTATGCGCAGTTTATGAGTGTGGGAACGGATTCGTGCATCCTGATCGCCGCGACGATGGCAACGTTTGCCGTTTGGGGCATGCCCTTTGGCGCGTCGCTCCGCGTTGCGGATAAGGACGAGAAGACGCTCATGCTGGGCTATTCAATCTCGGGTGTTCTTGGCGGCGTAAGCGAGCCGGCGCTGTACGGTTGCGGCTTTAAATATGGCAGGTGCCTGACGTGCATGGCCATTGGCGGCGCCGTCGGAGGCCTTGTTGCGGCCGTGGGCCACGTTACGGCCTATACCATCGGCATGACGAATGTCCTCATGGTCATTGGCTTTGCCACGGGCGGCATCCCGAACCTGCTGTGGTGCTGCGTTGCCGGCGGCACGGCATTTGCGGTGTCTGCGGCGCTGAGCTACTGCTTTGGCGTGGTGCCGGCGAAGGGGCAGGCGACGGGGGACGGAGCCGATTCGCCCGAAACAGTGGCGAGCGCTGCTGAAGTAAGCGCATAAACCTGTGCGACAAAAGGACGATTCTTTTGTCATGCTCCAAGGCCGTGGCCCGTGCGGGCTGCGGCCTCTTTGTATCTGGGAGACAAAGTGGCTACACTACAATCCGTTTGAGCAATAGATATATAGATAGCACCGTGGGGGCGGATGTAGATGGTCGAGTGGATTGTTAAGCGCGCACAGGGCGATCGTGCGCGTGTGGGCACGTTGACGGGCATGGTGTGTATTGTCGCCAATGTTGCGCTTTGTGCTGCGAAGGGCGCAATTGGTGTGGTTTCGGGATCGGTTTCGATTGTGGCGGATGCCATGAACAACCTGTCCGATGCCAGCTCGAATATCGTGAGCGTGCTGGGCTTTAAGCTGGCGAGCAAGCCGGCCGACCCCGAGCATCCTTACGGCCACGGTCGCTATGAGTATCTCTCGGGATTGGTCGTGGCGGCGCTCGTGCTGCTGATTGGCGTTGAACTGGTGAAGTCCTCGGTCGAGCGCGTCATCCACCCCGAACCTGTCGAGTTCTCGCTTGCCCTGGTGGCAGTTCTAGTGCTTTCGATGGTCGTAAAGCTCTGGATGGCGGCCCTCAACCAAAAGCTCGGCAATCGCATTGAGTCCGAGACACTGCATGCGACCGCGCAGGATTCCAAGAACGATGTTCTTGCCACAGGCGCCGTGCTGGCGTGCGCAATTGTTTCGCAGGTGACGCACATCAATCTTGACGCATGGGTCGGCCTTGCCGTTGGCGCTTATATTGGCTGGAGCGGTTTTGAGCTTATCCAAGATACGGTGAGCCCGCTTTTGGGCCAGACGCCCGATCCTAAGCTCGTCGAGCATATCCGCAGCAAGATCATGAGCTACCCCGGCGTTTTGGGCGTTCACGATCTGATGGTTCACGACTACGGCCCGGGCAGGAAGTTCGCAAGCGCTCACGCCGAGATGGCGGCTGAGGCCAGCCCGCTGGAAAGTCACGACACGCTCGATAACATCGAGCAGGCGTTTAGGAACGAGGACGGCATGATCGTCACGCTCCATTACGATCCCATCGTGACCGACGATCCCAAGGTGGCAAGCATGCGTTTGCGCATTAACGCACTGGCTCAGGAGATCGATAGTCGCCTCTCGATTCATGACCTGCGCTGTGTGCCGGGTCCTACGCACACCAATGTGATTTTCGACTGCGTGCGCCCCTCGGATCTGCAAATGAGTGCCGAGGACCTAAAGCACGCGCTGGCACAACGGGTCGAGTCGGAATACCCCAAGTCGATTGCCAAGATCACGATCGACGAAGACTACGTAGGCCATACCCACGAGTAGGGCTGCGCCGGTAAAGCTAGGTATACAGAAGGGGAGAGCATGAAGCGTCTATATCTACTCCGCCATGGTCAGACGGAATTCAACGTTAAAAAGCTCGTCCAGGGTCGCTGCGATTCACCGCTCACCGATTTGGGCCGTCAGCAAGCCGGGATGGCAGCCGCATGGCTCAAAGCCCACAACGTCGTCCCCGACAAAGTGGCCTCATCACCCTTAGGCCGAGCCATGGACACAGCTCAGCTCGTCGCATGCGAGCTCCTCGGCCCGGACGCAGCAGTCGAGCCCTGCGAAGGCATCATCGAGCGCTGCTACGGCACCTTCGAAGAAGGGCCCCACGATGCCCTTCCCACCGACGTCTGGGATCCAGGCGAGGATCTGGTCCCCTTCGGAGGAGAAGGAAGCCGCGCACTGCAAGAGCGCATGGTAGGCACCCTCACCAATCTCATGGGCTCCGAGGCCATCGAAACCCTTCTAGCAGTAAGCCACGGCAGCGCCAGCCGCCAATTCATCAAGGCTGCAGCCCCAGAGGGCTTCAAGCTCCCAACAAAACTCCCCAACTGCGCCATCATGATCTTCGATTTCGATGAGGCAAAGCCACAAGCAGAAGGCGAGCCAATGCAATGCAAGTTCACCCTCCAGCAAATTGTGGATCCCCAACAAAGTAATTAGCTGAGCGAGCAGAGTTAAGCAGACATCAACGTGTCGTCTCCCGAGCTTGGCAGAGGGGCGGCGAAATATATTAAGTTTGTCGCGAGTTCCGCACGCAAAGGAAAGCACTTAATGTGCTTTCCGTCTTGCGCAGGACTGTAGAGCAGCAAACTTAGTATATTTCGCCGCCCCTCTGCCAAGCCCAGGCGACTCCACGCACTTTACCTGCGTAAACAATGTGAGTGAAATATGAATCTCGATGGATACGCCCGCAGCCGTGTATACTAAACAGCTGTGTGTAACCAGGGGAGTATTCTGGCTGGACAAAATGCCTGCTTAATAGGGTTGTCAGGTAGTCCGGGCGAAATACAAGGCTGGGGAGCACGTCGTGTAAGTAGTGGTCCTCTAGGGGCGTACGCTCGGTGGTGTACGCATTGTCCCAAGACCACGCGAGAGTTGGGATCATATCTTGATCAGCATGATTCTCGGCCGCAAGATTGGCATGACCCAGGTTTGGGACGAGGACGACAACGTCGTTCCCGTCACGGTCATCCAGGCTGGCCCCTGCGCTGTCTCGCAGGTTAAAACTCAGGCAACCGACGGCTATGACGCCGTCCAGATCGGTTTCGGCGACATCAAGGCCAAGAACGTGAACAAGCCCATGGCTGGTCACTTCGCCAAGGCTGGCGTCGAGCCTGTCCGTTTCCTTCGTGAGGTCCGCGTCGAGAACGGCGAGGAGCACAAGGTCGGCGAGGTCGTCACCGTCGCTGATTTCGCTGATGTCGAGAAGGTCGACGTCATCGGTACCTCCAAGGGTAAGGGCTTCCAGGGTCGCATCAAGCGCTGGGGTCAGCGCCGCGGTCCTATGACGCATGGTTCTCACTTCCAGCGTCACCCCGGTTCTATCGGTCAGTGCGCCTATCCTGCGCGCGTCCTCAAGGGCGTCAAGATGGCCGGTCACATGGGTAACGAGCGCGTTACCGTCAAGAACCTTTCCGTTGTCCGCATCGATGCCGAGCAGAACCTCATCTTGGTCAAGGGCGCTGTCCCGGGTGCCAAGAATGGTCTCGTCGCCATCCGTATGGCCTAAGGGCCCAGCCCATTTAGCCCAGCGTCATACCAAGGAGAACACTTAAATGGCAAAGTTTGAAGTAAAGAACAGCGAGGGCAAGAAGGTCGCCGAGGCCGAGCTCGCCGCTGAGGTGTACGGCATCGAGCCGAACATCCACGTTATGCACCACATCGTCAAGTGCCAGATGGCCTCTTGGCGTCAGGGTACCCAGTCCGCTAAGGGCCGCTCTGAGGTTTCCGGTGGCGGCAAGAAGCCTTGGCGTCAGAAGGGCACCGGCCGTGCCCGCCAGGGTTCCATCCGTGCTGCCCAGTGGCGTCACGGTGGCGTTGTCTTCGCCCCCAAGCCCCGTTCCTACGCTAAGCGTATGAACAACAAGGAGGTCAAGCTGGCTATGCGCTCCGCGCTGTCCGCCAAGCTGGCCGATGGCGAGCTCGTGCTCGTCGACGACTACGGCTTCGAGAAGCCTTCCACCAAGGCTGCCGTCGCCATGCTCAAGGCTCTCGGCCTTGAGGGCAAGCGTCTGACCATCATCGTTCGCGATGAGGACGTCAACGCCTACCTGTCGTTCCGCAACATTCCCAAGACGTTCATCATCACTGCCGACGAGGCCAACACCTACGATCTCGTCAACAACAACGCCGTGCTGATGCCCGCCGACATCGCCGCTCACTTCGGGGAGGTGCTTGCATAAATGACCGCCCACGAGATCATCATCCGTCCGATCGTGTCCGAGCGTTCCTTCTCCGGCATGGAGCTGAACAAGTACACGTTCGAGGTCGCCAAGGATGCTAACAAGTATCAGATCAAGGACGCTGTCGAGGAGATCTTCGGCGTCAAGGTCGTTCGCGTGAACACCCTGACGGTCAAGCCCAAGACCAAGCGCGTGCGCTATGTCGCCGGCAAGACCCGTTCTTGGAAGAAGGCCATCGTCACGCTGGCCGAGGGCGACACCATCGAGGTCTTTGGCAACCAGGCCTAAGACTCGCTGCTGTTGAGTGAGCTCATGCCTCCCAAATAGGGGAGGCGAGAGCTCAAGGTTTTGGGCGTATAAAATGGACACGCCCGGAACCGTGTATACGTCCGGTGTCATCGCACCCGAGGCAGAACCTCGAATCCCTGTCTGCGATGGCTAACGGATTCCTATTGAAAGGGATTGTAATGGCTGTAAAGCACCTTAAGCCGACCTCCGCTGGTAGGCGTTGGCAGACGATCTCCGATTTCTCTGAGATCACCTGCACCAAGCCCGAGAAGTCTCTTCTCGAGCCCCTGCCCAAGAAGGCCGGTCGTAACAACAACGGCCGCATCACCACCCGCCACCAGGGCGGCGGCGTGAAGCGTCGTTACCGCGTGATCGACTTCAAGCGCAACAAGGACGGCGTGCCCGCCAAGGTTGCCACGATCGAGTACGATCCGAACCGTTCCGCTCGCATCGCTCTGCTGCACTACGCTGACGGTGAGAAGCGCTACATCCTGGCCCCCAAGGGCCTCGAGGTCGGTCAGACCATCATGTCCGGTTCTGACGCCGACATCAAGCCGGGCAACGCTCTGCCCCTCGCCGACATCCCCGTCGGTACGCTCATCCACGCTGTCGAGTTCCAGCCGGGCAAGGGCGCTGCTATCGCCCGTTCCGCCGGTAACTCCTGCCAGCTGATGGGTAAGGAGGGCAAGTACGCTATCGTCCGTATGCCTTCCTCCGAGATGCGCCGCATCCTCGTTACCTGCCGCGCCACCGTCGGTGAGGTCGGCAACGCCGATCACTCCAACATCGTCATCGGCAAGGCCGGCCGTAAGCGTCACATGAACGTGCGCCCGACCGTCCGCGGTACCGTCATGAACCCTGTCGACCACCCGCACGGCGGTGGCGAGGGCAAGAACCACACCTCTGGTCGTCCCTCTGTTACCCCCTGGGGTAAGCCGACGAAGGGCCTTCGTACGCGCAAGAAGAAGAAGGTCTCGAACCAGCACATCATTCGTCGCCGTAAGAAGTAATTTCGGATACCGAGTTTTAGGAGAAAGCACTTATGAGCAGAAGTCTCAAAAAGGGCCCGTTCGTGGAGACTCGCCTTCTCTCGCGTATCACCGCGATGAACGAGGCTGGCAAGAAGGACGTCGTGAAGACCTGGTCCCGCGCGTCCACCATCTTCCCCGAGATGGTTGGTCACACCATCGCCGTCCACGACGGCCGCAAGCATGTGCCCGTGTATGTTACCGAGTCCATGGTTGGTCACAAGCTCGGCGAGTTCGCGCCGACTCGTACGTTCCGTGGCCACAAGGCCAAATAGGGGGTTAACCGTAAATGGCAACTAAGTCTATTGAAACTGAGGCCACCGAGGTTCGCGCCGTCGCTAAGTACGTGCGTGTTTCCCCCAGCAAGGCCCGCCTGGTGGTCGATCTGATCCGCCGCAAGCCTGTCGCTCAGGCCTTCGACATCCTCCACTTCTGCGACCGCGCCGTCGCCGTGGATGTCGAGAAGGTTCTCCGTTCCGCCGTTGCGAACGCCGAGAACAACAACGGTCTGCGTGCCGACAACCTGGTTGTCGCCGCTGCCTATGTTGACGAGGGTCCGACGCTTAAGCGCATCCGTCCCCGCGCCAAGGGTTCCGCTTCTCGCATTCTGAAGCGTACTTCCCACATCACCGTCGTCGTTGCTCCTCGAAAGGAGGCGTAAAGCTGTATGGGTCAGAAAGTCTACCCCACCGGCTTCCGTCTTGGCATTACCGAGAACTGGCGCTCCCGCTGGTTCGCAGAGAAGGATTACGCTAAGACCCTCGGTAACGATCTCGAGATCCGCAAGTACCTCGAGAAGCGTCTTTCCCGCGCAGCTGTCTCCCGCGTCGAGATCGAGCGCGCTGGCGACAAGGTGAAGGTCATCATCCTCACCGCTCGCCCCGGCGTTGTCATCGGTAAGAAGGGTGCCGAGATCGATACCCTCCGCACCGAGCTCGAGAAGGTCGCTGGCGTCTCCAAGGGCCAGCTCTCCGTCGACGTTGTCGAGATCAAGCGCCCCGAGCTCGACGCCAACCTCGTTGCTCAGTCTATCGCCGAGCAGCTCGAGGGCCGCGTTGCCTTCCGTCGCGCTATGCGCAAGGCTGTCCAGTCCGCCCGCAAGGCCGGCGCTAAGGGCATCCGTATCCAGTGCTCCGGTCGTCTCGGCGGCGCCGAGATGGGCCGTCGTGAGTGGTACCGCGAGGGTCGCGTGCCTCTGCACACCCTCCGTGCCAAGATCGACTACGGCACGGCTGTCGCCAGCACCACCATGGGCGCTTGCGGCGTGAAGGTCTGGATCTACCTGGGCGAGAAGCTCCCGGGCCAGCCTGTTCCCAACCCTGCACTCGAGGGCTCTTCCCGTCCTCGTCGTCGTAACTCCGAGAGGAGGGGTCAGTAGTGCTTGCCCCTAAGCGTATTCTTCACCGCAAGGTGCAGCGTGGCTCCATGAAGGGCCAGGCCAAGGGTAATACCGAGCTGCATTTCGGCGAGTTTGGTATCCAGGCTCTCGAGGCCCATTGGATCACCAACCGTCAGATCGAGGCCGCTCGTATTGCCATGACCCGCTACATGAAGCGTGGCGGTCGTGTCTACATCACGATCTTCCCCGATAAGCCCATCACCAAGAAGCCTGCCGAGACTCGCATGGGTTCTGGTAAGGGTAACCCCGAGGAGTGGGTGGCCGTCGTCAAGCCCGGCCGCATCATGTTCGAGGTCAAGGGTGTTCCCGAGGAGGTCGCTCGCGAGGCTCTGCGTCTTGCGCAGCACAAGCTCCCCATCAAGACCAAGATTGTTGCTGCCAAGAACGCTGAGCAGCGCATCGAGAAGGAGATGGCTGAGGAGGCCGCTCTCGAGGCCAAGTGGGCTGCTGAGGACGCCGCCGCCGCCAAGGAGGAGAACTAATGAAGCCCGCAGAGATTCGTGAGCTCTCGGACGCTCAGCTCGTTGAGAAGCTGAAGGAAATGCGCGCCGAGCTCTTTAACCTTCGTTTCCAGATGGCCACCAGCCAGCTGGACAACACCGCTCGCGTCAACACCGTGAAGAAGGACATCGCTCGCGTCCTCACGGAGCAGCGCGCCCGCGAGATCGCAGCGGAGAAGTCCGCTGTCGCCGAGTAGGACCTAAGGAGAGAACATGACTGATTCGCGTAACTCGCGTAAGGTCCGTACGGGTGTCGTTACCTCCGTCTCCGGTGCCAAGACCATTGTTGTCACCATCACCGAGCGCAAGCGTCACCCCAAGTACGGCAAGATGATGACCAGCTCCAAGAAGCTGCACGCTCACGACGAGGAGTGCACGGCTGGCGTGGGCGACACCGTCCGCGTTATGGAGACCCGTCCTATGTCCAAGATGAAGCGTTGGCGCCTCATCGAGGTCGTCGAGCGCGCTAAATAAGCAGTCGCTCTTACGACTTGTACGTTTCCGAAGATGTGCGTATGCCTGGCTTGCATACCACAGGCCGTCTAAAGGCTGCGCACCTCTCTTCGGTTCTTAGTTCGGAGGAACATCTACCATGATTCAGATGCAAACCATGCTGAACGTCGCCGACAACTCCGGCGCTCGCAAGATTCGCTGCATCAAGGTGCTTGGCGGTTCCAAGCGTCGTTATGCAGGCATCGGCGATGTGTTCATCGGTGCTGTCCAGGAGGCTACCCCTGGCGCCAACGTCAAGAAGAAGGACGTTGTCCGTTGCGTCGTCGTTCGCACCGTTAAGGAGATCCGCCGCAAGGATGGCTCCTACATTCGCTTTGATGAGAACGCCTGCGTTGTCATCAACAACGATGGTTCGCCCGTCGGCACCCGTATCTTCGGGCCCGTCGCTCGCGAGCTTCGTGACAAGAAGTACATGAAGATCGTCTCGCTCGCTCCCGAGACCCTGTAGTTAGGGGAGATATATGTATATCAAGAAGGGCGATAAGGTCCAGGTTCTCTCTGGTAAGGATCGCGGCAAGCAGGGCGTTGTCCTGCGTGCTCTCCCCGCCGAGAACAAGGTCGTTGTCGAGGGCGTTTCGGTCGTCAAGAAGGCCGTCAAGCCCAACGCTGCCAACCAGCAGGGCGGCATCGTTTCGCAGGAGGCTCCCATCGACGCCTCCAACGTCAATCTCGTCTGCCCCGAGTGCGGTAAGGTTACCCGCGTCGGTCACGAGAAGGACGGCAAGAACAAGCTGCGCGTCTGCAAGAAGTGCGGCCACAAGTTCTAAGCTGCCCGCAACATCAAGTTGCTAGCAAAGGCCCGGATGCCACGGCACCCGGGCTTTTTTCTATCCCCACTCATTGGGGACAGACTTAAATGAGTGGCCGTTGATTGGCAGTCATTGGGGACAGACTTAAATGAGTGGCCGTTGCAACGAAAGCGGCACATAGGGACGGTCCTTTGATGTCTGCTGCCCCCAGAGGGGTGGAGTAATGCAGCCTGCTCTTTCCTTTAGGGCTTTGTAGTTCCGCCCCTTTATGCTTCAGGAGGATCCTCGCATGCGCATTTACGCGCATAGTCTTGCGCGACAATACGCATAACCGCGCAAATATCTGCCAAATTTGGCTAAATAATGACCGATAAGCAAATAAACACGCAAACAAGAGCAGATACGCGCGCAATTGTGCGAATATAGGGTTGTTAGAAATGAAGGACTTCCGATGACTCAGGAGGCACATCATGGCAGATTCCAAACAGGCTCCGCTCGACGCCGAGGCAGCCGCAAAGGCGGCGTTTGCCTCGGTCCAGGATCAGCCGTTCCCCGATGATATCTTTACGGCCCCCGAGCTCCGCTGGGCCGTGATCGGGTGCGGCGTTATCGCCAACCAAATGGCCCAGTCCCTCGCTCTGGCCGGCCGCAAGCTCGCGGGTGTCGCCAACCGTACGCTGTCCAAGGCCCAGGCTTTTGCCGAGCAGTATGGCGTCGAGAAGGTGTACGAGACGATTGAGGACCTCTACGCCGATCCAGACATCGATGCCGTCTATATCACCACGCCGCACAACACGCATATCACCTATCTGCGTGCCGCGCTGGCCGCCGGCAAGCATGTACTCTGCGAGAAAGCCATTACCCTCAACTCCGCCGAGCTCGACGAGGCCCGTGCCATCGCCGACGAGCACAACGTGGTCCTTATGGACGCCACCACGGTGCTCCACATGCCGCTGTATCAAGAGCTGCGCCGTCGCATGCGTGCGGGCGACTTTGGCCGCATGAACCTCGCCCAGCTCAATTTTGGCAGCTATAAGGAGTACGGCGACCTGACCAACCGCTTCTATAATCGTAGCCTTGCCGGCGGCGCCATGCTCGACATTGGCGTGTATGCGCTCTCCATCATGCGCCTGTTTATGGCCAGCCAACCAGCCGAGGTCGTGTCTCTGGGCAATACCTGCGAGACTGGCGTTGACGTCGCGGGTGGCATTGTCTGCCGTAACGCCGAGCAGCAGCTGGGCGTCGTGAGCCTTACGCTCCACTCCAAACAGCCCAAGCGCTCGGTCATCAGCTTTGACAAGTGCTATATCGAGGTCAACGAGTATCCGCGCGCCGATCACGCGACCATCGTGTGGACTGCGGACGGCCACCGCGAGGAGGTCCACGCCGGCACCGAAGCTTACGCCCTTTGCTATGAGATGGCCGATCTTGAGAAGGCCGTTGCCGGCGATGATTCGAAGCGCGAGCTACTGGATTATGCTTCTGATGTTATGGAGCTTATGACCAAGCTTCGCGCCGACTGGGGAGTCGTGTACCCCGAGGAGGAGTAAGCGATGCTTGCGGAAGATAGGCTCAACGCGATCGTGTCGATGGTGCAGCAGGCTGGCTCGGTTACCGTGCCGGAGCTTGCTGAAGCCCTGGGCGTGACACCGTCCACCATTCGGCGCGACCTGCAGACGCTCGACCGCGCACACCGTATCGCCAAGGTGCACGGAGGCGCGACGAGTCTGGAGCGTGCGCACGTGACGCGCGACCTGACGATCAGCGAGCGCAGCGATCTCCATAATGACGACAAGGAGCGTATCTGCGCCCGTGCGGCGGCGCTTGTGGAGCCCGATAGCTTTGTGTACATCGATTCGGGCTCAACGACCCTCAAGCTCATCGAGCATCTTCCGCGCCTTGAGGGTGTCACCTATGTGACCGATTCCGTGCTCCATGCTCAGCATCTCGCCCTGCGCGGCATGCACACCGTTGTGCTGGGCGGCGAGCTCAAGCCCGAGACCGAGGCACTCGTCGGTCCCGATGCCTTGGCAACTCTGGACCGCTATAACTTCAACTGCGGCTTTTGGGGTTCCAATGGCATCGCCGCCGAGCAAGGTCTCACCACACCGGATATCGAGGAAGCGCAAGTCAAGCGTATCTCGATGCGCCATACCGCCAAACGCTTCGTAATCTCGGACGCCAGCAAATTTGGCATGGTGGCGCCCGTCAAGTTCGCGGACTTCCGCGACGCAACGATCATCACTACGGGCGAGGTACCCGCCAAGTACCAGTCGATGGACAACGTCATCACGGTCTAGCGACGGGACAAGGCCAAAACCACCGCAAAGGTGCCTGTCCCCATTGTGGTGGTTACGCCGTTCCTTTGTCTCGATCTGTAACATCTGGGGCCGATTTTGCCGAGTTACTGTTACAGATCGAGACGTTTTGGGACCGCGGCTGAGCCATTGGGGCAAAATCACCACAAAGGTGCCTGTCCCCATTGTGGTGGTTTAGGGTTCCCAGGGGCAGGGGGCTTCGATGTAGATGTGCTCGCCGGTTACGGGATGCGTAAAGGACACGCTGTGGGCATGGAGCATGAGGCCGCAGGGACGCGGCGTGCCGTAGAGCTCGTCGCCTACCAGGGGATGACGCTCGCTCGCCAGGTGCACACGGATTTGGTGTTTGCGGCCGGTGAGCAGCTCGACATCGATATACGAGCGTGTGGGCAGGCCACGACGGCTCTTAAGACGCTTGAGCACCTTCACGCGCGTCTGAGACGGCTTGCCGCTGGCGCCAACGCGCATCTTGCGGCTATCGTGACGGTCGCGGGCGATGGGCTTGTCGATGAGCTTTTCGTCCCAGTCGATCTTGCCCTCGGCGAGCGCGAGGTAGTGCTTTTCGAAAGCGTGGTCGATGACCATCTGGTCAAAGGCGGGCTGCGTCTGCTTGTCGAGCGAGAACAGCACCACGCCGGTGGTGTCGCGGTCTAGGCGGTTAAGCGGCTGCATGTCGGTCGCGGCAAAGCCGTCGCCCATCGCCAGCAGCAGGTCGCTGGCGTAGTCGGTGAGCGTGCGCTCTCCGGTGCCGTCGCCGTGGACGATCATGCCGGCGGGCTTGTCGATGGCCATGAGCCAGGCGTCGCAGTAGAGGACTTGAGGTTCTTCGTTCACGTGTTAGCCTTACGGTTAGCTGATTCCCACAAACATGCAGCCCGAGGTCGCCCCGCGTAGGCGGGCGGCGGGCTTGCGGCCGGCCTGCGCTGCTTCGACGGCACGACGGGCGCGGGCGACGGCACGGCCCACCTCATCCGTCTCGAGCAGCGTTCCGTCCACCATGAGACGACGCACACCGGCATCGAGCAGCTGAGGAACCTGAGGCGTGAGGTCGATGGGGTAGGCGTCGTACAGGCGAGAGCGGCCGTGGATGTCGGTGCGGACGGGCATGACCTTTCCGTCGATATTCTTGAGTGACAGCTTGCGAGCACGCAGGCGGCAGTTGGCACAATCGTGGATGCAGCCGTTGGCAACCTGCAGAATGCAATGCTCGCTTGTCATAACGCGCGGGCGGCCAAAGACGGTGATGCCCAGAGCCGCGGGCGCGGCGGCGCCGAGCGAGACAATCTCGTCGAGCGTGATCTCGGGCGAGAGCCAAAACGCACCGGCTCCACGCTCGGCAAGCGTCTCCATGCAGGGCGTGTTGTGCACCGGCAGGCAAGAGCGAATCTCGGCCGTGGCGCCGGTCTGCGCGGCTACGGCGAGCTCGGAGATATTGCCGACGGCGACGGTGGCTCCGGCATTGATCCAGGGGTCGACGCGCTCGTGGTCAACAGCGCGGCAGACCTCGTCGAGTACGGGCACGATACCCTGCTCAAATGCATCGGCAGGGGAGAGTCCGACAGCCTCGAGCACGTCGGTGGTCATGTAGAGGCGCGTGGCACCCTCCGCGCGGGCTGCCTCGGCGGCCTCGAGCGAGGTGACGGTGGCGCAGATCTGCGGCTCATCGCGGTAATGCTCGGGCATGGCGCGCGTACATTTGTCGAGCCCCGGAATCTCGAGCGTTTTCGCACGCTCCTCATACGGTGCCAGAATGGCCTCCTCCAGCGCCTTGCAGGCGGCAGCGCGCACCTTGTGCACGGCGGAGAAGCCCATGCCGCAGCCCTCATCGAGCGCCACATCAAAGCTCGCTGCCTCAAAGGGCGAGGAGCCCATACGGCCCACATGCTCAACCAGGTCTGCCGCCTCGACGGCGCGAGTCTTGGCGGCCTCGACGGTGAAGCCTGTGGCGGTGGCGGCGAGCGCGGGGTTGTCACAGCAGGTGAGTGTGACGGTAAACGGCTCGCCCAGGCGCGCCACGACGGACACATCTACGGCGCGGCGGCGCAGCACATCGCGCTTGAGCGCGGCGACGGCGGCGTCAATGGCACGCTGACTGCGAATCACGCGGACGCGGCAGCCCTCGGGCATGCTGCGGGGCACGCGACACTCGATGATGTCGCCCACGGCGGCATCATCGGCGGCAATGGTGGTCAGGAACTGGTCGAACTCGTTATCGTGGCGAAGCTCCAGCAGGTCGCCCTTGCCCACGGGCTCAAACAGCTCAATGCGGGCGATGGCGGCACGGCGACGGCGGTCGTCGGGCTTGAGGCCGCGCACATCGCGGTTGGCCGGGCGGCTGCCCAGCACCGTGCCCACGATCTGGCCGCGGTTGTTGGAACGCTCATAGCTCATCATCTCGTCGCCCGAGGTGCCGTCCTGATAAGCGTGCGTAAAGTCGCGGTTGAAGCAGCGCTTGAGCTGGCGCTGGCGGGCAGCTTCCTCGTCCTTGGTAACGGTGGCTCCGGATAGCATGTCGTCAATTTCGTGACGATACACATCAACGATGGAGTACACGTAATCGGGCGCCTTCATGCGGCCCTCGAGCTTGAGCGATGCGGCGCCGGCGTCATACAGACGGCGAACAAGCTGTGAGGTGTTGGTGTCACGCGGGCATAGCGCACGCTCGCGACCGGCAGGGGAGAGCGCGCGACCGTTCTCGTCGATCAGCTCGTAAGGCAGGCGACAGGGCTGGGCGCACATGCCACGGTTGGCCGATCGTCCCGCCATGGCAAAGCTCGAAAGCAGGCACAGGCCCGAGTAGCAAAAGCAGATGGCGCCATGGCTAAAGACCTCAAGGTCCACATCGGGCGCGGCATCGTGAATGGCGGCAATCTCGTCGATGGAAAGCTCGCGCGAGAGGGTCACGCGGTCGGCGCCCTGCTCGCGGCACCAAAGGGTTCCGCGGTCGTCATGGATGTTCGCCTGGGTCGAGATATGTGTCTCGATGCCGGGCATCGTGCGCTTGACCTCAAAGAACAGACCCCAGTCCTGGATGATGAAGGCGTCGGCGCCCAGCGTGGAGCAGCGATGGATGAGTTGCAGCGCTTCGCCCATCTCGGACTGCTTGATGACGATGTTGACCGTGACGTAGACGCGCGACCCGGCTAGATGTGCGGCGCGGCAGGCTTGCTCAAAGGCCTCGTCGGTAAAGTTGGTGGCCTTGCGGCGGGCGTTGAAGCTGCCCATGCCGCAGTAGATGGCGTCTGCCCCGGCGGCGAGTGCGGCGGCAAAGGGCTCGGGTCCTCCGGCGGGCGCCAAGAGCTCGGGTCTGCGGTTGGTGGTTCGACTGGCGGTTGCGGTCATATCCTGCCTTTCAAAATGCTCAGATACTCAAAAGTATAGTGGTGCTGTTGCGGCGGACGAGCCCTGTGGCCCAAGCAGGATAAAGTCTTCAGCAGCCCTTGCAGCAAAAATGATCCGCTTCCCTCTGTCCCCTATGGATCGCCTGATCCGATGGGGACGGAGGGAAGCGGATCATTTTGAGCTTCACTGTCCGGTCGTGCCGTTCAGCGGCCGACAGGCACCGTTGGGCGATAAAATATTCTCGCAACGTGATAATAATCTTGCATCGCGCGGAAACCTTGAGTACTATCCCAAATCAAGCGCGGTGTTCAGACCGAATTGTGCCTCCCGGTGTGAACGCCGCGCTCACGCTCTCTATCTGATCGTAAGGAGAAAAACATGAGCAAGACCGTCGTGTCTTCCGATAACGCACCTGCAGCCATCGGCCCGTATTCCCCCGGCATCCAGACCGGCAACATGGTGTTCCTGTCCGGCCAGCTGGGCATCGACCCCGCAACCGGCAAGATGCCCGAGGGCGTCGAGGCCCAGGCTAAGCAGTCCCTTGCTAACGTCGAGGCTCTGCTGACCGCTGCCGGCGCCACCTTTGCCGATGTCGTTAAGACCACGGTCTATCTGGCCGACATTGCCGACTTCGCTGCCGTGAACGAGATCTACGCCTCCAAGTTCGAGGCTCCGTTCCCCGCGCGCAGTGCTTTCCAGGTTGCCGCTCTTCCGGCCGGCGGTCTGGTCGAGATCGAGGTCGTCGCCGCTCTCTAAGGTGTTGGCAACAACTAAACATGACATGCAAAAAGACCCTGCAGTGCGTGTGAACTGCAGGGTCTTTTGTCAAGCGATGCGACAAAAATGATCCGTTTTCCTCCGTCCCCAAGGAGTCAGCGGGTTAGCCTTCCTTGCGGACTTTTTGCAGGTAGCGGTAGACGCTGGGCTCCGAGATGCCCAGCGCGGTGGCGGCGCAGGCTACGGCGCCCTTGAGCATGAACACTCCGTTGCCGTTGAGGTGGCGAATGACGTCCACGCGGTCGCTTTGACCAAGCGACGTCACATCCAGCCCGCGAGCGCTCAGCAGCTCGGAAATACTGCGGTCGATGAGCTCCTGCGTGGACTCCGAAAGGCTTTCGACCTCGATGGGGGAGGGCTCGGTGCGTGCGGGAGCGGCGTCAAAGCAGGCCATAAGCTGCTGGGCCATGGCACTGATGTTGCGCACGGCCGAAAGATCGGTGTTGACGCAGAGCATGCCGACGATCTCGCCGTCCTCGCGAATGAAGTACGTCGCCGACTCCAGCGTCTTGCCACCGGCACCGCGGCCTTCGTAGCCCGTAATGAACGGCAGATCGCGATATTTACCATCGTGCATGATCTTGAGTGCCAGATCGGTGGCGGGACCGCCGACCTTACGGCCGCTCACGATGCCGTTGCGAATATCGACGATGGCGTGGTCGGGATCCGAGAAATCGTGCAGCACGATTTCGCTGTTCTTACCGAGTACCTGCTCCAGGAAATCGACCATCGGCAAAAAGCGGCGTACGGTCTCGTTCACGGGCAACTCCTTTGGGTGAAATCGGAAATGTTCATAACAATTTTTTCTCATGGTAACACGGTGTCTATTGACTCGTATATCCGCAGGTACATTGCGTAATACAGACGAACGGTAGGAATTTAGCGGTAAACGGTTGACCAAAAGAAAAGTAAGATGTCATTTTGACCAGACACTTTCCTGACCTGCGGAAATGCATTATCTCAGCTGAAGAATAGTCTGATAACAAAAAATTATTATTGAGAATGAGAATCATCTTTAATACGATATGCAACGAAGGCACAACCTCAACCCCGCACTGCGTCACAATAGAGCGTTAGATGCGAAAACAACTATTTCGAGGATTGGTGGTCAAATGACCCAGGAGACGGTTACGAACGGCACTGAAGCCCTGTTCACTCGCGAAGGCATGCCGCCCGTTAAGGAAATGATCCCGTGTGCCCTTCAGCATGTACTGGCATCGTTTGCCGGCATCATTACCCCGGCGGTCATCATGGCCGGCGTCTACGGCTTTAATAGCCAGCAGAGCACCGACATCATTCAGGTTGCACTCATTCTTTCGGCGATCGACACGGCCCTTCAGGCCTTCGCTCCCTTCCGTCGCATTGGCGGCGGCCTGCCCATCGTCATGGGCGTTTCGTTCGCGTTCCTGCCGGCCCTTCAGGCCATGGGCGCCTCGGGCTTTAGTTTTGGCGCGCTGCTGGGCGGCGAGATCGTTGGCGGTGCCGTCGCGGTCCTCTTTGGTCTGGCCTACAGCAAGATTAAGTGGCTGTTCCCGCCCGTCGTGACCGGCACGGTCATCTTCTCCATTGGCGTCTCTCTCTATCCCACGGCCGTCAAATACATGGCCGGTGGCATGGGCACGCCGTTGTGGGGCACCCCGCAGGCATGGTGCGTCGCTCTTATCACCTTCGCCGTCGTCTTCGCGCTCGCCAACTTTGGAAAGGGCACGCTCAAGCTGGGATCCGTGTTCTTTGGCATGATCGTTGGCATGATCGTTTCGATCCCCTTTGGCATGATCGACTTCTCCAGCGTCGCCACCGCTCAGGTCTTCGCTCTTCCCAAGCTCATGCCCTACGCGCTCGAGTTTGATCCCGAGGTCTGCATTACCCTCGCCGTCGTGTTCCCCATGGTTGCCATCCAGGTTATCGGTGACGTCTCCGCCGCCTGCCTGGGCTCCATCGACCGTATGCCCACCGAGCGCGAGCTCTCCGGCGCTATCGTGTCCCAGGGCCTCACCTCTATGGTCGGCGGCCTGCTGGGCGGTCTTCCCACCAGCGCCCTTGGCCAGAACGTGGGCATCATCTGCTCCAACAAGGTCGTTAACAAGTGGGTCTTTGTGATCATCGCGGCCGTCTTTGCCATCGCCGGTCTGTTCCCGCAGCTCTCTGCCGTCCTTTCCGCTATCCCGCAGCCCGTCATCGGCGGCGCGACCGTCGGCGTCTTTGGCACCATCACCATGAACGGTGTGCGCATGTTCACCCGCGAGGGCCTCACGCAGCGCACCACCACCATCGTCGGCACCTCCGTTGTCTTTGGCTTGGGTATCTGGATGGCCAGCGGTTGCCTTGCCGGCGAGGGCATGCCCACCTGGGTGTCCACCGTCATCGGCTCCAACGCCGTAACCCCCACCGCCATCATGGCCATCGTGCTCAACCTGATCCTTCCGCAGACGCCGGTCGTGGCTCAGCACATCGATGCCGCCAAGGATGCCGCAGTGAATCTGGTCCTGCCCGAGAGCAAGAAGTAACCAATTCGGTGCTATTCGCCGGCGGACGCATCGCCTCGTCCGCCGGCGCCATGCGGCGCCAAGCCGCACTTCAAAGGGCTTGTCCCTTTGGTGAAGCGTTGACGGGAGAGGGCCCGTTTCCGGTGTAGGCCGGCGCTTCGCACTTCCGCCATGTCAGAGGTGTCAAACCCCGCCTCTGATGTTGAAGGGAGCATTTATGCTTCTGGTCGCTAACGGTTCCGTCTTTACCCGCAACGCTCAGACTCCGTTCATTCCCAACGGTGCAGTCGCTATTGACGGAGATACGATCGTCGAAGTGGGCCCCGAGCGCGAGCTCAAGGCCAAGTACCCGGATGCCGAGTACGTCGACGCCCAGGGCAACCTCATCATGCCCGGACTTATCAACTGCCACACCCACATCTACTCGGGTCTGGCCCGCGGCCTTGCCATTAAGGGCTGCAACCCCACCAACTTCCTGGAGAATCTTGAGCAGCAGTGGTGGAAGATCGACGACAACCTGACGCTCGACGGCACCAAGGCCAGCGCCTATGCCACGATTCTGGATTCCATCCGCGACGGCGTCACCACGATCTTCGATCACCATGCGAGCTTCTGCGAGATTCCGGGCAGCCTCTTTACCATTAAGGACGCCGCTCAGGAGCTGGGCATGCGTTCGTGCCTGTGCTACGAGGTTTCCGACCGCCGCGGTCAGGAAAAATGCGACCAGGCCATTGCCGAGAACGCCGAGTTTGCCCAGTGGGCCGCCAAGGAGCGTCGCGATAACGACAACCACATGATCGCCGCCATGTTTGGCGGTCACGCCACCTTTACGCTTTCGGACGAGACCATGGACAAGATGGCCGAGGCCAACAACGGCCTGACCGGTTTCCACATCCATGTGTGCGAGGGCATGAATGACGTGTGGGACTCCCGCCTCAACCGCGGCGGCATCAGCCCCGTCGAGCGCCTGCTGCAGCACAACCTGCTGGGTCCCGACACCATGCTCGGCCACTGCATCCACGTGACACCTGCCGAGATGGACATCGTCAAGGAGTCCGGCACCTGGCTCGTCAACAACCCCGAATCCAATATGGGCAACGCCGTGGGCTGTGCCCCCGTGCTCGAGTTCTTCCGCCGCGGCATTCCCGTGTGCATGGGCACCGACGCCTACACTCACGATATGCTCGAGAGCCTCAAGGTCTTCCTGATCATTCAGCGCCACAACGCCGCTATGCCCAACGTGGGCTGGTGCGAGGCCATGACCATGCTGTTCGAGAACAATGCCAAGATGGCGAGCAAGTACTTCGATCGCAAGCTTGGTGTGCTCGAGGCCGGCGCTGCCGCCGACGTCATCGTTATGGACTACAAGCCTTTTACGCCGTTGAGCGAGGAGAACATCGACGGCCACATGCTCTTTGGCATGATGGGCAAAAACTGCCGCACCACCATCATCAACGGCCGCGTCCTGTACAAGGATCGCGAGTTCGTTGGCATTGATGAGGACAAGATCAACGCGTGGACCATGACCGAGTCCAAGAAGCTCTGGAGCACGCTCAACGATCGCGCCTACTAATTACAAGTAGATTCGCGCGCGTCGGATGTTTCGCCGCATCCGACGCGCGTATAGGCGACCTCCGCGGGGTCGCCGGCGCTGTGCTAGCGCTACACCGTATTTGCGCCCGCCGCGCGGTCTCGCCGGGCGTTACAGAGAGGAGCTCACTATGAGCGACATCATGAGGCCGATCCCGTTTTCGCAGCTGATGAACTGGATCATCGAGGAGCACAAGACTCAGGGCGCCGTCTTTGGCGTGCGCAAGATGGTCACGACCAACCAGGAGGGCGCGCTTCCCATTTTTGACGAGCGCATCGAGACTCCGTTTGGCCCGGCCGCCGGCCCCAACACGCAGCTTGCCCAGAACATCGTGGCATCCTACGTGGCCGGTTCCCGCTTCTTTGAGCTCAAGACCGTTCAGGTTATGGACGGCGAGGAGCTCTCCAAGTGTGTGAACAAGCCCTGCATCGTGGCGCAGGACGAGTGCTACAACTGCGAGTGGTCGACCGAGCTCGAGGTTCCGCAGGCCTTTGCCGAGTACGTGAAGGCATGGTTTGCCTGCCACCTCATCGCTCGCGAGTACGGCCTGGGCAGCCCGGACGGCTTTGTCTTCAACATGTCCGTGGGTTATGACCTGGAGGGCATCAAGAGCCCCAAGGTCGACGCCTACATCGAGGGCATGAAGGACGCCAGCGGCTCCGACGTCTGGAACGAGTGCCGCGCATGGGCGCTCGCCAACCTGGACAAGTTTGAGCATGTCGACGCCGCGTTTGTCGAGTCCATCCCGGCACGCGTCTCCAACTCCATCACCGAGTCTACCCTGCACGGCTGCCCGCCCGCCGAGATCGAGCGCATCGCGACCTACCTCATCACCGAGAAGGGCCTCAACACCTACATCAAGTGCAACCCCACGCTGCTGGGCTATGAGTTTGCACGTCAGCGCCTCAACGAGCTGGGCTTTGACTACATCGTCTTCGACGATACGCACTTCCGCGAGGACCTGCAGTGGGCCGACGCCGTGCCCATGTTCGAGCGCCTGATTGCCCTGTGCGCCGAGCGCGGCCTGGAGTTTGGCGTCAAGCTCACCAACACCTTCCCCGTCGACGTGACGAGGAACGAGCTGCCTTCCACCGAGATGTACATGTCCGGCCGTTCGCTGTTCTCGCTGACCATCGAGGCTGCCCGTCGCATTACCGAGCAGTTCGATGGCAAGCTGCGCATCAGCTACTCCGGCGGTGCTACGGTCTACAACATCCGCGCCCTGTACGATGCCGGCATTTGGCCCGTCACCCTGGCGACCGACGTGCTCAAGCCCGGTGGCTACGAGCGCTTTAGCCAGATGGCCGGCGAGTTTACCGACCTGGATGGCAAGCCGTTCGCGGGTGTCTCTCTCGAGGCTGTGACTGCGATCCAGACCGACTCACTCACCAACCCGCTCTACAAGAAGCCGCTGCGTCCGCTGCCCGACCGCAAGGTCGCCGGCAAGAGCCCTCTTTCCGATTGCTTTACCACGCCGTGCCGCACGAGCTGCCCCATCCAGCAGGATATTCCCGCCTACCTGGCGGCCATTGACGAGGGCCGCTACGAGGACGCACTCAACATCATCATCGAGCGCAACGCCCTGCCGTTCATTACCGGCACCATCTGCCCGCATCCCTGCGGCCGTGCCTGCGAGCGTGCGTTCTACGAGCCCGAGGGCGCCCAGATTCGCGCCAGCAAGCTCAAGGCCGCCCGCGAGGCCATGACCGCCGTGCTGCCCAAGCTGCGCGCCCAGGCCATCGCCAACGACGGCGAGCGCAACGTTGCCGTTATCGGCGGCGGCCCGGCCGGCCTGGCGACGGCGTTCTTCCTGACGCGTGCCGGCGTGCCCGTCACCATCTTTGAGGCCCGCGATTCGCTCGGCGGCGTGGTCCGTCACGTGATTCCCGAGTTCCGTATCGCGAGCGACGATATCTCCCACGATGCCGAGCTCTGCCTAGCCTTTGGCGCCAAGGTGCAGCTCAACGCTCGCGTTGATTCCATTGACGAGCTCAAGGACCAGGGCTTTACCGACGTGGTCGTGGCCACCGGTGCCTGGATGCCCGGCTCTGCGGACCTGGGCGAGGGCGCCGAGCTCGACGTGCTGGAGTTCCTCGAGGCCGCCAAGAAGGGCGAGAAGCTCGAGCTGGGCGAGGACGTCGTGGTCATTGGCGCCGGCAACACCGCCATGGACGCGGCCCGCGTGGCCAAGCGCCTGGCCGGCGTGAAGAACGTGCGCCTGGTCTACCGCCGCACCAAGAAGCAGATGCCCGCCGATGAGGAAGAGCTCGATCTTGCTCTTGCCGACGGCGTTGAGTTCTGCGAGCTGCTGGCACCTAAGGCACTCAACGGCGCCGTGCTGACCTGCGATGTTATGGAGCTTGGCGAGCCGGATGCAAGCGGCCGCCGCAGCCCCGTCGCCACGGGCGAGACTGTTGAGCTTCCCGCCACCACGGTGATCTGCGCCGTGGGCGAGGGCATCGACGCCAGCCTGTACGATGCCGCGGGCGTCGAGCACGACCGTCGCGGCCGCCTTGCCGCTACCTCCACCGGCGTCGAGGGCGTCTGGGCTGCGGGCGACTGCCGCCGCGGTCCTGCCACCGTGGTCGAGGCTATCGCCGATGCCGCCGAGGTCGCCCGTGCCATCGCCGACGTGGACTTTAACAAGTACGCCGACTGCAACGAGCAGGCCGGCCGCGAGGACACTTGCTACGAGCGCAAGGGGTCGCTGTGCCGCGACAAGCGCAACTGCACCAAGACCCGCTGCCTGGGCTGCGGCTCGGTGTGCGAGGTCTGCTGCGACGTGTGCCCCAACCGCGCCAACGTGGCAATTAAGGTGCCGGGCCTGGCCAAGCATCAGGTCGTCCATGTCGACGGCATGTGCAATGAGTGCGGCAACTGCGCCGTGTTCTGCCCTTACCAGGAGGGTCGTCCCTACAAGGACAAGCTCACCCTGTTCTGGAGCGAGGAGGACATGGAGAACTCCGAGAACGAGGGCTTCCTGGCCGTGGACGAGGACCACTTTAAGGTTCGCGTCGCCGGCACGGTCCGCACCGTCTCGGTCGATGCCGTCAACACCGGTCTTCCCGAGGCCGTCCGCCTGACCATCAGGGCTGTGCGCGACAACTATTCGTACCTTCTTAAGAAATAGGCGAGTCTCTTATGGCCAAATCCATTCAACATAACGTGGCCTACGTTGCCTGCGGAAGCGGTTGCGCCTCCGCAGGCGGCGACGTCCACTGCAGCGAAGGCTGCATTGGCTGTGGCGCCTGCGTCACGGCCTGCCCCCACGGCGCCATTGCGCTGGTCGATGGCATCGCCCGCGTGGACCGCTCCAAGTGCACGGGCTGTGGCCTGTGCGGCATGGCGTGCCCGCAGCGCGTGATTGCCTTCGTCCCCGGCTACCAGAACATCCTGGTGCGCTGCAACAACACCGATAAGGGCGCCATTGCGCGCAAGATCTGCGACACCAGCTGCATCGGTTGCGGCATGTGCGCCAAAAAGTGCCCTGCCGGCGCTATCCGCATCGAGGACAACTGCGCCCATATCGACGGCACGGACTGCCTGTCGTGCGGCATGTGCGCCGTCGTCTGCCCGCATGGCGCCATCCACGACCGCACCGGTATCGCCGCCGGCGTGTAGAAGGGAATCACCATGGCACAGGAATTCACTTTTACCGTTAACGGCGTCGAGCACACGACGACCCAAAACAAACCGCTGCTGCGCTATCTGCGCGACGACCTGCACATTCACTCCGCCAAGGACGGCTGCTCCGAGGGCGCCTGCGGCACCTGCACCATCCATGTGGACGGTGCGGCCGTCAAGGCGTGCGTGCTGACCACCGCCCTTGCCGCCGGCCGCGACATCGTGACTGTCGAGGGCCTGCCCGAGAACGTGCGCGAGGCCTTTGTGTACGCCTTTGGCGCCGTGGGCGCCGTGCAGTGCGGCTTTTGTATCCCCGGTATGGTCATGGCGGGTGCAGCGCTCATCGCCGAGGATCCCGAGCCTACCGAGGAGCAGATCAAGTACGCCATCCGCGGCAATGTTTGCCGCTGCACCGGCTACAAAAAGATTATCGAGGGCATTGCGCTGGCCGCTGCGGTGCTCCGCGGCGAAAAGCAGATCGACGAGGATCTGGAGCGCGGCGACGACTACGGCGTGGGCAAGCGCGCCTTCCGTATTGACGTGCGCAAGAAGGTGCTCGGCGAGGGCAAGTACCCCGACGACATCGACGAGATCGACCAGCCGGGCCTGACCTACGCCAGCGCCGTGCGCTCCAAGTATCCGCGTGCCCGCGTGCTCTCCATCGATACCTCCAAGGCCGAGGCCCTACCCGGTGTGGTTGGCATCCTGCGCGCCGAGGACGTGCCGGTCAACCAGGTCGGCCACCTTATCCAGGACTGGGACGTCATGATCGCCCAGGGCGACATCACCCGCTGCGTGGGCGATGCCATCGTGCTGGTGGTTGCCGAGGACGAGGCGACGCTCGAGAAGGCCAAGAAGCTCGTAAAGATTGATTACGAGCCGCTGGAGCCCGTGCGCAACATCGCCGAGGCCAGGTCTGCCGACGCCCCGCGCCTGCACGACAGCTTCTTTGCCTTTGGCAACACGGTGGAGCTCAAGGACAACGTGTGCCAGAGCCGTCACGTGACGCGCGGTGACGCCGCCAAGGCGCTGGCAGAGAGCGCGTTTACCGTGACGCAGCGCTTTACCACGCCCTTTACCGAGCATGCCTTCTTGGAGCCCGAGTGCGCCGTTGCCTTCCCGTACAAGAATGGCGTCAAGGTGCAGTCGACCGACCAGGGCGCCTACGACACGCGCAAAGAGTGCGCTCACATGTTTGGCTGGGATAGCGAGCCCGAGCGCGTGGTCGTCGAGACCATGCTCGTGGGTGGCGGCTTTGGCGGCAAGGAGGACGTGTCCATCCAGCACTTGGCCGCGCTCGCCGCATATAAGTTCCAGCGTCCTGTGAAGTGTAAGCTCACGCGTGCCGAGTCGCTCGCTTTCCATCCCAAGCGTCACGCCATGGACGGCACCTTTACACTGGGCTGCGACGCCGAGGGCAACTTTACCGGCCTGGATTGCGAGATCAACTTTGATACCGGCGCCTACGCGTCGCTGTGCGGCCCGGTGCTCGAGCGCGCCTGTACGCATGCCGTCGGCCCCTACAAGTACCAGAACACCGACATTCGCGGCTTTGGCTACTACACCAACAACCCGCCCGCCGGTGCGTACCGCGGCTTTGGCGTTTGCCAGTCCGAGTTTGCGCTCGAGAGCCTGATCGACCTGCTGGCCGAGAAGGTCGGCCTGGATCCGTGGGAGATCCGCTACCGTAACGCCATCGAGCCGGGCGAGGTTTTGCCCAACGGCCAGATTGCCGATTGCTCCACGGCACTGAAGGAGACGCTGCTCGAGGTCAAGGATGCCTACTACGCGCATCCCGGACACGCCGGTATCGCCTGCGCCATGAAGAACGCCGGCGTGGGCGTGGGCCTGCCCGATGCCGGCCGCTGCAAGATCCGCGTCGAGGATGGCCGCGCCGTGGTCTACGCCGCCACGTCCGACATCGGCCAGGGCTGCAACACGGTCTTTTTGCAGGACGTTGCCGAGGCCTGCGGTCTGCCGCTGAGCTGCATTGCCAATGGCGAGTGCTCCACCGAGAACGCTCCCGACTCCGGCACCACGTCTGGCTCGCGTCAGACGGTCGTGACCGGCGAGGCCGTGCGCGGTGCCGCCTTCCTGCTGCGCGATGCCATGCTTGACATCGAGGCCGGCAAGCCCGCACCCGATACTCCCGTGAGCGCGCATGGCGACGGCGTCAAGATTGAGTACGACGACGGTCGCGCCTATCAGCTGCGCACGCAGGAGCTCGTCGCCGGCCAGGGTATGCATCCTCAGGATCCCGCGGCTGCCATCAAGGCGCTCGAGGGATGCGAGTTTGGCTACGTGTACCTGGAGCCGACCGACAAGCTGGGCGCCGACGTTCCCAACCCCAAGAGCCACATCTGCTACGGGTTTGCCACGCATGTGGTCATTCTGGATGATGACGGCCGCGTGAGCGAGGTCTATGCCGCGCACGATTCCGGCAAGGTGGTCAACCCCATCTCCATCCAGGGTCAGATCGAAGGCGGCGTGCTCATGGGTATGGGCTATGCGCTTACCGAGGACTGGCCGCTCAAGGACTGCGTACCCCAGGCAAGGTACGGTACGCTCGGGCTGTTCCGTGCGCCCGAGATTCCGAATATCCACGCCATCTACGTGGAGAAGGACGAGCTGTTGCCCGTGGCATACGGCGGCAAGGGCATCGGTGAGATCGCAACGATTCCCACGGCGCCCGCCGTACAGAACGCCTATCGCGCATTCGACGGCAAGCTGCGTCCGGATCTGCCCATGGTGGATACGCCGTACAGCCGCGTTCGCAACCGCGGGTAGGGTGGGGTGCGGACGACCATTGCTGATGGGCTGTTCGCGCTCAACATCAACTGTATATGCTGCGCCTTTGGCCCCAGCTCCATCGCGAGCCGGGGCCCTTTGTTTGGAGTGGAAACTGCGTCCCGGATTTGGCGCTCAGAACGGGACACGCTTTCCGGATGGGATGCTTGGCGGAAACTACGGCCCAGTTTTTGGCTCCAGAACGGGATGCATTTTCCGGAACGGTCCACGTGCGGTGGTGTACCGCCCCTTTCGTGTGCGCCGCTTGTCGAATTACGTTATAGCTAGCTATATTATAGGAAGGTATAATATAGCTAGCTATAACGTAAAGGAAGGATGGTCTATGTTTGTCGGAAGAACAGCGGAAATGTCCGAGCTCAATCGACTGTATGGCACGGACTCCTTTGAGATGCCTGTGATTTACGGCCGCCGTCGTGTGGGTAAAACGCGCCTTATCACAGAGTTCATCCAAGGCAAGAAGGCTATTTACTTTCAAGCTCGTCGTACCAATGCGGAGGCAAACCTGCACGGCTTTAGCCAGGCGATACTTGCAGGCTCGGTTGGTGCTGCAGGCGTGTCGTTTCGTAGTTTTGACGAGGCGTTCGATGCATTGGTCACCATGGCTCGAACGGAGCGTTTGATTGTCGTGATTGACGAGTATCCCTATCTCGCCCAATCGAATCCCGAGATCAGCTCGTTGCTGCAAGACAAGATCGACCACTTATACAAAGAGACCAGGCTAATGCTGATCCTATGCGGCTCGTCTCTTTCGTTTATGGAGGAACAGGTGTTGGGCTACGAGAGCCCACTATACGGTAGGCGTACGGCCCAGTTTAAGATCATGCCGCTCGATTTTACGACGACCCTCGGGTTGTGGCAGAGCATGGGTCGCGAAGACGCTGCAGTTTGCTATGGCATGACAGGTGGCATTCCTGCATATATCGAGAAAGTCGATCCTGCCGCACCGCTCAAGGACAACATCAAACGTCTTTTTCTAACTCCTACGGGCTATCTCTTTGAGGAGCCGAGTAACCTGCTATTGCAGGAGTGCCGCAATCCCGAGCAATATGATGCGATCGTGCAAGCAATTGCCCAGGGGCGCTCGAAGATCTCGGAGATTGCGAGCTCTACGGGAATCCCTGCGAGCAACGTAAAGAGCTATGTGGATAAGCTGGCGTCGCTTGGGATTGTCGAGCGCGAGCTGCCCCTAAACGAGACGAGCAATAAGCGAGCCGTGTATCTGCTGAGCGATCAGATGTTTAGGTTCTGGTACAAGTTTGTTCCGCAGAACATCGGGCTGATTCAAAACGATATGGCCGAGATGGCGTATGAGCGCATTGAGCCGCACGTATCGGATTACATGGGTACGGTCTTTGAGCTTATATGCAGACAATACGTGTACGAACTCGCGCGGGCGGGCCAGCTTGATGTGGTTCCGGCAAGCGTTGGGCGCTGGTGGGGGACGGATAATCGCACGCATACGCAGGAAGAAATCGACTTGATTGTTGACGATGGCGAGGGCACTGCGCTGTTTGCGGAATGCAAATGGCGCAATGAACCGGTGGGCGAAGACGTGCTGCAAAAGCTCGTGCATCGAAGCGAGCTCTTTAGGCGGCAGCACAAAAGCTATGCGATCTTCTCGAAGCGAGGCTTTACGCAAGGATGTCAGGAAGCTGCGGCGAGCAGGGGAGATGCCAAGCTGATTTCGTTTGCCGAGATGTGCGAGCGGAGATAACCAAGCACGCTCTGATGTGATGCTCGGAATGGGTCGCGCTAAGGATGCCAAGCGTAAAACCTTCAATGAAAATGGCGTAAAAACTACATCTGTCATGGCGTAAAAACTACATTGAAAGTAGCGTAAAATCAGCATTGAGAATGGCGTAATTTCGCATATCGCGTGATAGAGAGGGACGGCCGTCTATGGATGCACCAAAGAGATTGACCCAAAAGGGATATAGGCCCCGGCTCATAGAGGAGCGCCTCGACACCCTTATACGGGCGTTTGGCTGTGTGGAGATCAACGGCCCCAAATGGTGCGGCAAGACCTGGACGGCGCTCTCTCGCTCGGCGAGCGTCTCCAGGCTCGATGAGCCTGCGCAGCGTGCGGCGGCAGAGGTCGACCCAAGCCTGGCGCTCATCGGCGATGCGCCACACCTGGTCGATGAATGGCAGGAGGTGCCCGAGGTTTGGGATGCCGCCCGGCGTTTCGTGGACGCGAGCGGCAACGAACGGGGGACACTTTTGCTCACGGGCTCGACCGCGCTCAAAAGCGAGGAGCGCAGCCATGTTCGTCATTCCGGCACGGGTAGGATCGCCCGTCTGTCAATGCGCCCCATGGCCCTGTGTGAGTCGGGCGACGGCGAGCCGCTCGTGTCACTGGCAAGCCTCTTTAAGGGCGAGGATTTTGCCCCTCAGCGTCGCGAGAGCACGGTGGATGACGTCGCCCGCTGGTGCTGCAGGGGCGGTTGGCCTGCAAATCTTGGGCTTTCGGAAGATCTTGCGCGAGAGACGGCAAGCCAGTACGTGCACTCGGTGCTCGACGTCAACGTGCTGGACGAGGGCATGTCGCCCGAGCTTGCACACGGCCTTTTGCGAGCTCTTGCCATGAACGAGAGCCAGGCTGTCACGTACAAGACGCTCGTAAAGGACGCCTCGTACGGTGAGGCGGGCCCCGACGAGAGGACCATCGCTGCGTACTTGGACCTCTTCAACAGGCTCAAGCTGACCGAGGACCTGTGCGGATGGGAGCCGCCCATGCGCTCGAAGGCCCGCGTTCGCGTGCGCCCCAAGCGCTACTTCTGTGACCCGTCACTTGCGGCGGCGTTGCTGGGGGCTACCCCTGAGCGGCTGCTTGGCGATATGCAAACGCTGGGGATGCTCTTTGAGAATCTCGTCCTGCGCGACGTGCGCGTGTTCCTTTCCACCTACGGCGGTGTCGACAACAGTGTCCATTATTTCCGAGATGAGAAGGGCCTTGAGGTCGATCTGATCGTTGAGCACGACGGGCGCTGGGGAGCCATCGAGGTCAAGCTGAGTGATGCGAAAGCAGACGATGGAGCGAGAAATCTCAAGGCGCTGGAGAGGAAAGTGCTCTCCAATCCTGCCGCCCAGAATGCCGCGCCGGCGTTTTTGGCGGTCGTGGTTGGAAAGGGGAGCATTGCCTACACACGCGACGACGGCGTGGCGGTGATTCCCATGGCGGCACTTGGGGCGTAGTGGTTTTGCGGGCGTGCCGTGCTTCCTTTACCGAAAATCCATTTGGTAAACCAGATGCTCGCGGATAGAATAAAGTTGACGGCAGCCCAAGGGTGATAGCTGGGCAGCGCCGTTGCTTGGTCAAGAGGTCAGTGCCTTAATGGCAGCGACTTGTTATGCTTCGAATGCTGCTTGAGTGCCTCGGAAAGTTCGATAAGCGCCGTGAAGAGCGAGACCAAAGCAACCAAGAGCTCTACGAGCTCTGATGGGCCCGGGATGACCGCTGATTCAAGTCACCGGGCCTAAATCTTTTTCATGCATTTGAATAGAGCGGGCAACTCTCTTGGGGCCGTCTGCATGACGTGTGCCTGGCGCATGGTATTGCGCCCAGCTTTCATGTCCGCGCGGGCGCCTATCCTTACGGCAATGTAGCCGCCTATGTAGCAGGCGGCAGGCAACGGAGAAAGGCCCTAACCGTGTCAGCTGAAAAGACGCCGTGTATCTCGGCTATCGATACGACGAACTTTGCGCGCCAGGTTGTGCTGGACTTTGAGTTTGCGCCGGTGCCAAAGCAGCGCCAACGTCGTGGACTGCGCAACGAGATTATCGAGGTCGGCGCCGTCAAGCTCGATTACCACGGCAACGTTATGGGCGAGTTCTCGCAGTTTGTGCAGACGGAATTTACCGAAGGCGTTGCGTTTCCCGTCCGCGAGCTCACAGGTATATCGGCCGTGGACACCGCGATGGCCGACCCGCTCTACATGGTGATCAAAAGGCTCAGCGATTGGATCGGCCGCTACTCCGCCCAGATAGTTTGCTGGAGCGGGACGGACCGTCGACAGCTTATGACCGAGTGCCAGGCAAAGCAAATCGACCTTGCCGCATTTCCTACGGACTGGGCCGATCTGCAGGCGTTTTACACCTCGATCATGGACGTGGGCAGCCACGAGTGCGTCTCTTTGAATGACGCGGCGACGTGGTTTGGCATCGAGTTTGACGAGTCGACGGGTCACGCCCACAGTGCCCTAGCCGACGCGCGCGTGACCGCCAAGTTGCTCAAGCAGGTGATGGACGGGGACTATCGCGTGAGTCCGCGTGCTCAGGAGATCCGCCAGCGGTGGAGGATGGGCGATCGAGCCCAGATGCGCCTTTCCAACAAGTGCCCCGAGCTGGGCGACCTGCTGCTGAAGCTGAAGGCGGAGGGGAGGTAGGCGGGGCTCCGGGAATGACCTCTGACTCAAGTCAACGGGGCTCATTTTGCTTTCTTTGGAGCTTTCTCACGGGGCTGACTTTACTTCGTCTCATTTAGTATAAAGCGGCTGCTAGATTGCATAGTGATGATAAAATTAATCAACTCAACATCAATAGCTGTCGCTTTGCGCAATGAGGGGTTCCGAGACGTATGAACGAGTCTGACACACGGCTTAAACTCATTGATCCTGCGATTATGAAGTCGTGGGATCGCAATACCCAAGTCTTCACTGAGTATTTCTTTACCAGTGGCGAGATTGTTGTGCGCGGAAGTATGGTCACCCGTAAAGACAAGAAGAAGGCTGACTACCTTCTGATGTATGCTCCGGGCATCCCTATCGCAATCGTCGAGGCTAAGGATACGGAGCACACCGTTGATGCCGGTCTCCAACAGGGGATGGGATATGCCCAGCTGCTCGATATTCCGTTTGCGTACAGCTCAAACGGAAAGGGTTTTGTTGAGCACGATTTTCTTACCGGGAAAGAGCGCGCTCTTGCCATGGACGAGTTTCCCACTCCGGCGGAACTTTGGACACGATACTCAAAAGCTAAGGGGCTTGAACATCCGTATAGCCAGGAGATTGTGACCGCTCCGTATTACCAGGAGCACGGCGGCAATCAGCCTCGCTACTATCAGTGCATCGCCATCAATCGTACGCTTGAAGCTATTGCGCGAGGTAAGAATCGCATCTTGCTCGTTATGGCAACGGGAACGGGAAAGACTTTTACGGCTTTTCAAATCGTTCATCGCTTGCGACAGACTACCGAGGTTCGTAAGGTTCTCTATCTGGCGGACCGCAATATTCTCGTCGATCAGACCATAGACGGCGATTTCAAGCCTCTCAAGAGGGTTACAACCAAGGTCGTAGGTCGAAAGCTCGATTCTGCTTACGAGGTCTATTTCTCGCTCTACCAACAGCTTGTTGGAGAAAACGGTGAAGAAATATTCCGCGAGTTCGACTCGGAATTCTTCGATTTGATTATCGTCGACGAGTGCCATCGCGGAAGCGCCGCGGCGGACTCCGCATGGCGTAAGGTACTTGAGTATTTCAATTGTGCAATTCAAATCGGTATGACGGCTACGCCAAAGGAGACTGAAGAGGTTTCAAACATTACCTACTTCGGCGAACCTGTCTACACCTACTCCCTTAAACAGGGAATCGAGGATGGCTTTCTCGCCCCGTATAAAGTTATTCGTCCTAAGCTGAACGTCGACATTTACGGATACCGTACTGAGGAAGGCACCATAGATGATCGCGGCGAAGCTCTGCCCAAACGTGTTTTCGAGAAGCAAGACTTCGACAGCGAGATTGTCATCAAAGAGCGCTACGAGGAAGTTGCCAAGCGGATAACTCAATTTCTAAAGGAGACGGATCGTTACTCCAAGACCATAGTCTTTTGCGTTGACATCGAGCATGCCGAAAATATGCGACGTGCCCTTGTAAACGAGAACGCCGATATCGTAAGAGATCACCCCACCTACATCATGAAGATTACGGGTGACGACAGGGAAGGTAAGGCTCAGTTAGATAACTTCATCGACCCCGACGAGAAATACCCGACCATCGTTACGACTTCGAAGCTTCTCACCACTGGTGTTAATTGCAAGACGTGTAAGGTAGTCGTGCTCGACAACAAGTTCGGTGAGCACGGAATGACGGAGTTCAAGCAGATTATCGGCCGCGGAACCCGTATCTGTGAGGACTACGACAAACTCTATTTCACCATCCTCGATTTTCGTGACGCATCGCGTTTGTTTGCAGATCCCGAGTTTGATGGCGAACCTGTTGTTGTGTTTGAGCCTAATCCGGGTGACCCCATTGCGGATCCGGGTCCCGGCGGCAATGGCGGCAGTCCCGTTCCGCCTCCGTCTCCGATCGTAGACCCACCCGTATTGCCGCCGGACGATCCGTCCTCCCATGTGAAATATCACGTTCATGGGGCCGACGTCTATGTAGTGTCGGAGATGGTGCAGTATTACTCCTCCGATGGCCTTCTTGTAACTGAGAGCCTTAAGGACTATACGCGAAAAAACATTCTCGGCGAATACGACACTCTTGACCACTTCCTAGCGGCGTGGAACTCTGAACATAAGAAACAAGCGATTATCGATGAGCTGCGCGCGCGTGGCGTATTCCTGGATGAGCTGCGGCTCGAGACTGGACAGGAGCAAATGAGCGACTTTGACCTCATTTGCCACATTGCTTACGACCAGAGACCTCTTACGCGCAGCGAGAGAGCCAATAGTGTCAAGAAAAAGGGCGTGCTCTATGAGTATGCCGGCGTCGCGCGTGAGGTCCTTGAAGCGCTTCTCGACAAATATGCGACGTCGAACCTCGTAGACTTGGACGACACCCACGTCCTCGACCTCGAGGAATTCCGTCGGTTTGGCAGCCCAATGAAGATCGTCGCCGCATTCGGCGGCAAACAACAGTACATTCAGGCAGCGCAGATGCTCGAGGACGAGCTCTACATCGCATAGAGAAAGGTAACGATAGCAAATGGCACTGGGATCTCTCGTAAAGACCCTGCAGAACATCATGCGCAAAGACGCCGGCATCAATGGCGATGCGCAGCGCATTGAGCAGATGACTTGGCTTTTCTTCCTCAAGATTTACGATGCCAAGGAGCAGGAGTGGGAGTTTCACGATGACTCCTATCAGTCCATCATCCCCGAGCGCCTGCGCTGGTATAGCTGGGCGCACGATGCGAAAGACGGCAAGGCGCTTACTGGCGATGAGCTTCTCGACTTTGTGAACAATGATCTATTCAAGACTCTTGAGAGTCTTGAGCTTGCACCTGATGCGCCTTTGCGACACGTCGTCGTCAAGGCTGCTTTTACTGACGCCAACAACTACATGAAGGATGGGATTCTACTTCGTCAAGTCATCAACGAGATTGACGAGTCGGTTGATTTTACCGAGTACAAAGAGCGCCACGCCTTCGGTGAAATTTACGAGACCATCCTGAAAGACTTACAGTCCGCGGGTAATGCCGGCGAGTTTTACACGCCCCGAGCGGTGACTGACTTTATGGCCCAGGCACTTGCGCCCAAGCTCGGCGAGACTGTGGCTGACTTCGCGTGTGGCACGGGCGGCTTTTTGACGAGCGCCCTCAAGATTCTCGACTCCCAGGTTCAGACTCCAGCCGATCGTGAACTCTATGCAAGATCGGTCTACGGCATCGAGAAGAAGCAGCTCCCTTACCTGCTGTGCGTGACCAACATGCTGTTGCACGATATCGATAATCCTGAAGTCTTTCACGATAACTCTCTCGAGAAGGATGTTCGCGAGTGGAAGCACAAGCCTGACGGCCAGTTTGACGTCGTACTTATGAACCCGCCCTATGGCGGGTCCGAGAGTGCATCGGTGCAAAACAACTTCCCTGTTGCACTCCGTAGCTCCGAGACCGCAGATCTATTCCTTGGACTCATTCTTTATCGTCTTAAGCGAGGCGGCCGCGCTGCTGTTATCATTCCGGATGGTTTTCTCTTTGGCCAGGATAGTGCAAAGACGGAGATCAAGCGTCGCCTGCTTGAGGACATGAACTTGCATACTGTCTTGCGCCTTCCACAGAGTGTTTTCGCTCCGTACACGAGCATCACTACTAACGTTCTGTTCTTCGATAATACGGGGGCCTCTGAGGGCGTTTGGTTCTATCGCATGGACATGCCCGAGGGGTATAAACACTTCTCTAAGACCAAGCCCATTAGGATCGAACATTTTGCACCTGTAAAGGAATGGTGGGAGAACCGTCGGGATATCGAGGAAGACGGCAATCCCAAGGCCAAGTACTATACGGTTGACGAGTTGCGAGACGGCGGTTTTAACTTTGACGTGTGCGGCTATCCTCACGAGGAAGAGGAGATCTTACCGCCTGACGAACTGATCAGGAACTACAAAGAAGAGCGCGCTAAGCTCGATGCCGAGATTGACCAGAAGCTTGCTCGTATTTGCGAGATTCTTGGGATTGAGGCGTAGATGAAGGCAAAAGACCTGAAGAACTCAATCCTGCAAATGGCGATTGAGGGAAAGCTCGTTCCACAAGACCCGAGTGATGAGCCTGCAAGCGTCCTGCTTGAGCGTATTCGTGAAGAGAAGCATAAGCTTATTGCTGAGGGTAAGGCTAAATTCCCGAAGGGCGGGGAGAGCATTATCTATATCGGTTCCGATGGCTCCCCCTATGAGAAGAAGGTGGATGCCAAGGGTCGCGTGACTAGCGATAAGTGCATCGCGAACGAAGTGCCGTTTGAGGAGCTGCCCGAGGGGTGGGCTTGGGCAAGGCTGGAAACCGTATATAACTTCATTGATTACAGGGGTAAAACACCTCACAAATCACCTTCAGGTGTTCGACTAATGACTGCGAGCAACATTCGCCAAGGCTATATTGATTACACACGCGAGGAGTATATTTCAGAAGACGAATATGCAACACGCTTGTCTCGCGGAGAGACCCACCGTGGCGATTTGCTGTTTACAACCGAAGCCCCGATGGGGTATTGCGCGATATGCGAAATGAAACGTTGCAGCTGTGGACAGCGTGTCATTACCCTTCAGAATTACGGCACAGTTGGTCCAGACAATGCCCTGTTCTGCCAAATAATTCTATCTCCACTGTTCCAAATTCAAGTTAAGGATCATGCCACGGGGACGACCGCAAAAGGAATCAAAGCAGCAGTGCTAAAAGAGCTATTTCTTCCGATTCCGCCTCTCGCCGAGCAGCGCCGCATCGTCGAGCGGGTGAACGAGCTCATGCCCCTGGTCGAGGAGTACGGTGAGCTCGAGGACGCCCGCGAGGAGC
>JAHAGQ010000014.1 GCA_018373675.1 Collinsella sp. | reverse complement strand
TTCGGCGTTCATGCTGCCCCCATCGCCGCGCGTCTACAAGGCTAACGATATGGCACCGTGGGGACACATGTATGTCAATCCTGGTCTAACAGAGCCTTTTTTAATCCCCGTCCCAGAGAAATCATTATGCATAGAAAGTCATAATTATCATTTCGTAAACATTTCGATGAAATTAACGCCATGAGGCATGCTTGCGGTTACAATACCGCGAGGCCTAACTACACACCTTTAAGCCGGTCCTGTGAGACCGGGAAGGAGAATTATGGCGAACAACCATACCGCGGGCGCTGCCGCCCGCACCTTCGCGCCCAGCGAGCTTTGCCAGCGTATGCTGGCCAAAACCAGCAAGGGCACCTGTGGTCCCTGCATCCTGTATCTTGAGGATGGGACCATTTTTTATGGACGTGCATGCGGTGCCGAGGGCACCGCGACCGGCGAAGTCTGCTTCAACACCTCGCTCGAGGGTTACTTTGAGGTCATGACCGACCCGAGTTATGCCGGCCAAATCGTAACCATGACCTATCCGCAGATCGGCAACTACGGTATCGACGAGACCGACGTCCAGTCGGCCTTCCCCGGCGACGCCGTGCGCCCCGCGAGCGCTCCGGCTATGCGCGGCATGATCGTTCGCGACATGTGCACCACGCCTTCTAACTGGCGCTCGGCCGTCAGCGTGCCGGAGTATCTGCGCGCCCACGGCATCGTCGCTATCGAGGGCGTCGACACCCGCGCTCTGGTACGCCACCTGCGCGACAATGGTTCCAAGATGGGCATTATCTCGACCGAGATCTTCGACGTCGACGAGCTTGCCGAGCGTCTGGCCGCAGCGCCCACGCTGGTAGGCGAGAACCTGGTCAAGACCGTAAGTTGCCCCGCGCCTCACGAGTTTGCCGCCGTCGACCTGCCTGCCACGCATGACTTTGCGCTTTCGGCTGCCGCTCCTGCCCGTCACAAAGTGGTCGCCTACGACTGCGGTGTGAAGCGCGGCATTCTGGAGGGGCTGGTCCGCGCCGGCTGCGACCTTACCGTCGTGCCGTGGGACACGCCCGCGAGTGAGGTGCTCGACATGAATCCCGACGGCGTCTTTTTGTCCAACGGCCCCGGCGACCCCGACGCCGTGGTGGAGACCTACGAGCAGGTGCAGCAGCTGATCGGCAAGGTGCCGGTCTTTGGTATTTGTCTTGGTCACCAGATGATCAGCCTGGCCTGCGGCGCCCAGATGGAAAAGCTTAAGTTCGGTCACCGCGGCGGCAACCAGCCGGTCATGAACCTGGTGAGCCGTCGCGTGGAGATCACCGCGCAAAACCATGGCTTTGGCCTGCTATTCCCCAGCTTGGGCAAGCTTGTCCCCGAGCTTTCCGGCGGCGAGACCGAGCATGCGGCCGATGGAGATCTGCGCGTCTGGGTACGCCGCGGAATCGCGCCAGTCGTGATGAACGAGCGCTTCGGCCGCATTCGCCTGACACATGTGAACCTCAACGACGGCACCGCCGAGGGCATCCAGCTGCTCGATGCCCCGTGCTTCTCGGTCCAGTACCACCCCGAGGCTTCGCCTGGCCCCACCGATGCCCACTATCTCTTTACCGCCTTTACGCGACTCATGGACGGCGAGGAGAACTACCTGGACATCGACACCGCGAAGGACCGCCTTGCCGGCTGGAGCTTTGCTGAGTCCGAGACCGCTGAGACCGAGGAGAACTAACATGCCGAAACGTACTGACATCAAGCGCATCCTCGTCATTGGCTCGGGCCCCATCGTTATCGGCCAGGCCTGCGAGTTTGACTACTCCGGCGCCCAGGCCTGCAAGGTGCTCAAGGAGGATGGCTTTGAGGTCATCCTGGTCAACTCCAACCCGGCGACCATCATGACCGACCCGGGTCTTGCCGACCGCACCTATGTCGAGCCCATCACCGCCGAGTTTATCGAGCGCGTGATCAAGAAAGAGCGCCCGGACGCGCTGCTGCCCACGCTGGGCGGCCAGACCGGTCTGAACGCCGCCGTTGAGCTGGCGAAAGACGGCACGCTCGACAAGTACGGCGTCGAGATGATCGGCTGCGACCTTGCCGCCATCGAGCGTGGCGAGGACCGCAAGCTCTTTAACGAGGCCATGGCCGAGATTGGCCTGGAGGTCGCGCGCTCGGGCTATGCCTACAGCGTGGCCGACGCCGAGGCTATCGCCGAGCGCGTGGGCTATCCCTGCGTACTGCGCCCGAGCTTTACCCTCGGCGGCGCCGGCGGCGGCATCGCTCACACCCACGAGGAGCTCGTCTCCATCGTGAGCCAGGGCCTGGAGCTCTCGCCTGCCCACGAGGTGCTGGTCGAGGAGTCCATCGAGGGCTGGAAAGAGTATGAGATGGAGGTCATGCGTGATCACGCCGGCAACGGCATCATCGTGTGCTCCATCGAGAATCTCGACCCCATGGGCGTGCATACCGGCGACTCCATCACCGTGGCGCCGGCGCAGACCCTCTCCGACCTTGAGTATCAGCGCATGCGCGTGGCCTCGCTCGCCATCTTGGAGAAGATCGGCGTCGAGACCGGTGGCTCCAACGTGCAGTTTGCCGTGAACCCCAACACCGGCCGCCTGATCGTCATCGAGATGAACCCGCGCGTGAGCCGTTCGTCCGCCCTCGCTTCCAAGGCCACGGGTTTCCCCATCGCCAAGGCCGCCGCGCGCCTGGCTGTGGGCTATACGCTCGACGAGATCGTCAACGACATCACCAAGGCAACGCCTGCCTGCTTTGAGCCCACGATTGACTACTGCGTGGTCAAGGTGCCGCGCTTTGCCTTCGAGAAGTTCAAGGGCACTGATCCTACGCTCACCACGCGCATGAAGGCCGTGGGCGAGATCATGGCGATCGGCCGCACCTTTGAGGAGGCCTTTGGCAAGGCCATGCGTTCGCTGGAGGACGGGCATCAGGGCATTTGTGCCGGTGGCAAGGAAGGTGCCGACAAACTGAGCGACGATGAGCTCGCTCAAGCCGTGGCAACGCCGACCGAGCACCGCATCTTCTTTGTGGTCGAGGCCCTGCGCCGTGGCTGGGACATCGCTCGCATCCATGCCATCTGCGGTATCGATCCGTGGTACCTCAACCGTATCAATGACATGGTGCAGGTCCAGGAGAGCGTCCGCGGCCTGCGTGTGGAGGATATCGACGCCGACGCGATGCGCTTGCTCAAGCAGTATGGTACGAGCGACGCCGAGATTGCCGCGCTGACCGGCTCGGACGAGCGCTTTGTGCGCGCCTACCGCAAGGGTCTGGGCGTGGTTCCCAGCATGAAGACGGTCGACACCTGCGCTGCGGAGTTCTCGAGCGCCACGGAATACCACTACAAGACGTACGAGAACATCTACCGCACGAGCCCGGATGCCAAGAAGTGCGTGGCTCCCGACGAGACCACGCCGGCGGACAAGCCCAAAGCGATGATCCTGGGCGCCGGCCCCAACCGCATTGGCCAGGGTATCGAGTTCGATTACTGCTGCGTGCACGCGAGCTACGCGCTGGCGGCCCGCGGCTTCGAGACCATCATGGTCAACTGCAACCCCGAGACCGTCTCGACTGACTACGACACATCCGACCGCCTGTACTTTGAGCCGCTCACCTACGAGGACGTCATGGACGTTATCGACGTTGAGCGACCCGACGGCGTCGTGGTGACGCTCGGCGGCCAGACCCCGCTTAAGCTGGCGCGTATGCTCGAGGAGAGCGGCGTGAACATCATGGGTACCAAGCCCGATGCCATCGACTTTGCCGAGGACCGCGAGCGCTTCGCCGCTCTGCTCGACAAGCTTGGCATCATGTACCCGCCGGCGGGCCAGGCCACCTCGTTTGAGGAGGCCGAGGCCGTGGCCGCGCACATCGGCTACCCGCTGCTGGTGCGTCCGAGCTACGTGCTGGGCGGCCGCGGCATGATGATCGCCTACGATGCCGAGCATCTGCGCGATTACATGGCCGAGGCTGCGCGCATTAGCCCCGACTACCCGGTGTACCTGGACCGCTTCCTGGAGGGTGCGATCGAGTCCGATGTCGACGCCCTGTGCGATGGCGAAAAGGTCTATATCGGCGGTATCCTGGAGCATATCGAGGAGGCCGGTATCCACTCTGGCGACTCCGCGACCTGCATCCCGCCGTTCAGCTTTAGCGAGAGCCTGCAGGCAAAGCTTCGCGAGACCACGCGCCGCATCGCGATGGCGCTGGGCGTACGCGGCCTGGTCAACGTGCAGTACGCCATCAAGGGCGAGACCGTCTACGTGATCGAGGCAAACCCGCGCGCGAGCCGCACCGTGCCGTTCATCTCCAAGGCAACCGACGTGCCGCTGGCCAAGTGCGCGGCGCGCATCATGGCAGGCGATTCCATCGCGAGCTTGGGCCTGCCGAGCGACGAGCGTCAGCTCGATTGGTTCTGCATGAAGGAAGCCGTTATGCCCTGGGGTCGTTTCCCGGGCGCCGACGTTATCCTGGGTCCCGAGATGAAGTCGACGGGCGAGGTCATGGGTATCGCCAAGAGCTATCCCGAGGCATACGCCAAGACGCAGCTGGCGATTGACTACAAGCTGCCCGACCCGAGCGCCGGTAAGGTGTTCATCAGCGTGTGCGACCGCGACAAGCGTCATATCCTTTCGGTCGCCCGTATCCTGCGCTACCTAGGCTTTGACATCTGCTCCACTGAGGGCACGGCGCGCGTGCTGCGTGGAGGCAACGTGACGTGCGAGGTCGTGGAGAAGATCAGCGGCCCGCACGATGGCGAGCGTCCCAACATCGGCGACCTGATCGCCGACGGCAAGATCGCGGTGATCGTCAATACGCCGTATGGCCCGGGTTCTCGTGGCGACGGCTACCTTCTGCGCACCGAGGCCGTGCGCCGCGGCGTGACCTGCGTGACCGCGATGTCCGCGGCCAACACGTACGTGAGCGCTATCGAGGCCGTGCGCGAGGACGAGCAGGGTCACGGCAGCGCCAACGACATGGGCATGGACGTCATCGCCCTGCAGGACCTGCCGCAGCACACGGTGTAGTGTGACCTGTCCGGCCGGGGCGGGAGGCGGACACTTTCTCTCGGAAACTGGGCTTCGCGAAGTTTTCCGAGAGAAAGGACCGCCTCCCGCCCCGGCCTGCGGTGACTTGGTTGCACCGTGTGCTGCCGAAGGGGCTTTGCGCGATGACTAGGGCTGAATAAAAAAGAGTGGGGGCGCATTCGTACATTCGAACGAAGGCGCCCGCACTAATATTTCAGCCAACGTACGTCATAGCAATTCCCGGTAGGTCGAGGGTGCCCCGCGGCGGTCTGGTGTTTTCACCTGAACGACTTTGCGAAGCAACCGGAGTGAAGATGAAAACACCAGACCGCCGCGGGGCACCCGCAGACCGCAGGGACGGGAGCAGCTATACTACTCTCAGTAGTTAAGGGTCGCGGATCCGCCGCGTCACCGCTCTCAACAGGAGGTCTTTGTTTATGGCAGATCAAAAGCCGGTTGTCGGGATTATCATGGGCTCCAAGTCCGATCTGGGCGTTATGGAAGGTTGCACCGCCGAGCTCGAGGCGCTGGGTGTGCCCTATGAGCTCGTGATCGCGAGCGCACACCGCACGCCGGCGAAGGTCCACGAGTGGGCCTCGACTGCCGCCGATCGCGGTATCAAAGTGATTATCGCCGCCGCCGGCAAGGCCGCTCACCTGGGTGGTGTCGTGGCTGCCTTTACGCCGCTGCCGGTCATCGGCGTGCCTATGAAGACGAGTGACCTGGGCGGCATGGATTCGCTGCTGTCGATGGTGCAGATGCCTTCGGGCGTGCCCGTGGCCTGCGTTGCCATCAACGGCGCCAAGAACGCCGCCATCTACGCCACGCAGATTCTGGGCGCTTGCGACCCCGAGTACCGCAAGGTTATCGAGAAGATGAAGCAGGAGATGGCCGACGCCTAGACGTTCCGCCGTTTCACCGCAGTATAAGGAGAGCCATGTCCGACTATCAGGGAAAACGATTCAAGGCTTCTCAGATTCCCGATCCGTCGAAGCCGGGTGCTGCCCATGCGGCACAGCAGGGTCGGACATCCTCTCCTCAGCAGCCGCGAGCGGCGCGTCCTGTGACGCCGGCGACGCACCGACGCCAGGACGCGCCGGCGGCGTATCGCCCCTCGTCATATGGCACGGCAAAGAAGCAGGCCCGGACGACGAGGCAACCGAGCGGCGCGCCGTCCAGCTACACCGAGCCGCCGCGTAAGAAGCGCCGCTCCATTATTCCCATTCTGCTCATCATCATCGGTATTGGCCTGATCGTTGCTGCGGCCGCTATCTTTATCAACGCGCAGATTGGCTACAAGCAGGCGAGCGAGTCGTATCAAAAAATCGAAAAGCAATATGTGAGCGACAAGGACGCCAGTGGCGTGCCAATTATCGACTTCAATGCGCTTGCCCAGACAAATCCCGAGGTTGTGGGTTGGATTTACGCGCCCGGCACCAACATCAACTACCCCGTGGTGCAGACCAACAACAACTCCAAGTACCTCAACACGCTGTTCGACGGCACCGCCAATGCATCGGGTGCCATCTTCCTGGATAGCGACGACACCGCGCCGGGCATGGTGGATCAGCAGACCACGATTTACGGTCATCACATGAACGACGGTTCGATGTTCAACGTGATTTCGGATACGACCGATCAAGCGACGTTCGACAGCATGGACTACGTGTACTACATCACACGTGACGCGACGTATAAGCTGCGTCCGCTGGCGACCAAGGTGGTCGAGGACACGTATGCCAAGGCGCGCACGCCCAACTTTGAGGGCGATGACGGACTGAAGAATTATCTGTCCGAGATGCTCGACGGTGCCTCTGCCGTGGCGAGCGATGCCACCGATCGTGCCGCTTCGGCAACCAAGGTCGTAACGCTTGTGACCTGCCGTTCGCTGTCATTTAGCAATACGCGCGCCGTCATGGTGCTCACGCCGGTCGAGGAATAAAGTGTCCGGGCCCCGTCCCAAAAAGACTACCCTGGAAATCAAAAGGAGAAATGATGCTTGAGAACGGCAAATCGATGCCTTCGGTTGATGCTTGGCTGCGCGAAGCCAAGGCCGATGTTTCGGCGGCTGATTGTGGGATGTACCTGACACACAACGGCGTGGTGCGCGCGACGCCCAAGGCCGAAGTGCGCGGAGTCGAGACCGATGGCGTGGCGCCAGGCCACAAGGTGGGCGGCATGGTGTTTGGCTTCGATGCCGAAAAGGTGCAGGCCGCTATCGAGGCGACGCGCACGATGCCGGGTATCGGCTATGTGCGCGTGTGGCTGGCGAGCGGCGAGCTTACCGTGGGCGACGACATCATGCTCGTGCTCATTGGCGGAGACATTCGCCCGCATGTGGTCGATGCGCTGCAGTCGCTCGTCGGCACCATCAAGAACGAGTGCGTGAGCGAGGTCGAGCGCGAGGCGTAAGGCCTCGTCGGCAATCCGAGTCTGTCTATAGCGAAAGCCCGCCGGCAGTTCATGTAGATCTGCCAGCGGGCTTTGATGTGTTGGAGCTATTTTGCTCTGGCGTTTGCTACACGCGTGTGGCGTCCTTGGGGCTCATGGTCATACTCTGAAAACGGTTCTCCATATATTCGTTATCGAAATGCTTGTCATAGAACTGTGCGACGGGAATATTTCGAACGGTTCCGTTGACGCGCTGATACCAATAGTCGAGCGATTGCAACGTCGTGACGCCGTCGATCAACATGACGGCGGTCAGGATGACGGTAGCAGAGTAGCGGCGTTTCCATGGAATCATATTGATGAGCTTAAGCAGGCGCGGCAGCAAGACCTTGATCCAGATGAGGCCACCCAGGCCCCACATGCAGGCAAACGGCGTGCATGTGCGTCCCCCGGTCAATACCGCGATGGGATCGGGCATGCCGAATAGCCTAATGTGTGAATAGCTCCACGACACCACGCCAAATGAGGTCTGCATAAACCAGCCTACAAACACCTCGAAAGCGCCGCCGATCAGGGCACTTACCAGGAAAATGATCAGAGGATTCTTTTTATAGAGGCGGTTGAGCGCCATGGTCATGAGCACCGCGCCAAATCCGTAGATGGGGCTAAAGGGGCCAAATAGCATACCGGCACGGTCCTGATAGACGCCGGGATCGACGACGACCATATGCCAGACTTCCTCGAGAATGAGACCTAACACGCTGCAGACGAAGAATACCCAGAACAGGTTGAAGTAGTTGAGCTTGATGTAGCCCTCGCCGGTTTCATCGCGCCCGAGCATGCCCTCGGCGGCGGCGTCGCGATCGAGCATCTCCTGCAGGCGGCGCTGCAGCTCGCGCTCCTGGCGCAGCGTGGGGTCGACGGTGGTCGAAAGCGCGACGAGGATGCCGAGCTGGATGGCAGGGCGCAGCAAGAAGGGCCCGATGCCCTGGAGCATCACGTCGACCAAAAGCTCGACGACGGTGAATGCAATAAGGATGTAGGACAAGCGAGCGGCGTTGCGGCGCTGGTTTTTGATAAGGTCCAGGCCAAAGATGATCAGGATGACGGCGCTTGCCGCAGAGAGCATGATGCCGGCGACAATCAGTCCGACCGCGACGAGCGTGTTGTCGCCGAGCTTGGCGGCGGCGTTGCCGTTGATGAGTGCGGTGATGACCTGCCACATAAAGGCGCCGACCGACGGGAGCGTACCCACGCCGGACAGGATGCACAGGACGGCGTACACCTTAATGATGAGGGGGATCTTCTTGACCTCCGTGGCGCTGGGGACGCTGGGGTCGAGTTCGTTTCGATCCATACATAACCTTTCTCGTTTTGCTGTAGGTACAAGGATACGCCGCCGACCTGCCAAAAGACAGGACGAACGTCCCAATTGCAACAATGCAAGCCCCAACGGCGGGCGAGACGCGTCGCAACGGAAGTATGCGGGATCGTCGGCCCCGAGGCGGTTGCCCAATAAAATGTTTGGCTGCAAAACGGATTATAAGCTCGGTGGGCTTTTAAAAAGCGCTGTTCATGCGCGGGAGTGCTTGTCTTGCCGTGCGTATAATAGGGCAGGTAACGCCAAATAACGAGGCTCTGAGGGGATGCCATGTCTCAAGAAACCATCCGCGCGGCCGAGCGTGCCGCGGGACAGGTGAAGACCATGTCGACGTATGATCCGGACTCCGACCAGCTGCATGAGGAATGCGGCATTTTTGGTGTGTGGGCGCCCGATCGCGATGTGGCTCGACTGACGTACTTTGGTCTGCGCGCGCTGCAGCATCGCGGCCAGGAATCGGCGGGAATCGCCGTGGGTGATGGCGGCACGGTTATGGTTCGCAAGGACCTGGGACTGCTCGATCGCGTGTTCTCCAACGCCGACCTGTCGACGCTCTCCGGCCAGCTGGCCGTGGGCCACGTGCGCTATGGCACTGCCGGTGCCAAGAGCTGGGAAGCCTCGCAGCCGCATCTTTCCACCATCAACAGCGTCATTATCGCGCTTGCTCACAACGGCACTCTGGTCAACACCGACGAGCTACGCCGCCAGCTGATCGAGCTGGGCGTGCCGTTCCTTTCCAATTCGGATTCCGAGGTCGCGACTAAGCTTATCGGCTACTTTACTCAGCGTACAGGCCATCTGCGCGAGGGCATTCGCAAGACCATGGAGCTCGTGCGCGGCGGCTACGCCATGACGCTCATCAACGAGCAGGCACTCTACGCATTCCGCGATCCGCACGGCATTCGCCCGCTCGTGTTGGGCAAGCTGGTGGACGAGGGCCTGGACCAGGCCGATGCCGCATCCGTTTCGCAGCTGCCGTCGCAGGACGGCGCCGCGACGGTCGACTCCGCCGTCCGTGTCACGCGCGCCGGCGGCTGGGTCGTTGCTTCCGAGACCTGCGCACTCGACATCGTGGGTGCCGAGTACGTCCGTGACGTTCGTCCCGGCGAGATTTTGCGCATCAGCGCCGAGGGTCTGGTATCCGAGCAGGGCGTGCCTGCAGCCGAAGAGCCCGCAAACTGCATCTTTGAGCAGGTCTACTTTGCCCGCCCCGACTCCATCATGAACGGCAAGAGCGTCTATGCCTGCCGTTACGACATGGGTCGTCAGCTGGCACACGAGGAGCCCGTCGAGGCCGATCTGGTCATCGGCGTGCCCGACTCCGGCCTGCCGCCCGCGGAGGGGTATTCGCACGAGAGCGGTATTCCCTTTGGCGAGGGCCTTATCAAGAACCGCTACGTGGGCCGTACGTTTATCGAGCCCACGCAGGAGCTGCGCGCCATGGGCGTGCGTATGAAACTCAACCCGCTGCGCGACAACATCGAGGGCAAGCGCCTGGTCGTCATCGACGACTCCATCGTGCGCGGCACCACCATGGTGCAGCTCGTCAAGATGCTACGCAACGCTGGCGCCAAGGAGATTCATATCCGCATCAACTCGCCCGAGGTCATCTGGCCGTGCTTCTACGGCATCGATACCGACGTGCAGTCGCAGCTTATCAGCGCCAACAAGACGGTCGACGAGATTTGCGAGTATATCGGCGCCGATTCGCTGGCCTTCCTTTCGGTCGAGGGCCTGCTGAAGGTCATGCCCAAGGGCGGTTACTGCGATGCGTGCTTTACCGGCCGCTACCCCGTGGCGATTCCCGAGAGCTTTGGCCGCGACAAGTTCATGGAGGGCTTTAAGCCCCGCAACCTGGACAAGCCGCTGCACTTTGATGACGACGCCGTGGTCGAGAAATACGACGATCGCAGCTGGGAAGAGGAACACGGCGAGGCCTAAAACCTGCCATGTAGGGACAGGTTTATTTTGGTAGGTTTTACCTGCTGTTTTGTTGATATGACGGCGCGCGTTGTTATGGCGCGCGCCGAAATGAACGCAACTATGAGCACCGTTTGGCGCCCGCGCGGCGCCACGGTAGTGGGAGAGGAAGACTCAGATGAGCGACAGCAAGCATGTGACGTATGAGGATGCCGGCGTCGATACCGCCGAGGGCGGCCGCGCCGTTGACGCTATTAAGCAGATGGTTAAGGACACCAACCGCCCCGAGGTCATCGGCGGTATCGGTGGCTTCGGTGGCCTGTTCTCGGCCACCGCGCTTAAGGATATGGAAGACCCGATTCTGATTAGCGGTACCGACGGCGTGGGCACCAAGCTCGTGCTCGCCCAGATCATGGACCGTCACGAGACGGTGGGCCAGGACCTGGTCGCTATGTGCGTCAACGACATTCTGGCTTCGGGCGCCGAGCCGCTGTTCTTCCTGGACTACGTTGCCATCGGTCATATCGAGGCCGGGCACATGGCAAAGATCATCAAGGGCGTGGCCGATGGCTGTAAGCTCGCGGGCTGCGCGCTCGTGGGCGGTGAGATGGCCGAGCACCCCGGCGTCATGGCTCCGGCCGACTACGACCTTGCCGGCTTTACCGTGGGCGTCGTCGACCGTCCCAAGATGCTCGACCCCGCAAACGTCCGCCCGGGCGATGTGATCCTGGGCCTGCCTTCCACCGGCGTGCACTCCAACGGCTACTCGCTCGTGCGCAAGGTCATTGGCGTCGACGGCATTAAGCCGGGCACGCCCGAGGCCGCCGCTAAGGCGGAGGAGCTGAGCCGTCCGCTCGAGGAGCTCGGCGGTGCTTCGCTGGCAGACGCTCTGCTGGCCCCCACGCGCATCTACGTCAAGCCGGTTCTTGAGCTGCTCCGCGGCGGCGCTCCGGTGCACGCCATCGCCCACATCACTGGCGGCGGTATTACCGAGAACCTCAACCGCGCGCTCGCCGACGACGTCGACGCCGTGGTCACCCGCAACGGTGCCGAGATGGGTTGGGACGTTCCGCCCGTCATCACCTATGTGTCGCGCCAGGCCGAGCTTGCGCCCAACGAGGCATGCAAGACCTTCAACATGGGCGTTGGCCTGTGCCTGATCGTCGCCCCCGAGGACGAGGCTGCGGTTACCGAGGCCCTGGTCGCGCTGGGCGAGAAGCCGTTCCGCGTGGGCGAGTGCGTCGAGGGTTCCGGTAAGGTCGTGTACTCCGATGAGCGCTAACGAGCAGATGGCTGCCGCCGAGGGCCTGGGCTTTGTGCCCTACACCCGTCCGACCGGCACCGATACGGCCGAGCCGCTCAAGATCGGTGTGCTCATCAGCGGTTCGGGTACCAACCTGCAAGCGCTGATCGATCTGATCGCCGCCGGCAAGCTCAACGCTTCGATTGGGCTTGTGGTGTCGAGCCGTCCTTCGGCTAAGGGTTTGCAGCGCGCTGAGCGCGCGGGCATCCAGACGCTCACGCTGTCTAAGGATGTCTACGCCGACCCCATCGCCGCCGACGAGATCATCGCGCACGAACTGCTCGAACGCGGCTGCGAGTATGTGGTCATGGCCGGCTACATGCGCATGGTGCACAAGCCGCTGCTGGCGGCGTTTCCCAACCGCGTGGTCAACTTGCATCCGGCGCTGCTGCCGAGCTTTACCGGTGCCCATGCGATCGACGATGCCTTTGCGCGCGGCGTCAAGGTAACTGGCGTGACCGTGCATTTTGCCAACGAGATCTACGACAACGGTCCCATCATCGCCCAGCGTGCGCTGGCTGTTGAGGAGGGCTGGGATGTCGATACGCTCGAGGAACACATCCATGCGATTGAGCACGTGCTGTATCCCGAGGTCGTGCAGATGCTCGCCGACGGCCGTGTTCACGTGCTGGAGAGCGGCAAGGTCGCCGTGGATCCTGTGAAATAATTACCCGCTTGTAAAGGCGGTTAGGCATATCGAAGACGCCTAACCGCCTTTTTTATTGCGCTTTATGCTGCTTGATTTAGCTGGAATTGAATAGGCTGCTCTTCTTGCCTGTCAATTACAGTAGTCGACTCTCATGTGGAATGCCGAGCTTCCGGCATGAGATTATCTGGGAAAACGACCAGAAAACTTGGCATTCGGCTTCAAATTGCGCATAATTCTATTTATCATCTATTTAACATTTTGTTATCAAAAATGAGCGCAAGGAGGCTGGCTCAATGGGTGAAGCAGATGGCATGGAGCTGATTTATTCACTCGTCGGTTATCCTGATGAAACCGAGTGGCTTGAATTTAAAGAAGGCAATAGCGATCCCGTTAGAACGGGGCGTGACATCTCGGCGCTTGCCAATGCTGCCGCTTACTGCGGCCGCGCATATGCCTATAAGATCTGGGGCGTGAGCGACGGTACGCATGAGCTTGTGGGCACCCAGTTCAACCCATATCACGCAAAGGGTAAGGGAAACCAAGAGCTTTTGATGTGGCTCAAGCTTGCGCTCTCAAACAATGCGAATTACGAGTTTGCGGTTATTGATCATGAGACAAAGCACTTTGTGGTGTTGAAAGTGCACGCCGCGAGCGCTCAGCCGGTCTATTTTGATAAGACAGCCTACATTCGAGAGGGCTCTTCGACGGCAGAACTGGTTCCCGGTAGTGCACGAGAGGCGGAGCTGTGGCGTCGCTTACAGTCAGGGAACGCGGAGCTCGCTGTAGTTGAGAGAGATCTGACATCTCGAGAGGTCGCCGAAATACTAGATGTTGATGCGTATTTTGAGTTGTGCAGATTGAGAAGACCTGTCGATTTGGACGGAGTGATGCTTGCTCTTTGTGAACAAGAGCTGATTCGTCGTCAAGATAACGGCCGATATAGTGTGACGCGCTTGGGAATGCTTCTGGTGGGAAAAAAGCTCTCTCGCTACCCGGAGCTCAGGAAACGCATGCTGCGAATCGTGCGATATGCGGGAAAAGGCAGTTTTGACATTGTCGGGGATACTGAAATCGACAAGGGCTACGCTTTGGCGCTTCCACAGGCTGAACAGCTGGTCATGTCGATGATTCCGGCTGTTGAGGCACTGGATGGCGCATTTCGACGTATTCAGACGGCTTATCCTCAAAGGGCGATTCGCGAGTTACTATCAAACGCCGTGATTCATCAAGACATTGCTGACAATACGGCGGGGCCTCTTGTTGCGATTTACGACAATCGCATTGAGTTCTCTAATCCCGGGACAACGCTTATTCCGGCAGAACGAGTGCTCAACGCCCAGCCGAAAACGCGAAATTCGATGATAGCGTCCCTCATGCGCCAAATGGATCTTTGCGAAGAAGGCGGTACAGGCTGGGATTTAATCGTAGATTCGCTCGAAAAAGCCGGCATGCCTTCACCGGTTATCAAGAGTGAGGGCGGTCTGGGAACGCTCGTGACGCTCTATTGCGACTGTCCGTATACTCGAATGAAAAAAAGTGAGCGAAAAAACGCCGTGTACTGGCATGCCTGTCTTTTGTATGCCCAAGGTGAGTCGATGAGCAATCAGTCGCTGCGAGAGCGTTTTGGACTTTCCGATGAAAAGAAAAACACGGTGGCGATGTCTCGTCTAATCAAAGAGTGCCTGGAAGAGGCATTGATAAAGGAAGAGGACGAGGACGCGGGTTCCAAATACAAAAGGTATATTCCGTATTGGGCCTAAAGACAGGGAATGAAAAGAAGGAGGCGGCTTATGTCTGGTAATAACGAAGCGCTGTTTACGCCTGAGTTGGTGTTTTTTGATTGGGAGTGTGCGACGCCGGATGAGGTGTTCGCGCGGCTTGAGGGCGAGCTTGCACCACATGGCTACATTGCATCCGGTTGGCTCGATGCCGTCCGCACGCGCGAGGATGCCTATCCCACGGGTCTCGCTATGCCGGCGGCAAACATTGCCATTCCGCATACCGATCCGGGGTTTGTGGCCAAGCCCTATATCGCGGTGGTGAAGCCCGCCGCGCCCGTGACATTTAACGCTATGGCTGGCATGGGCGCTCCGGTGCCGGCGCAGATCGTCATCAATCTGGGCATCGCCGAGCCGGGCGGCCAGGTCGAGGCCCTGCAGGCACTCATGAACATCTTTATGGGCGCCGATGCCGCAGCCGACGTGCTCGGCCAGACCACGCCCCAGGGCATGGTCGACGCCATCCGCCGCCACTTCTAAGGTGGGGCTGAGTCGGCACTTGGGGACTGTCCCTAACTGCCGGCTGCCAGAGCTGTCCCCTTTGCACCAAAATGGTGCAGATTAATCTGTCCCCAATGCACCAAGCGTGCCGCGGGGGCTGCGTTGTGACACAATGGCGTTTGTTCGATTCGTTATGCGAAAGGCCAACTATGGCAAATAAGAAAAAGAACTCCGAGGCCGCGCCGACGCCCGAGCAGCAGGCCCGCGCTGCCTCCAGCTCTCGCAAGAAGCAGCGCAAGACGTACGTGTCTAAGACCGTCAAGATCGTTCTGGTGGTCATCGGCGTGCTGGCGATGCTGCTTTCCGTCTCGGCGATGGCGTGCTCCGGCCTTATGTCGCAGGCTGAGGACACCTCGGGCTACAAGCTGACCGGCGGTGTTGCTGCCACTATCAACGGCACCAACCTTACCGAGGACACCGTGACCAAGCAGATCATGAGCATGCGCACGTCCTACGGCTACACCAAGGATGAGGATTGGGCGCAGTATCTGGTTGACAACGACCTCACGCCCAAGAAGTACCGCAAGCAACTCATCGACTCCTACACGCAGCAGATTCTGCTTCAACAGGCACAGAAGGAGAACGGCGTGACGGTGTCGGACGAGGAGGTCGAGAAGGCTTGGAAGGACGCGTGCAAGAGCGCGGGCGGAGCCAAGGCCTTTAAGAAGACCCTCAAGACCTACGGCTATACCGAGGACACCTACAAGGACTCGCTCAAGGAGAGTCTGGCGCAACAGAAACTCAAGGATGCCGTCGCGCCCACGAGCAAGCCCAAGGACAGCGAGATTGTCGATTACATCAACGAAAATCTGTCCAGCTACAACGACGCCCGCCGCTCGTCGAACATCCTGATCAAGGTTGATTCCGACGCTTCCGACGAGGACAAGGCTGCCGCCAAGGCCAAGGCGCAGGAGTGCCTGGACAAGATCAACTCCGGTGAGCTGAGCTTTGAGGGCGCCGTTGAGCAGTACTCCGAGGACACCGGTTCCAAGGAGAAGAAGGGCGATGTGGGCTGGGATAAGCTCACCACCTTTGTCGACAGCTACCAGACGGCGCTCGAGGGACTCAACAAGGGCGACGTGAGCGAAGTCGTCGAGTCGACCTATGGCTACCACATCATCAAGTGCACCGACTACTTCCATGTCGATAATCAGGTTGATGACATCAACCAGGTGCCCAAGGACATCAAAAAGTACGTCTCCAACGTGGTGAAGACGCAAGCGGCCAGCACCGCGTACAGCGAGTGGCTGGAGCAGTACAAGAAGGATGCCGACATCACCGTCAACCCCATGCCCAAAGACGTACCCTATAACGTGAGTCTGAAGGGTGTCACCAAGAGTTCGACCGACGATTCGTCGACGACTGAGTAATCATGGGGCGGTGCTCGCGCGAGTGCCGCCCACACTATTGAGGAGGATTTGCAGATGACCAACGAAGAGCTGCAGAAGGAAATGATTGCGGCCATGAAGGCCAAGGACAAGGTTCGCCTGTCCATCATTCGCCAGGTTAAGGCCGAGGTGAAGAATATCGAGGTCAATGAGCGCCGCGATGTGACCGAGGAAGACGTCAACAGCATGATCAAGCGTCTGATCAAGCAGACGAGCGAGACGCTGGAGATGTCCATCAAGGCCGGCACCGACCAGGAGCGTACCGACAACCTGACCGAGCAGGTCAAGATTCTGGAGAGCCTGCTGCCCGCGCAGGTTTCGGGCGAGGAGCTCGAGGCCCTGATCGAGCAGGTTATCGCCGAGCTGGGCGCCACGTCCAAGAAGCAGATGGGCCAGGTTATGGGCGCACTCGGCAAGGCCACCGGTGGCAACTTCGATAAGCCGGCCGCGGCAAAGATCGTCGGAGCCAAACTCGCGTAGGGGCCGAGCGGTACATAGTTGATGTTTAGGGGGGCGTGGCCGTCATGGTCGCGCCCCTTTTTGCTGGGCTGGGCACTCATTGGGGACAGGCTTAAATGAGTGCCCAATGAGCAGGTACTCATTTAAGTCTGTCCCCAATGACTAGGTGGAAGGTTGCGGGTTCTTTACGGGAATGTAGTGTGGGCTGCGGAAACGTGATTCTTTCCGTACAATAGTTCAACTCGTGTAAACGCAGGGAAGGGACATTCATGGCAGACATGATCGAGATCAAGCATCTCAACAAGTACTTTGGCGACCTGCATGTGCTCAAAGATATCAACCTCACCGTCAAACGCGGCGAGAAGCTCGTAATGATCGGGCCTTCCGGCTCGGGTAAATCGACGCTCATCCGTTGCGTCGATTATCTGGAGGAGCCCACGTCGGGCGAGGTTGTCATCGACGGTACGCCGCTCACCAAAAAGAATCACCTGGAGATGGCTCGCAAGTATAGTTCCATGGTGTTTCAGCAGTTCAACCTGTATCCCAACATGACGGTGCTGGGCAACCTGACGCTCGCGCCCATCAAACTGCAAAAGAAGAGCAAGGAGGAGGCGACCGAGATCGCCATCGCTGCGCTCAAGCGCGTCGGCATGGCACATAAGGCCGGCGAGTATCCGCAGAATCTCTCGGGTGGTCAGCAGCAGCGCATCGCCATCGCCCGTGCCCTGTGCACCAAGCAGCCTATCATCCTGTTTGACGAGCCGACCTCGGCACTCGACCCCGAGATGGTCCAGGAAGTCCTGGACGTTATGATTGAGCTCGCGCAGGAGGACATCACCATGATCTGCGTGACGCACGAGATGGGCTTTGCGCGCCAGGTGGCCGACCGCGTCATCTTTATGGAGGACGGCCGCATCCTGGAGGAGGGCACGCCCGAGCATTTCTTCGATAACCCCGAGAACCCGCGTTGCCGCGAGTTCCTGTCCAAGATTCTGCACTAGGCGCGGTGATGGACATGACGGATATGACGAGGGCGGCCGTGTCGCGCCGTCACTTTTTGCAGCTGGCGGGCGCCGGTATGCTTACGCTGACGGGGGCCGCGCTTACCGGTTGCGGCAACTCCACCAGCGGCGAGGGCTCCGACAAGGGGTCCAAGCTTGCGGCCATTAAGTCGCGCGGCCATCTGAATGCCGGCGTTAAGAAGGATGTTCCCGGCTACGGCTATTACGACACCGCCAAGGGCCGCTTTGAGGGCATGGAAGTCGATTTGTGCTACCAGATCGCCGCTGCCGTCTTTGGCGTGAGTTACAAGGAGGCCCGCGCCCAGGAGCTTGTCGAGTTTGCCGACGTAACGCCCAAGACGCGCGGTCCGCTGATCGATAACGGCCAACTTGACGTGGTCGCGGCGACCTACACCATCACCGACGAGCGCAAGAAGAGCTGGGATTTCTCGACGCCGTACCGCACCGACTACGTGGGACTCATGGTCAAGAAGCGTTCGGGCTTTACCTCGATTGAGGATCTGGATGGTAAGGTCATTGGTGTGAGCCAGGGTGCCACCACGCAGGGCCTGATCGAGCAGATGATCAAGGACAACGGCTTTAGCTGCAAGCCCGAGTTTAGGGCCTTTAGCGGCTACCCCATCATCAAGAGTTCGCTCGATGCCGGCAATATCGACGTCTTTGCCATGGACCGCTCCACGCTGGCCGGTTACATGAACGAGACCGTTGAGCTGCTGCAGCCCGAGGTCAAGTTTGGCGAGCAGGGCTACGGCGTGGCGACCAAGAAGGGCTGCGACCTTTCGGCCGTGGTCGATCAGGTGATTTGCGATCGCCTGGCCGATGGCTGGCTCGACCAAGAGGTCAAGACCTGGGGTCTCGTATAGGCGCATCGTCCAAGGAAGGAATCAAATGCTCGAAGGATTATTTGACGCCGACCGTTGGTCGACGACATTTCAAAACATGGGGCCCTTCTGGGAGGGCTTTGGCGTGACGCTGCAAGTGGTCGTTGCCGGTCTGCTGCTGTCGCTGGTGCTGGGCACGCTGCTGGGCGTGTTCTCTACCACTCGTTCGCGCGTGCTGCGCGCCATAAGCCGCGTGTACGTTGAGTTTTACCAGAACACCCCGTTGCCCGTACAGGTTCTCTTTATGTACATGGCCGGTCCGCAGTTTTTGCAGGCCATAACCGGTGCCGACCAGCCGGTGCGCATCGCGCCGTTCGTGCTGGGCTTCTTGGGCGTGGGTCTGTATCACGCGGCCTACATTTCGGAGGTCATCCGCACTGGTATCGAGGCGGTTCCGCGCGGTCAGATGGAGGCGGCCCAGAGCCAGGGCTTCACCCGTGCGCAGGCGTACTGGTATATCGTGCTGCCCCAGACATTCAAGATCATTCTGCCGCCGCTGTGTAACCAGGCGCTCAACCTGGTCAAGAATACGTCGGTGCTGGCGCTTGTGGCCGGCGGCGACCTTATGTACCGTTCCGACAACTTTGTGAGTCTGTACGGTTACCTGCAGGGATACATCGTCTGCTGCCTTATGTACTTTATCATCTGCTTTCCGCTCGCCATGCTGGTGCAGTGGCTCGAGCGCCGCTCCAAGGAGCGTCCGCGCGGCGTGAGCCTGGCCGAGCTGGGGCTCGACAACGTAGAGGAGGCCTAGCGCATGGAAATCTTCAACGCGACCAACTTGCTCTACATTTGGGGCGGCTTTGTTAAGACGATCGAGATCTCGGCGCTGTCGATCTTTTTCTCGCTCATCTTTGGCACGGTGCTGGCGCTCGTTAAGAGCTATGCGCCCCGCCCGTTCCGTATTTTGGTGAGCGCCTATATTGAGCTGTTCCGTTGCACGCCAAACCTGCTGTGGATCCTGTTTATCTACTTTACGGTGCAGGGTTTGGACATTGTGATTTCGACCATCGCCTTTACGCTGTTTACCAGCGCTGTTATGGCCGAGATTGTGCGCGGCGGCCTCAACTCGATTCCGCGCGGCCAGTTTGAGGCAGCACAGAGCCAGGGCTTCGGCTTCTTTGCCACCATGCGCTACATCATTCTGCCTCAGACGTTTAAGACGATCATTCCGGCGCTGTTTAGCCAGTGCACGACTGTCATCAAGGACAGCTCGTATCTTTCGGGCATTAACGTGGCCGAGCTCATGTACACGGCAAACGTCGTGATGGCCCATGCGATCGACCTGTCGCAGGTGCTTATGCTCTACGGCCTGGTATTTGCGATGTACTTTGTGCTCAACTTTGGTATCTCGTTGCTGGTTCGCGCATATCAGAGGCGAATGGTGGCAGCGTAGAATGTGACAAAGGGACTGTCCCTTTGTCACATAGAGAAAGGAATCGCGATGAGCGGTCTGGAGAATAAGAAGAGTCCTGTGGTCATTACCATCGCGCGCGACTTTGGCGCCGAGGGCCACGAGATTGGTCGTATCCTCGCCGATGAGCTGGGGATTCCGCTGTACGATAACGAGCTGCTGGTGCGTGCTTCGCTGCGCGCGGGCGAGTCGCTTGACAAGATGGCCGCCTACGACGAGCGTCTGGCCGTGGAGAACATGGCGTTTCTGCCCGACCGCTACGATGCGCGTTCGTACTCGGACAAGTTGTTCCAAAAGATGAGCCAGGTGATTTTGGATCTGGGTGAGACCGAGAGCTGCATTATCGAAGGCCGTCTGTCCGATTATCTGCTGCGCAACAACCCCAATCACATCGCCGTGCTGGTGACTGCGCCCTTTGAGGACCGCGTCGAGATCGTGCGCAAGAAGCGCGGCCTCAACAAAAAGAAGGGCGCCAAGCTGGTCAAGCAGCAGCAGAAGGCGCGCGAGGCGTTCTATAAGCGCTACAGCGCCGGAAAGTGGAAGATGACGAGCGGCAAGGACATCGTCGTCAACCGCGCCAAGCTGGGCCGCGAAGGCTGCAAGGATGTCATCGCCGCAGCCTACCGCTACAAAGTGGCGCAGCTCGAAGGCTAGCCGACCAAAACCACTACAAAGGGGACAGGCACCTTTGTGGTGGTTTGGGCGGCCGGTATAGAAAAGGTCCCCGCCGGGCGTGTGCTCGACGGGGACTTTGCCGTTTGATGGCTAGCGCTGTAGGTGATTACTCGCCCAGCAAGCTCTTGGTGATCGAAGCGGCGGCCTTCTTGCCGGCGCCCATCGCCAGAATGACCGTAGCGGCACCGGTGACGATGTCGCCGCCGGCCCAGATGCGGGGATCGGTGGTCTGGCCGGTCTCCTCGTCGGCGACGATGTAGCCCCACTTGTTGAGCTCCATCTTGCCGCCGATCTTCTTTGCGAAGGGGTTGGCGTTTGTGCCGATAGCCGAGATCGCGACGTCGCAGGGGATCTCCTCGATGGCGCCCTCGATGGGCACCGGGCGACGACGGCCGGACTCGTCAGGCTCGCCGAGCTCCATCTTCTGGACCTTGACGGCGCACACGGAGCCGTCCTCGCCAGCGACAAACTCGAGCGGGGAGACGAGCGGCAGAACCTCGACGCCCTCGGCCTTAGCGTGGTGCAGCTCGGCGCGACGGCAGGGCATCTCGTCTTCGGTACGACGGTAGGCGATGATGGCGTGCTCGGCGCCCAGGCGCTTGGCGGTACGGACGGCGTCCATAGCCACGTTGCCGCCACCAAAGACAACGACGTTCTTGCCGTGCTTGGTGGGGGTGTCGTACTCGGGGAACTTGTTGGCCTTCATCAGGTTCACGCGGGTGAGGTACTCGTTCGCGAAGAAGACGTTGGGCAGGTTCTCGCCGGGGACGTTGAGGAACTTGGGCAGGCCAGCGCCGGTCGCCACGTAGATGGCGTCGAAGCCCTGCTCGAACAGCTCCTCGGCCGTGGCCATGTTGCCCACGACGGAGTTGTACTCAAACTTGACGCCCATGTCCTCCAGGCCGTCAATCTCGCGCTTGACGACTGCCTTGGGCAGACGGAACTCGGGGATGCCGTAGACCAGCACGCCGCCGCCGGTGAAGAAGGCCTCAAAGACGGTGACGTCAAAGCCGTTGCGGGCGAGCTCGCCGGCGCAGGTGATGCCGGACGGGCCGGAGCCGACGACGGCGACCTTCTTACCGTTCTTGGGGGCCATCTTGGGCGTGGAGGCGAGCTCGGGGCGGTCACCCAGGAAGCGCTCGAGCTGGCCGATGGCCACGGGCTCGGACTTCTTACCACGGATGCACTTACCCTCGCACTGGTTCTCCTGCGGGCAGACGCGACCGCAGATAGCGGGAAGCATGGAGTCCTCGCGGATGGTGTCGAGAGCGCCGCCGAAGTCCTTCTCGCGGATCTGCTCGATAAAGCGGGGGATGTTGATGTTGACGGGGCAGCCCTCGACACAGAACGGCTTCTTGCAGTTGAGGCAGCGCTCGGCCTCGGCCAGCGCCATCTCCTCGGTGAAGCCCTTGTCGACGGGGCGGAAGTCGCAGGCGCGCTCGGCAGCCGGCTCCTCGTTATCGGGGGTGCGGGGCGACTTCATATCGGCAACGAAACGACCGTTAACTAGTGGCATGCGCAGCTCTTTTCCTCATAGGCCTTGAGGGACTCGCCCTCTTCGGAACGGTAAGCGGCCTGGCGGGCACGAAGGTCATCCCAGTCGACCAGGGTGGCATCGAAGTCGGGGCCGTCGACGCAAGCGAACTTGGTTACGCCGCCCACCTCGACGCGGCAGCAGCCGCACATACCGGTGCCGTCTACCATGATGGGGTTGAGCGACGCGGTTATGGGGGTGTCGTACTTCTGGGCGGTGAGGGTCGAGAACTTCATCATCGGAACGGGGCCGACGCAGAAGACCTGGCTCACGGCCTTGTCCTGCAGCAGGCGCTCCAGCGGAGCGGTGACAACGCCCTGCTCGCCGTAGGAGCCGTCGTCAGTGGTGATGTGGATGTGATCTTCGTCGAGGAGCTCGCGGAACTGGTCCTCCATGAGCAGGAGGTCCTTGGTGCGGGCGCCCATGATGGCGTGTACCTCGTGACCGGTCTCGACCAGGTGCTTGGCGACCGGGAAGGCAATTGCCAGGCCGACGCCGCCGCCAATGACGGCGCAGGGGCCCTCGGCCATCTCGGTGGGAACGCCCAGCGGGCCCACGACGTCGCGCAGCGACTCGCCGGCCTCGTAGGTGGAAAGCATCTCGGTGGTCTTGCCGATCACCATGAAGATGAACTCGACCCAGCCCTCGTCACCGTTCCAGCCGGCCAGGGTAAACGGGACACGCTCGCCCGTCTCGTTGGCGCGAACCATGAGGAACTGTCCAGCGTGCGCATGCTTGGCGATTGCAGGCGCTTCGATGCGGAACTTGAACACCTTCTCCGAGAACTGCGTCTTCTCCAGGATCTTATACATAGAACCCCTCTCTTGTTAGGGCCGCCGAACCGTGCCTCCACGGAAATGGACGGTAGCCCGAATAAAACCGTACGTGCACAGGCGTTGTGCAGACATACGGTGCAAATTATACCCTCATGGACATGTCACTTACGTGTGTCTTCGGCGGTTGGGAGCAGGGTTTGTCCACTTTGGCCTACCAAAGGGGGAGAGGTTTATTTTGGTCAGCTTTATCGGGTAAAACGGCAAAGGGGCCAGTCTCGGGTTGCAATGAGGTCGGCCCCCTTTGGGGTGCTATGTGTGTATGGCGGTGCGCGGTTTATTGCGATGCGGCCGCTGCGGCGTTTCCGCAGGTAAAACCTGCCAAAATAAACCTATCCCTAAATGATAGGTTTTAGTGCTTGCCGTTGGCGGAGGCGGCGCCGTTGACATGGTCGCGAGCATAGACTACGCCGTGCACAATCGCCAGGCCGGCGGCGTCGGCCGCGCGGGCGCAGGTGTCCTGGAAATCCTCGGCCTCGCGGGCGCGCAGCTGCTTAAGCACGTAATCGGCGACGGCCATCTTGCCGGGAGGGTTGCCGATGCCGGTGCGGATGCGGCTGAAGTCGCGGCTGCCCATCTTGTCGATGATGGAACGCAGGCCGTTGTGACCGGCATGGCCGCCGCCCACCTTAACACGCACGTCGCCGGCGGGAATATCGAGCTCGTCGTGGATGACGAGCAGCTCCTCGGCCTTGATCTTGTACTCGCGGCAGAGTTTGGAGATGGGCCCGCCCGAGGTGTTCATGTACGACTGCGGCTTGACCAGTACAATCTGGCGCTTGCCGCCCTCTTCCTCGGGATCGTTGATGTTGATGAGCGCGACCTCGGCGCCTGCTTGGTTTTTCCAGTACGTGACGCCGGCCTGACGGGCCAGCTCGTCGATTGCTTTGAAACCAGCGTTGTGACGGGTCTCGGCATATTCCTCGCCAGGGTTGCCAAGTCCGGCAACCATGCGAATCTTAAGCGGCTGTGCAGCTGCCATGTTCATCCTTTCGTTACACAAAAGTTCAATCAACGACAAAGGCTACCACGCCCGCCGAAGGCGAGGAAAGGTTGCAGCAAAGTCATTTCAGAAAACAGCTGCCCCGAGACAGCAGGAAGCCCCGGACACGCCGGGAGGGGTTATCAAAGCGAACATCCCGCAGCCGCAAAGCGGCGAGGACGTTCGCGTGATAACCCCGCAGGCGTGTCCGGGGCTTCCGGAGGGATGCGAGGGTCGAGCGACTACAGCGCGAAGTCGCCGCCGACGAGCGTGGAGACGGGCTCCTCGTGGTAAACGGCGGAGATGGCCTGAGCGAACTCCTCGGCGACCGAGATGGTCTTGATCTTGCCGCCGACCTCGACGGGAATGGCGTCGGTGACGAGGCACTCGACGATCGGGGCGTCGTTCAGACGCTCGATGGCCGGACCGGAGAAGATACCGTGGGTGGCGCAGACGTAGATATCGCCAGCGCCCATAGCCTTGAGCTCCTTGACGTTGGCGCACAGGGTGCCAGCGGTGTCGATCATGTCGTCGTTGATGATGCAGGTCTTGCCCTTGATGTCACCGATGATGCCCATGACCTCGGCGGCGTTGTGGCGCGGACGGCCCTTGTGGGCGATGGCCAGGTCGCAGCCGAGCATGTCGGACAGCTTCTTGGCGGCCTTGGCGCGACCCACGTCGGGGGAGACGACAACCAGGTTGTCGGTGTCGAAGTGCATGTCGTTGTAGTACTGGCCAAACAGCGGCAGCGCGGACAGGTGGTTAACCGGGATATCGAAGAAGCCCTGGATCTGGCCCTGGTGCAGGTCGAGGGTGATGATGCGGTTGACGCCGGCGCGCTCGAGCAGGTTGGCGACGAGGCGGGCGGTGATGGGCTCACGCGGGCCGGCCTTGCGGTCCTGGCGGGCATAGCCGTAGTGGGTGATGACGGCGGTGATGGAGCGGGCGGATGCGCGCTTGGCAGCGTCGGTGGCGATGAGCAGCTCCATGAGCATGTCGTTGACGTTGCCGCCGGCCACGGACTGAATCAGGAAGACGTCGGCGCCGCGGACGGTTTCGTCGTAGCGGGCGTAAATCTCACCGTTGGCGAACTGCTTTAGCGTAAGGCCCGAAAGCTCGACCCCAAGGTACTCAGCGATCTTCTGAGCGAGGGGACGGTTGGAGGAACCGGAATACACGCGGATGGACTTGCGCATATTCTCCGACTTCTCGGGATCATTAATCGGCATTACCCTTCTCCTTTATATCGAATGCCATATAGATGCCTTGTTGCATTGTAACCGCGCGACGGGGTTAATCGGGTCTTGATAACGTCTTTACCGTCAACGGACACGAACCGACCACTCATCCTGTCGCGCAGGTCACGATAGAAAAAAGGAGCCGCCCCCCATGTGAACAGCTCCTTAGATGCTTGGTAAAACGTTATACCTCGTCGTCCTCGTGCAGACGGCGGCGATAATCGGCGGCCCAGCCCTCAATATTTATCTGGCGGGCACGACCCAGGCCAAGTGCGTCTGCCGGGACCGGCTCGGTGATGACGGAGCCGGCGGCCACGAGCGCGCCGTCGCCAATCTGGGCGGGCGCGACCATCATGGTGTCGGAGCCGATGAAGGCATCCTTGCCGATGACGGTCTTGTGCTTGTGTACGCCATCGTAGTTGCAGGTGATGGAGCCCGCGCCCACGTTGACGCCGGAGCCCATGGTGGTATCGCCGATGTAGGACAGGTGCGGCACCTTGGAGCCCTCGCCGATCGTGGACTTCTTGATCTCCACGTGCGTGCCGGCCTTGGAACCGTCGAGCATGTGGGTGCCCGGGCGCAGGTAGGCGCGCGGGCCGCAGTCGACGCCGTTCTCGATGACGGCCTCGACGGCGATGGTTTCATCGATGGTGCAGCCGCTGCCGACGGTGGTGTCGGTGAGGCGGCTGTTGGGGCCGAGCTGGCACTCCTCGCCCACGGTGACGTGGCCGATCAGGTGCGTCTGCGGCCACACGACGGTGTCGCGGCCGATGGTGGCGTCGGGGCCGATCCAGGCCTGCGTGGGGTCGATGAAGGTGACGCCCTCGGCCATCCAGTGCTCGTTGATGCGGTCGCGCGCGATGGCGGTGAGCTGTGCGAGCTGGATGCGGCTGTTGACGCCCAGGCCGTCGCGGTAGTCGTCGCAGTGGAAGATGGAGACCGCCTGGCCGTGGCCTTTGAGGATCTCGAGCATGTCGGGCAGGTAGTACTCGGATTGCGCGTTGTCGTTGCCGATCTCGTTAATGTGGGCGGCGAGCTGCGCGCCGTCGAAGGCGTAGCAGCCGGCGTTGCACTCCAGCAGCGTGGCGGCCTGCTCGGGCGTGCAGTCCTTCTGCTCGATGATGCGCTCGATCTGGCCGTCGGCGCCCAGCTTGATGCGGCCGTAGCCGAAGGGGTCGGGCGGGGTCATGGTCATGACGGTGCAGGCGAGCTCGCCGGTAGCGACGGTCTGTGCGAACTTGGCGACGGTGTCGGCGGTGATGAGCGGCAGGTCGCCGTTGAGCACGACGACCGGGCCTTGCGCGATGCCGCAGGCCTCGAGCGCGACCTTCACGGCGTGGCCGGTGCCCAGGCGCTCGGTCTGCTCGACGCACTCGACCTTGGTGGCGCTGTTGGCATAGGCGCCGTCGATGAGGGCGCGCATCTCGTCGGCGTGGCTGCCGATGACGACCACGACGCGGCTGCAGCCGGCCTTGATGGTGGCGTCGACGATCCACTGGACCATGGGCTTGCCCAGGATCTTGTGCGAAACCTTGCAGTGGTTCGACTTCATGCGGGTGCCCTCGCCGGCAGCGAGGATAATTGCGGTTGCGTCCATGTGATCTCCTGTTACGTTATAGAGACGTGTGTTTGGAAACGATACACGGCGCAATATGATACCGCAGGCATATGTTGAGCGCGTAGCGATTGGCTCATGGCGGCCGATGTCGGTGCCGCCGGCGTGGCGTTTGCGCTGCTTGCGTGCGGCGTTGGCGGTGCTGCGGAGCTGTCGTTTGAGCGAGGGGACGGGGGTGCCCGTGGACAACATACAAGAGGAGTTTGGCGGCGAGCCCGTCGCGGCATTCTCGATGTCGCATCCGGCTGTGCCGGCCCTCTACATGGTGCTGACGCTGGGGCTCACCATGTTCTCGATGCAGCCGGTGCTGATTGCGCTGTCACTTGCGGGCGGGCTGGCGTATGGATTTGCGACGCGCGGTGCTGCGCGCACGTTGGGGGCGCTTCGCTGGCAGCTGCCGGTGATTTTGATTATCGCGCTGGTCAATCCGCTGTTTAGCGCCTCGGGCTCGACGGAGCTGCTTCGCATCGGCGTGCGCGCGGTGTATCTGAAGAGCATGGTATATGGCCTGTGCATGGGCGGACTGTTTGTGGCGAGCGTGCTGTGGTTTGAGGCCGCGGCGTCGATGCTCGAATACGACAAGGTGCTTGCGCTTTTGGGTAACGCCGCGCCGGTGATCGCGCTCATGATCTCGATGTGCATGCGGCTTATCCCGCAGTTTTTGCGCCGCGGCCGCACGGTGCTGGCGGTGCAAGATGCGATTGATGTACCGGGCCGCGCGCCCACCGATCCCGTGCGATCGCGCCTGCGGGCGTCGAGCGTGTTGATGGGCTGGGGCATGGAAGATTCGCTGGAGCGCGCGGACGCGATGCGCTCGCGCGGGTGGGGTGCCGCGACGCGTCGTACGACGTATGCGCGGTATCGGCTGGGGCGCAGTGACGTTGCCGCGCTGGCCGGGCTCGTACTGTTTGGCGCTGCCGCGGTGGCGGTGGCGTGGACCGCGACGACGCAGTATTCGTTTTATCCGCAGCTCTCGGTGCCGGCGCCGTGGCCAGGCTATGTCGTGTACGCCGCCTGGATGGTGTTGCCTTGCGCGTTGCACGCGATTGATGAGAAGAGGTTTGGCTGATGGCTCGGTTTGATAGGAGCTCGGCGGCGGGTGTGGCATATGGCTCGGCCGCGCCAGCGATTGAGGTGCGAGGCCTTAGTTTTGCCTACCCCGATGCTGATGCTGCGGTGCTCGAGGGGCTCGACTGGTCTGTTCCCCAAGGTGCATTTGCGCTGCTTGTTGGCGGTACCGGATCGGGTAAGTCGACGCTGCTGTCGCTGCTCAAGCCCGAGATCGCTCCGGCGGGCGAGCGCACTGGCGATGCGCGCGTGCTGGGCGAGAACGTTGCCGACATGGACGTGCGGGCATCGGCGGAGCGCGTGGGCTATGTGTTTCAGGATCCCGAGAACCAGATTGTGTGCGAGACCGTGTGGCACGAGATGGCGTTTGGCCTAGAGAATCTGGGTGTGTCGCGCGACGAGATGCGCCGCCGTGTTGCCGAGACCAGCTATTTCTTTGGTCTGGAGGACTGGCTTCATCGTGATACCGATACGCTTTCGGGTGGCCGCAAGCAGCTGCTGTCGCTTGCCGCCGTCCTGGCGCTGCGCCCGCGCGTGCTGCTGCTCGACGAGCCCACGTCTCAGCTCGATCCCGTTGCCGAGAAGAATTTCCTGCACGCGCTGTTTCGTGTGAATCGCGAGCTGGGCTGCACGGTTGTTGTGGCGACGCATCAGCCGCGCCCAATGCTCGAATACGCGACGTGTGCGTACCGGATTGAGGATGGCCGCGTGCACGAGGCGGCGGATATGGCATCTTTGGGACGCCGAGAATCGCTGTTTTCCGATGACACGTTGGGGTGGGGTGCCATCCGATGTGCAAAAAACGGAGTATTCAGCAGGCGTGAGGACAATTTGGGCTCTCTGGAGCCGCTCGGGGACGTATCGAGCGCGAAAAAAAGTTCAGAATTGGACAAATCGTCCGAATTTGTGGCGCAAACGTCGCTCGAGAACGGCTTGGAAGCCTTCTCGCGCACGGATGGAAGCAGAATACTCCAAAAAATGCACGCTGGGTCGGCTACCACCCTGTCGGAAGGTTGGTTTCGCTACGATCGAGCGTCCGGCTGGGTGTTGCGTGGGCTCGATGCGTCGTTTTCGGCCGGTGCGGTGCATGCGGTTGTTGGCGGTAACGGCTGCGGCAAGTCGACGATGCTCTCGGTGCTGGCGAAGACCGCCAAGCTGCAGCGCGGCCGCATGGTGCGCGGAGCGGCCTCGGCGGCGCTGCTGCCTCAGAATCCCAAAGCATTGCTGGTTGCCGAGACGGTTCGCGATGAGCTGATGGAATGGGCCTCGACCTGCGGATATGACGAGAACTTGGCGCGGGAGCGTGCGGCGAGCTTGGGGTTGTCGGGTCTGGATGGACGCCATCCGTACGATCTTTCGGGCGGGCAGCGTCAACTGCTTGCATTGGCAAAACTGCTGCTAATCGGCCCCGAACTGCTATTGCTCGATGAGCCCACCAAGGGTCTAGACCTGTTCAGCCGCCGCATCATCGCCCGCGCCCTGCGTGACCATGCGAAGGCTGGCGGCACCGTCATCATGGCTACGCACGATTTGGACTTTGCCGAGCAGGTAGCCGACGACGTCGCCATGATGTTTGACGGCGAGATTGCCTGCATGGAGCCCCCGGCCGACTTCTTTGCCGACAATGTGTTCTATAGGGCGTGATGGGATGACGGACTGTCGTTTCTCGCGCTTGCTTGCAAAACTGGAGATCCCGCTGTTGTTGGCAGTGCCGGCGGTGATGGCTGCGGCGTTACTGTCGGGTGTTGAGCAGGCAGCGTTGGCCATGCTGGTTGTGGTGGCGCTGGTGCTCGCGCTGTTCTTCGCGGGTTATGAGGCATCTCGTCCGGGTTTGCGCCAGATTATGCCCACGCTGGTGCTGGCGGCGCTGGCGGCGGCGGGGCGCATCCTGTTTGGGCCTATTCCCGACTTTAAACCGGTGAGCGCCATCGCCATTATCGCGGGGGCGACGCTTGGTCGCCGCAATGGTTTTATGGTTGGCGCGCTGGCGGCGCTGACCAGCAATTTCTTTTTTGGACAGGGCATGTGGACGCCGTGGCAGATGTATGCCTGGGGGCTCGTGGGATACGTTGGCGGTGCGCTGGCGTATGCGGGTGCGTTCGACCGCGCCGATGGCACCGTGCGTATGCCGGCGCTGCTGACCTACGGCTTTGCTTCGGGTTTGCTGTACGGCGTTGTGATCAACGCCTACGACATCATTGGTTTTGTACAGCCGCTTACTTGGGCAGGTGCCGTGGCACGTCTTGCCACCGCCGTGCCGTTCGATATCACGCACGGACTCGCGACCTGCGTGTTTTTGGCCGCCTTGTACAAGCCCTGGTGCCGTCGCATTAACCGTGTCGTCGTGAAATACGGGCTGTAAGGCATTTCGCGTTTCCTCACGAACTTGCGGTGGAATAGTTCTCGTTTTTGGCTATTTGCTGCCCAAACAGGAACTATTCCACCGCAACTTATAGGGGGAGAGGGGTCACATGATCTGTTTTCCTCTGTCCCCTAGAGGAATTACTTGGGGCTAGAGCTCTAGCGTGAGGGTGACGGGGCAGTGGTCGCTGCCGAAGATATCGCCGCGGATACCGGTGTCGCGCACGGTATTGGCGATTGAATCACTTACCAAGAAGTAATCGATGCGCCAGCCGGCGTTGTTCTTGCGGGCATTAAAGCGATAGCTCCACCAGCTGTAGACGCCCTCGACGTCCGGATTAGCCGCGCGCCAGGTGTCGGTAAAGCCGGCATCGAGCAACTCGGTAAACTTTCCGCGCTCCTCGTCCGAAAAGCCGGCGTTGCCGCGGTTGGACTTGGGGTTCTTAAGGTCGATCTCCTCGTGCGCCACGTTAAAGTCGCCGCAGGTCACGACGGGTTTGCCGGTCTCGCGCTCGAGTGCGCTCAAAAAGCCGCGGTAGGCATCGTCCCAGGCCATGCGCACGTCGATGCGGGCGAGTTCGTTTTGCGCGTTGGGGGTGTAGACATCCACAAACCAGAACTTGTCGAACTCCAGCGCGCAGACGCGGCCCTCGGTTGCGGCTTGGGCGACGAGCTCGGCCGCCTCGCCCTCGCCGGCGTAGGGTAGCAGCGCGTCGGCGTGCAGCACGCGCGGCGGTTCCTGGCGGCTAAAGACCGCAGTGCCCGAATAGCCTTTACGCTCGGCGTAGCTCCAGGTTTGGTGATAGCCGGGCAGGTCGATATCGACCTGGCCCTCCTGCAGCTTGGTCTCCTGCAGCGCCAGGATATCGACGTCGAGTTCTTGCGCGATCTGGATAAAGCTCGGGTCCTTTTTGAGCACGGCGCGCAGGCCGTTGACGTTCCACGAGGCAAAGGTGTAAGTCTGAGGCATGGTGTCCTTTCGACGGGGTTGGCAGGCTTAAGATTAACGCAACAAGGGCGGTGGTGGGCACCGCGCGTGCTGACCCAAAGGCCGCATGCTGGGACATCGCCCGACGCTGCCCGACCAACAAGGACGGAGGACTCATATGACGCAGGCGATAACGGACTCCAAACAGGCCTCCGCCGCGTTGGCGGAGCTGTTCGGCACCCACAAGCGCGTGGTCTTCTTTGGCGGCGCGGGCGTTTCCACGGCGAGTGGCATCCCCGATTTCCGCAGCGTGGACGGCCTATATCACCAGCAGTTTGCCTACCCGCCCGAGACCATGCTGTCGCATAGCTTTTACGAGGCGCATCCTGCGGAGTTCTTTGACTTCTACCGCACCAAGATGATCGCGCTTGGCGCCAAGCCCAACCGCTGCCACACCAAGCTGGCCGAGCTGGAGCGCGCCGGCAAGCTAAATGCCGTGGTGACGCAAAACATTGACGGCTTGCATCAGATGGCAGGCTCGCAGCGTGTGTTCGAGCTGCACGGATCGGTCCATCGCAACATTTGTCAGTCGTGCGGCGCGGTCTATAGCGCCGAGTGGATTTGCTCGCGCGAGCACGAGGATGCCGCGGGCGTGCCCGTGTGCCCCGCGTGCGGCGGGCGCATTAAGCCCGATGTGGTGCTCTACGAGGAGCCGCTCGATGAGCATGTGCTGACCGGCGCCGTTGCCGCCATCGCCGCGGCCGATGCCCTCATTGTGGGCGGGACCTCGCTCGTGGTGTATCCGGCGGCGGGCCTTACGCGTTACTTTACCGGCGATACGCTGGCCATTTGCAATCTTGCTCCCACCGATCAGGATGTAAATGCCGACCTGCTGATTTCTTGCGACATCGCGGCCGCGTTTGCGTTCTAGCCCGCGCGCGCGGATACAATAGAAAGACTGAGTGCAAAGCGACCCCGCCGCCAGCTCCCCAAGCTCGGCGGCGTGGGCATTTTAGGAGGATGTTCATGGCGAACGACAGCAAGACATGGCGGTGCGGAAAGTACGAGCTCAGCTTTGACCGTCCGCGCATCATGGGCGTCCTCAACGTGACGCCCGATTCGTTTAGCGATGGCGGGGAGCACTTCGACCCGGACGCCGCCATCGAGTACGGCCTAGCGATGCTCGACGCCGGCGCCGACATCATCGACGTGGGCGGCGAGTCCACGCGCCCTGGTTTTACCCCGGTCAACCCCGACGAGGAGGCTCGCCGCGTGCTGCCCGTGGTTCGCGCGCTGGCCAAGGAGGGCGCCATCGTCTCGATCGACACGCGTCATGTGGCGGTTGCCAAGGCGGCCGTGCGCTGCGGCGCCTCGATCGTCAACGACGTGACCGGCTTCACCGATCCCAAGATGGTCGAGTTTGTTAAGACGAGCACCTGCGGCGTCATCGTGATGCATGCCGGCGAGGTCGCCGCGCCCACCCGCACGCACGCAACGGTGCAGCTCGATACCTCGGCAGCGGCGTTTGTTGCCGAGAAGGCGCGCGAGGCGGCTGCCGAGGCCGCGCGTGAGGCCGAGAAGCCGGCTCGCCGCCGTCGCGGCAAGTTGCTGGGTGAGCCTAAGTCGGAGGCCAAGCTTCCGGGCGGCGTGGTGCAGCCCTCGTTGCCGTTTGGCGAACCGGAGCCCACGTCCGAGCCTGCAAGTGAGCAGGAGACGCCCGCCGCCGAGCAGACTGCTGCCGCCGAGACCGTCGCGCCCGCGCCCGCAGCCACCGAGGCCGCATCGGAGTCCAATGACCGTCTGGCCGCCATGATGCGCCGCAGCGCCCGCCGCGAGGAAGCCTACGTGCCCACCTCGCAGCTCCGCCGCTTCACCCTGCCCGATTCGGCGCCCATTATGCGCCGCGTCATGGGCTTTCTGTCTGACCAGGCCCGCACACTCATCCATGCCGGCGTGTCGCGCGACCGCATCTGCATCGATCCTGGCCCGGGCTTTGGTAAGTCGGCTAACGAGGACATCGTCATCCAGCGCGAGACTGCCAAGATGGCGTCACTGGGCTATCCGCTCATGTGCGCCGTGTCGCGCAAGCGCTTTGTGGGCGCCGTCTCGGGCGTGACCGAGGCCGCCGAGCGCGATGCCGCTACGTTTGGCGTGTGCCTGGGCGCCATCCAGGCCGGTGCCAACATCGTGCGCGTGCACGACGCCGCGGGTTTTGCGCAGTTCCTAAACGGCTACTGGGCGGTTGCCAAGCCACAGCCGCGCCGCGCGTTTGTGGCCGTGGGCTCCAACCTGGGGCATCGCTGCGACAACATCCGCGCCGCACGCGAGATGATCGCCGAGATTCCACTCACCTGCGTGTCCAACTCCTCCAAGATTTACGAGAGCGAGCCTGCCTACGAGACGCGCCAGGACGCGTTTGCCAACGCCGTCATCGAGATCAAGACCGAGCTTGCGCCGCTGGTGCTGCTCGACGAGCTCATGAAGATCGAGGCCGAGCTGGGACGCGACCGCTCCAAAAAGGCCAAGGCCAACGGTCCGCGCACCATCGACCTGGACCTGCTGTGGATGGACGGCGAGACCCACGGCGGCAAAAAGCTGCGCCTGCCGCATCCGCTGATCGGCGAACGCGATTTTGTGCTGGTGCCGCTCGAGGACCTGATGCACGACCCGGCGCGGTTCTTCCGCTACAACGGCGTCGAGGTCAAGGAGCCCGAGGACCGCGTGGGCCATATCGTGGGCGAATTGGGGCGTATGTAGATGATCGAGATGAATGCTGTTGCCGCTGGCACCGAGCTCGACGCGGCGCGCGACGCGGGCCGCGAGGGTGCGTCCGCGGGCTGGTGCGCTTGGAGCGCGGGCAACGCTTCGCTGGCGTTTTCGCTGGTCGTGCGTCCGGATGTGAACATGCATGCCTTCCACGGCCTGCCGTTTGTGGCTGCGATGGGCATGATGGATGCGCTTGTGGGCACGGCATCGACGCCGGGCCTGGGCCTTGCCGGCAAGGTGGGCATTGAGTGGCCGAGCAACATCGTGTGCGGTGCGCCCGCGTTCGAGACGTCGCTCGCGCGTGTTGCCGTGAACGGCGGTGCCGGTGCTGCGGGCATGTTTGCCGCGGTGACGGTTGATATTGAGTGTGCGGCGCTGGGTGAGCTTGGCGTGAATATGGCCGACGAAGCGCTGGTTGAGGAGCTGGCCGCCGCCGTGTTGACCCGCGTGGGCGCCTGGGCGGTTGCCGCCAACACGCCGCAGGGCGCCGCGGGCCCGCTGGCTCCGGTGCTGGGCGAGTACTTTGACATGGTGCCACTGCTGGGTCGTCAGGTCGCGGCGGTGTCGCCCAACGGTCTGCCGCTCGCGGTGGGCGTGTTTGCGGGCCTGGACATCTGGGGCCGCGCGACCATCAAGACCGATGCCGGCGAGCAGGAGTTTCCGCCCGAGGCCGTACGAATTCGCGGGCTGTAGCGCGAGGCACCAGCGCTCAAAGACAACGATGACAACAAGACCCTCCTCGGCCTGCGCCGGGGAGGGTTTCGCCTATCTGGGGAATGGGTTGCCAGCGCCCTATTCCTCAAAACTGAAAATTTTTCGATTTTGAGGAATAGGCTTGGCGAGCCTTTGCGGGGACTGTGGCATCGGGCGTGCTCGACTTAAGCCCCTGCTCTATCCCAGCTCCTGCATGCGGCGGTAGATTTCGCAGATACCCTTGATGGTGAGCTGTCCGTCGACCACGTCGAAGGCATCGGTCGAATCGGCGACGATACTGGCGAGACCGCCCGTGGCGATAACGGTGGCATCCTCGCGGCCCAGCTCGCGCTTCATGCGCGCGACCAGGCCCTCAGCCATGGCGGCGGCGCCCGTTACGGCGCCGACCTTGATGCACTCCTCGGTATCGCGGCCGATGGCGTGCTCGGGCGCCTCGAGCGGAACGCTGGCGAGCTTGGCGGCTCGGGCGGCGAGCGCGTCCATCGAAATGCGGATGCCCGGCGCAATCGCTCCACCAATGTAATAACCGTCCTCATCGATGACGTCGATATTGGTCGCGGTGCCAAAGTCCACCACGATTGCCGGCGCGCCGTAGAAAGTCTCGGCCGCAACGGCGTTGGCGACGCGATCGGCACCTACGGCCTGGGGGCGCGCCGCGCGCAGCTTGGTCACCGCGGCCGTCTGCGGCCCGATGACGATGGCGTCCGCGGCAATGCGGTCGGCCACGGCGTGCCACTCGCGCGAGAGCTGCGGCACCACGCCCGCAAAGGCGATTGCGTCGACCGCATCGAGCGAAAGGCCGTACATCTTAAAGAAACCCATCAGGCGCACGTGGATCTCGTCGGCGGTATAGGAGCGGTCGGTGGGCATACGCCACGACTGCACCAGCTCGTCTCCGTCAAACAGGCCCATGGCCGTCTGCGTGTTTCCCATATCGATAGCGAGCAGCATGTCTACTCCCAGTGTTGGCATAAAAGGACGCGCACCATTGTATACGCGCCGCCGACGGCGCTCGGCTGCGATTCGTTTACGGTGATAGGGGCTGAGGGGTTTTAAATATGAAGGAATTATGCTCTACGAGATTTTCCTTGCCGCTTACCGAACTCCCGCGTAATATTCTTTCTTGCGCACATGAAGCGCCCAGACATTGCGGGGTGGAGCAGTCTGGTAGCTCGCCGGGCTCATAACCCGGAGGTCGTAGGTTCAAATCCTGCCCCCGCGACCAAGACTTTTAGCAGCTCAGAGGCATTGTTCCTCTGGGCTGTTTTCTTTTGGCTAAATAGTGCGGCGAAGAAATAGCGAAGAAAATAAGACGGAACCACGCACAAAGAAGCCTACCGGAGTGCAATAAAGCCAAACGCTGGTAAAAAAGACCGGACTAGCACGTAGAATCTTTCTTAGTGGAAAAGGCTATCAAGTGAGGGTCCGTATGCCGGGGAAGAAAGCCGATGCAGAAGCTTTTGCAAGCAAGTGGGCGAACAAGGGGATCGAGAACCAGGACACCCAGCGGTTCTGGATCGACTTCTATCAGAACGTTCTGGGCGTGGAGGATGCGGTCTCGAGACTTGAGTTCGAGAAGCCCGTTTCCACCGACGCAAGCGCGCACGATGGGTATATCGACGTCTTCATACCGTCGGCCAAAACCCTTATCGAGCAAAAGTCGCTGGGAATCGATCTTGCCAAGGAGGAGACGCGCCAGGGCCGCAAGGTGACGCCCGCGAAGCAGGGCAACGCCTACGCCCAGGGTATGCCGCTCTCGCAGCAACCGCGCTATATCATCGCCTGCAACTTCTCGGATTTCTGGGTCTTCGACCGCGAGAGAGATTCACTCTGCCGGGAGCCTCTCTTCAGGTTGTCGCTTGCCGAACTTCCGAAGAACCTCGCCGCCATCCAGTTCCTCAAGGGCGGGGCGGAGGCCCCGGCCACGATCTCCCGCGCCGTTTCCGTCGAGGCCGGCAAGATCATGTCGAAACTTCACGACCAGGTCGCCGAGGCGTTCGATGACCCCGACGCGCCCGAGAACCACCATGCGCTCTCCGTGCTCATGACGCGTCTCATGTTCCTCATGTTCTGCGAGGACTCGGGACTCGTGGCCCCCAACGCCTTCCGCGACTACGTCTCGCACTTCCAAGCGGGCGATCTCAGGCGAGGTCTCAAGGACTTGTTTGTTTGGCTCGACACCAAGGACGAGGACCGCGACAAATATGCCGAGTCCTGGCTGAAGAAACTGCCCTACATGAACGGTGGCCTCTTCCGCGAGAAGACGGAGATTCCGCCCCTGTCCGAGAACTTCCGCCATACGCTCATCGTCGAGGGGTGCCAGGAGTTTGATTGGTCGGGCGTGAGCCCCACGGTCTTCGGCTCCATCTTCGAGGGGGCGCTGTCCCATGACCACCGCCGCGCAAACGGCCAGCACTTCACGAGCCCCGAGAACATCCACAAGGTCATAGACCCGCTCTTCCTCGACGGCCTCAAGGCCGAGTTCGACGAGGCGTGCGCGAAGCCCGTCGCGGGCGGCGCGAGAACCCGTGCGCTCAAGGATCTTCACGAGAAGATCGGTGGCATCTCCATCCTCGATCCCGCTGCCGGATCGGGTAACTTCCTCACAGAGAGCTATCTCTGCTTAAGGCAGCTCGAGAACCGTATTCTCTTCGAGCTCCAGGGCGTGCAGGCGTCAATCAGTTTCGAGGAATCCGGAGACCGAGATGTTCTGGTGAGCCTAAGGAACTTCCATGGTATTGAGCTGGAGGACTTCGCTTGCTGCGTTGCCCGCACAGCGCTCTGGATCGCTGAGAAGCAGGCGGACGCTGACACCGCAAAAGTGACTCAGCGCGTCTACCAGGAGTTGCCGCTCAGGGACTACGAGGGCATCGTCAACGCGAACGCTCTCCGCATCGACTGGAACGATGTCGTCCCGGCTGATGAAGTTGACTACATTCTCGGAAACCCCCCATTTATCGGTAATGCGCGTCTCGAGGATTCCCAGAAAGAGGACCGTGCCAACATATTTGGGAAATCGGCCGGATCGCTGGATTATGTAGCTTGCTGGCATAAAACGGCCTCGGAGTATATGGCGGGACATCACATCCGTTGCGCCTTCGTCTCAACAAACTCTATCTGTCAGGGCCAGCAGGTTGAGCCCCTTTGGAAGCCCCTGTTCGAAAACGGGGTTCATATTGACTTCGCATATCCGACTTTTGAGTGGGACTCTCAGGCCTCAGATGAAGCGCACGTCCACGTAATCATCGTCGGCTTTTCAAGGGAGCACATAAAAGAAAAGGTGTTGTTCGATCGGGAAGGGACCCCAAAGGTTGTTGGCAACATAAATGGATATTTGGCCCCAATTAAAGATATGTTCGTATCTCGTCGTTCGCGGCCCCTCTGCGACGTTCTTCCAATGGTTAGAGGTTGCCAGCCAACCGATGATGGGAACCTGCTCCTTAGTGCAGAGGAAAGAGATGCCCTTGTCGCACGTGAGCCGGAAGCGGAGGGATTGATCCGCCCGTTTTCAATGGGTGCAGAGTACATAAAGGGTACTTCGAGATATTGCTTATGGATGGATGGCATCGACCCTGCAGTCCTCACAAAGATGCCGATCACGAGGGAGCGAGTGCAGCGTGTTCGCGAGTTTAGACTCACGTCTACAAAAGAGGCAACTCGTCGAAAAGCAGAGACTCCGTGGCTGTTCGATGAGGTAAGGCCGCCTCAGGAAAAGAGTTACATTGCCTTCCCCGCTGTGTCCTCGGGCAGGAGGAAGTATGTCCCAACGGGTTTTGTAACCAACGGAATGATTCCCGGAAATAAGATTTACTACGTAGACGGTGGCGGACTATATGAATTTGGAATACTAACAAGTGCTATCCACAACTGCTGGATGCGTGCGGTCTGTGGGCGTTTGAAAAGTGACTTCAACTATTCCAATACGATCGTATACAACAACTTCATTTGGCCGAATTTGACAGATTCGCATAGGGCCGAAATTGAAATGTGCGCCCAGGCCGTCCTTGATGCCCGCAGCTCACATCAGGGGTCAACTCTCGCCGACATGTACGACCCAGACAACGAGTTTCTCTTTCCGGATCTCATGAAAGCGCATGCGGAGCTTGATGCAGCAGTTGAATCGGCGTATGGCGTCGACTTTAATGGCGACGAAAACAAGATCGTCGCTCATCTGTTCAACCTGTATGCCGAAAAGGTCGGTGAGTAGCGTGAAGGGGAGTGCCGTAAAGCCGAAAGAGGGAGCGGAGCTATCCGATCCCGATTCCGTGGAGGAGGGTATCAGGGACCTAAAGGCCGAAGCTGATCGGCAGGAGGAGGAAGCCCAGAGATATGCCATTGCTTTCCTGAAAAAGGTGATGAGGCTGAAGGGCGTGGCGATCGAGCGCGACCGTTTCCTCCGTTCTGAGTTCCGGAAGCGAGGCGTCTCGGAAGAGCGAGTGGAGCTCGCGATTTCAGCAAGTCCGGCTGCCGCTGGGGTGGATTCCAACCTTGTCGACTCTATTGCTATGGACGTTATTGATTTCGAGACGAAGAAATCGACCGTTCTTTCGTTCTCCGCGGGATTACCCGGCGGGTTAGCGATGCTCGGAACGATCCCGGCGGACGTGACGCAGTACTATGTCCACGCCTTTCGAATCATGCAGAAACTGGCGTATCTCTACGGCTGGCAGTCCTTCATCGACGATTGCGACGAGATGGACGATGAGACCTTGGCGGCTTTTGCCCTTCTCCTGGCCGTGATGGTCGGAGTGAGCGGGGCCAACTCCGCGTTGACGGCGTTTTCCAAAACGGTCCAGTCGAATATCGCCAAGAAGGTCGCCAACAAGGCTCTTACGCAGACAAGCTACTACCCGATCATCAAAAAGGTTCTTGCCGGAATCGGCGTCAAAATCACCAAAAGCAGTTTCGGCGACGCGGTGAGCAAGGTCGTTCCGGTCGTCGGCGGTCTCGTCTCGGGAGGCCTCACGTTCGTCAGCCTCAAGGGCGGGTCGAGGAGACTTGCAGGGGAGCTCAGGTCATTGCCGCAGGCGACAGGTCCCTTGACCGCAGCGGCGGTTGATTCTTTTACTGATTTTGCCGAAATGAAGGGGATGATGAGCGATGACGATGCCCAAATGGCATGAGACCATGCGGCCCATCCTTGAAGCGCTGGCGCATGTCGATGGATATCTGGCAGGCAACGACCTCCAGGATGCCGTGGCGATCGAATTCGACATGACCGATGACGAACGGGCCGAGCGTCTCAAGAGCGGCCAGTCGAGACTCTACAACCGCGTGTACTGGGGTATCACCGATTTGGAGAAGGCTAAGCTCCTGGAATACGGCGAGAAGAAGGGAACCTACCGTATCACCGATGCCGGCAGGACGTACCTCTCTGATTATCCCGGACCCATTACAGCCAAGGGTCTCTATGAGAACTGCATGGCATTCAAGAAGTGGAAAGACGGCTATCAGGCCGCAAGCAAGGCCAAAAACGCTTCAGAGCCCGAGGGCGTTTCGACGCTGGAGGACCAGGAGTCCCCTCAGGAGGCGATGGAGTCTGCCTACGGCGAGATTCGCGACGCGCTCGCCGACGACCTCATTTCGATCATCATGGGAAAAGATCCGTATTTCTTCGAGCACCTGGTCGGAAAGCTGCTCGTGGCGATGGGTTACGGCGAGAGCCTGGACTCCCGTGCCGACGTCACCAAAAAGAGTGGTGACGAGGGGATAGACGGCGTCGTCCGTGAGGACCGACTCGGATTTGGAACCATCTGCTACCAGGCTAAGCGGTGGGATCCGCAAAGGACGGTCGGACGGCCGGAGGTTCAGGCATTCGTCGGGGCGCTTTCCGGAAAGGGCGTATCGAAGGGCCTTTTCATCACCACGGCTCGCTTCTCCAAGGATGCCCGCAAATATGCTGAGGGCCTCCTGGGGCAGACGGTCGTGCTCGTCGACGGCCCCGCGCTCGCCGGCCTCATGATCGACTACGGCGTCGGCGTGAGCACGAGACAGGTCTACGAGATCAAGGCCGTTGACACGGATTTCTTCGAGGAATGACTGTCTTGGTAAGTTTGTCTGCGGACCCGGGCCACATCAGCGGTTGCTAGATCAGCCTGCCCTGAAGCCGTTCGTTGGGCATTTCGTCGCGCCGGGTAGGACCTTGATCCCGTTGCCGTCGTAGCCGTGCCAGCATGCCCCGATCCCCGCGTCGTCCGGGGACACGGTCCAGTAGCGGCAGTAACGGCAACGCGCTTCGTTCTTGTCGGGTGCCAGCAAGTCGCCAAAGGCCTCGGCCGCAGCGCGCTTTGCACTGTCGTCCGTATGAGAATAGCGTTTCAGCATTTCGACTGTCTTATGGCCGGTGATCTGCATCGTCGTCGCCATGTCGACATGGCAGTCCCTTTGCAAGATGCTGGTCGCGGTATGGCGCAGTCCGTGTATTGTGATCTCCGGCGGCAGATTGTAATTGTGCTTCTGTAGCCTGAACCACTTCTCGAACGATGTCTTAAGGGTGTGCTTGCCCCGCCTCGCCTGAACGATGGGGGTCGATCCAGTCTGGCTCAGGCCGACGCGTTCGAGCTGGGCCGCCTGCAATTCCTTCCACTCTGCTAGGACGTCGACCAATATCGGGGGGCAGGGGTCGTTCCTCACGTCCCCCGTTTTGGTCTCCTTGGTCTCCTGGCTATCCTTTTTCATCGCCTTGCTGATGCGGAGGGTGCCGCTGGAATAATCCGCCCAGGTCAATGCGAGCATTTCCGATAAACGTGCGGCGGTGCACAGGCAGATAAGGAGGCCGACGCTCTTCGCCTCAAGCCCTTTGTCAAGCACGGACCCGATGAATGCGCGGCACTCATCAACCGATAGGGCATATTTCTCCTCGGTGTCCCTTTTGGGTTTGTCGACATCCTTGCAGGGGTTCGAGCCAATGTAGCCGTATACGACCGCTCGGTCGAAGACCAGGGACAGGGTGCTGTGTATGTGCTGGAGGTACGTGCCACTGACGGGCGCCGCCCCACCGTTGCGGCGGTCGTTGCTCCGGAGGCCGGAGTACATGGCGTTAATGTCCTTGGGCCCGATGGCGCTTATTGGCATGCTTCCGATATACGGATCGATTCTCTTCAGGTGGGTGCGGTAGTCCTTGATGGTCCGTTCTGTGACCGCCTTCTGTTTCTCTCGGTCGGCGACGAAATTCGCCGCGAATGTCCGGAAGGGCTCCGCCTCCTCCTTCGCCTTGGCATCTTTTTTCATCCTATGGGCGGGCACCTCGGCGGCGGTGCCGCCGTGGTAGATGAAGTCGTTGATCTCCTTGATTGCCGCGATAGCCTCTGCCTCTGATGGGAAGTTTTCGTTGTAGACGCCGTACTTTCCGGTTTTCTCGTTGAACCCGAGGGGGAACTTGATCTGGGCCCGTCCGTCTTTGTAGACACTGTAGGAGCCCTTGTTGCGCGGGACCTTGGCCATCTCTTTCCTTTCCGGTTATCGATATAGGACACGGCGAATCCTTCAAGCGTGAGGGCGTCGCCCTCGGAATGCCCTTTTGCCCTGCGTCTCCACTCGGGCACGTCTTGGGGAAGGCCTCCATGATAGACATAGTCGTTGATGGCCTTGATCAGCGCGATGGCCTCGGCCTCCGAAGCGACCTCTTCGCGATATTCGTCGTAACGCTTCTTGCGCTCATTCCAGCCGAGCGGATACTTTACCTGCCAGGAGTTGCCGCCCGCTCTAGATGCGTAGCTTCCCTTGTTACGAGGCACCGTCGCCATGCCAACAGGCCCCCTATTGAATAAAAATAGTTGCCACGCCGGCGACGGCAAACGCGAGCGCCGCGAACAGAAGCCCGAAACCGATCGACGACATAGCCAAGTCGCGCCAAGACGCCTCGACCATCGAGCCCCGATCCCCGAGCTTCCTGCGGACCACGTGATACAGCAAGGTTGCGGTGGCGACCGCCAGCCACACCGCGCCCGCGATGATAAACGGATTCATCTAGAGCCCCGCCTTTCGATTCGAATACTGCGTCCTGCACGACGGGGAACAGAACTCGCGCCTCTTCCCCCTGGTTTTGACCAAAATGCCGTTTCCGCAATTTTTGCACGTCGTGGGGACACAGCCGTATCGGTAGAAGATAGCCCCGAACATCGCCGCCGCCGTCGAGTGGAAATGGTATCTGGGCACCGGCACATCATCGAAGATCGAAGGCCCGCCTACAGACCACCCAAGTCGATCGCCGTCCTTCGTCGTCAGCCCGGCCAGCATTTTGGCAACGGACTCCACGAAGGCAATGGCCTCGTCTCTCTGGGTACCCCCGTCATCGATACCGAGATACAGCTGGGTCTTCTCGACCTCCGGCTTCCAGCCGATGTCGAAAAACGGTGCGCCCTCGCCGGTCTTTATCTGCGCGGTTATCAAAACCGCGTTGGGAACCGATCCGAAAAGAACCTTACTCTTTCTCGGCCTAAGATCGAGGATGCGCGTCTCAAGCGGATTAATGACCATATAGGAAAAGACGTTCTTGAACCACTTGGTCGAGTAGTTGAGAGTCATATCGAAGGAGGAATTGTGCTGGAACGGCAGAACGTAATAGGAGTCCTTGAGCTCCCCAGTAATCCACCAGCGACGTTTCTTTTCGAAACGCTTGAACCCGCTTTTCTCAAGGACGTTCTCATGCCCCGACATGATGTTTGCGATCAACCTGAGCAGAACCGAACCGAGATTTCGGCATAGGACGACGTCCCTCAAAGGTTCAATCACAACGACGCAGCCGGGATCTTCTTCCCGCCATTTCTTCAACTCGTCAAGACCGTTGGACTCAATAAGTCCATGACGATTGAGGTCGCGAGCAATGGAGGCCTGAGAGGGATAGAGTGACGAAGCGCTGCCCGTCGTAGACATCCCCTCAAGGCACAGCTGGAGATAGAGGAAGTCTTCGTCACAACGGGTGAAACCACGCTCGCCGCCGACGGACTCCTCCACGACCTCGATGGCCTCGTCGATAGACAACCGCCTATTCTCCTCTTTATAGATGCTGCGGTCGATGAGGGGACCAGACTCCGAAATGGCCGCGACGAGCTCGTCGAGAGTGCCCCAGCGCATGAGGCGCTCTGCAAGTTCGAAGTCCATTGGAGCCGACTTCTCCGCCGCCTCAACCCCACGAACCACCTCGACCAGGGAGTGGAATCCGGTGCTTCGGTTCCTCGCGATGAATACTTTTCTTGCCATTACTTAATCAACTTTCTAAATAAAGCTTTATAGCGATGTTGGTTTCAACTTTAGCCTTTATCTATATCTCATTTCAATTTGATTTTTATTTTTCTTTGTTTCTCTTTGTTAAGAGTGTACAATGGAATTAACGAAAAGAGAGGAGGTATATATGGACAAGCTTCTGACCCTCGAGGAGTGCGCGCCCATCCTGCGCTGTAGCTATTCCAAGGTGTATAAGATCGCGCGCGCCGGCACGTTGCCGTTCAAGCAGATTGGCAACGCATGGCTCATTCCGCGCTCCAAACTCTATGCCGCTCTCGGCCTCGCCATTGACGACGAGGGCGGCGAAAAGAAAGGCCGCTAGCTCCCCGACCAAAGTTCGCTAGCGACCGACTGCCCCCTAATCTACGATAAGGAGAACCATGAAGGATTATAGCGGCCTCAACGCCGCGCGCTTGCGCACGCTCCTGCGCGAGCACGATCTCGACCATCCGCTCACGGATATGGACCTCGCGCTCCGCATCCTCGACATCGAGAGCCGCCTCGACGGCATCCGCGAGGATATGATCGCCGTCGACACCACACTTCAGGACCACGGCATTGAAGTCCATTATTCCTGGGAGGCCTAGCATGGCCGCCCCAGATAATGCCCGGTCCGTTCCCGGCGCGCCCGTGCCGCAGCCGCAGGAGAAGAAGGCCCCGACCGTTCATCAGGTGGTCGCGGCCATTATGTCCGATGGCATTCCGCTTGCCTACAACGAGCTCGCCGACGCGACCTTCGCGCTCGGCCCCACGCCCTGGAACGGCGTCAAGGGCGTCCGCTCCTGGACGCCGCTGGACGACGCCGAGCTCTATGCTCACCTCCAGGACACAATTGGCCTGCGCTCCGACAAGACTCTCGACCATGCCATGACCATCGTCGCCTATGGTAACTCGTTCAATCCGCTGACGCAGATGCTCGACGGCCTCAAGTGGGATGGCGAGAAGCGCGCCGGCACCCTGCTGCACACCTACCTCGGCGCGGACGACTCCCCGCTCACGGTTGCAATCGAGCGCCTGTTTCTCTGCGGTGCCGTGAAGCGCGCCTTCCATCCTGGTTGCAAGTTCGACTACACCATGGTACTTGCCGGCAGTGGCGGTATCGGAAAGTCGACTTTCGCGCGCCGCATCGCCCTCGACGACCGCTACTTCTGCGACAGTATCTACGACCTCGGTAACATCAAGGCAACGGGCGAGGCCCTGCGCGGCAAGTGGGTTGTTGAGCTCGCCGAGCTGACTGGAATCAGCGGCCGCTCGCTTGAGGCGGTGAAGGCCGGCCTAGTGCGCCAGACGGACACCTTTCGCGTAGCCTACGGCAAGCGGTCGACGGACTTCCAGCGCCGCTGTGTCTTCGTCGCTACGACCAATACCATCGGCTTCATCGCCGAGAAGTCGTCCGGCGCGCGCCGTTTTCTCCCCGTACTCTGCGGCACGGTCGAGCCTACGAAATCGGTGCACTCAGCTGAGTTTGCCCACGACGCGCGCCAGGCTATGGCCGAGGTCGTCTACTGGATGAAGTCCGGCGACCCGCGCTTCAGCGCGGTGCTTTCGGCCGAGATGGAGGGGGAAGCAGCGAAGCGCCGCGAGGGCTTCCTCGAGGAGGACCCGCGCACGGACGCCATCAACAGCTATCTCATCGCCCATCGCGACCATCCGGTTTGCACTCACGAGATCGCCGACTACGCCCTCCGCCAGGAGTTCACGCAGAAGCTCGCCAAGGACATCAGCGCCATCCTCACCGACCAGTGTCCTGGATGGCGCTTCGATGGAAAGCGCAAGTGCGGCCCCTACGGCAAGCAGCGGTGCTGGGTTTACGACCCCCGGCGCTAGTGCCAGCGGTGCCGATGTCAATGGCCGCCGGCACCGCTGACGCTACGGTTAGCTGGGATTTTCCGCGCGGTGCCGATGGTGCCGCGCCAAGCCCAGGATTTTTGCGTGCGGTTGAGGCGACCGCCGGATAGATTTCATCGACCAATCGGCACCATCGGCACCGTCATGCCGAGCCGCCCTTCCGACCAGCAGCGAACCGAAATACCTGTTATTTGCAGACCGGCACCGACCGGTACCGGTCTGCCTCTCCAAGAAAGGAACGATTCATGAACACTCTCGAAGAGAAGATCGCCCGCATTCCCGTCCCTGGTTACGCCCGTCGTCATGACGGCTACCCCAACCCGCTTCTCAAACGCGAGGTTGATGCGCGCATCGAGCGTCTGTTTGGCACTTCGACCATGACTGCCCTCGACTATATTCGCGCGGCTGACCCGGATATTCGCTTCTCGCCGGCAACCGTCCACGTTCACGGTCTGGGCATCAGGCTTATCGAGCGCGGTGGGGTTCTCTACATGGTTTCCAAGGCCTTTGCCGAACTCAACGGAAGCAACGTCCCCGGATGCGGTCTCCAGCTCATTGTAGGCGGCGACTACGACCAGGTGGGCATCCTCTATACCGCCGGAATTGACGCGAGCGGGCCGGAGGAGGCTTTCGCGCGGACCGCGTATCTCGTCGAGCTCGGCGTGCCCTGCGATCCTCTTGCTGTCGTCCCCGCCTATCTCCAGCCCCACATGCCCGTGAAGAGCCCGCGCAACATGTACCTTCTCTCTAAATACGGTGCCGACCTCGAACGCGCCTGGAAGTTCCATGAGTAGCAAGGCGAGGGATGGGCGCGTATACGTCAGGGTCAGCAGCGAGGAGCGCGCCGCCATCGTCCGTCGCGCCCGTGCGGCAGGTCTGAACGCGAGCGAGTACATGCGGAGGCGCTCGCTCGTCGACGGTGACCGGCCCGTGATTGAGACCGACGCTGAGACATTGAAACTGCTGTACCGCGATCTCAGGCTAGCGGGGTCCAACCTGAATCAGCTGTCGCGTGAGGTCCACATCACGCATGATCCTGGCCGTATCGCCCCGTTCCTCGATGCCGCGCTCGTAAAGGTCGGAGACGCAGCCGATGCCGTATCGGGCTTTCTTGCCGACGCGAGGAATGTATAGGAAGGGGATTTTCATGAACGATCTCAAGTTCAACGCGGTTCTTTCGGCTTCTTTCGCCGCCGCCCTCACCGTCGCATGCTATCCACTGACGGCACCCGTAATCTCCTGCGTTTTCGATTCACTCCCGGTCGATTGGCTCTCCTGGCTCGACTCCATCGGCTTAGACATGTGGTCGGCCTTCTGGCTCTCGGGAGCATGGCTCGGCCATATCCCGTTCATGTTCGCCGCGTTCTGCCTCCTCTTTCTCTTCCTCCTCGGCTATGTGGCCGCTAAGGACGCCGGGCGGACCCGAAGCGTCGACGACGGCATATACGGCGACGCCCACGTTGTCCGGGGCGCGGCGGGGCTCAACCGGGCTAACGATTTCTGGGATGGTCGCGGAACGCCGGCGAAGGCCGGCCTCGTCCTCGGCGCGACAGCAAAGGGTTATTGGTTCGATTCGTCCGTGCCTCATGCTCTGACCTGCGGAAAGACAGGTTCCGGCAAGACCCAGCTGCAGGTGCTGGAGACAATGCACCTGACGCTTGCGGCCGGATGGAACGTCGTCTCGACCGGCAAACCGGAGGTGCTTGAGCTCACGGCCGAAAAGGCGCGGGAGCTCGGCTACGAGATCGTCGTCCTTGATTTGACGGGATATCCGGGTGCCAGCCGGTACAACCCCATCGGGCTCGTCGCCGATGCCGTCGAGGCGGGCGACACCGATGCCGCAGTGAGGACTGCCCGGCAGGTTGCCGTCGATCTCATTCCCCTCGGCGGGGAGAAGAACACCTATTTCCCCAAGGCCGCGCGCAACATGCTCGCCGCCTGCATCCTCGTCGTCTGCACGGCCGACGTCCCGCGTAAACAGAAGAACCTTGCGAGCGTCGCCGCGCTCGTCGAGCGCGGGACCGCCGGCGACGACCCGAAGGATCCGTCTGCTTCCCTCAAGGACTACATCCGCGGACTCGGCCCGACGCACCCGGCGTTCTCGCCGGCGTCCGACCTCCTCGGGGACGGCGGGGCGACGACGGCGGGCAAGAACGTCGTGTCCACCCTCAAGGAGGCCCTGAGCATCTTCTCGGACGGGGCGCTCCGCGCCGTGACGTCCGAGAGCAGCGTGTCGATCCGCGACCTCATCGAGAGGAAGACGGCCGTGTACATCGAGATGCTCGACGAGGGGGACCCGTACGGCGTCGTCTATACCTGTTTCCTCAACCAGTGGTGGCAGGTGGCGCAGCAAGTATGCAAGGAGAGCGGCGGCCGGATGCCGCACGAGACGGCTCTCGTGCTCGATGAGATCGGCAACCTTAACGTCAAGGTGGCGTGCCTGCCGGCCATCGCCACACTCGGACGAAGCATGAGAATCCATGAATACCTCTTCGTTCAGAATCTCAAGCAGCTGAATTCGTACAACGAACCCGGCGACGGCGGGGCCGGACGCGACAAGCTGGTCGGCTCCGTCGGCACCAAGGTCGCCCTGTCGCTTTCGGAGCCCGAGGATTTCAAGTTCTTCACCTCGCTCGTCGGAAAGCGCACGGTGCGCTCGATGGGGACGTCCAGCCAGAAGGGCCAGGGCCGCACGTCCGTTGGAACGAGCTACAACGAGGCGGCCGTCCCCCTGATCAACGAGTGGGAGTGGCAGCAGCGCATCCCCATCCGCGACGGCCTCATCGCCGTCAAAGGTGGTGAGAACTCGAAGCCCGGGCGCGAGGGCGTGTTCGAGTTCCCGCTCGACTACGCCAGCCGCACCCCGGCGGGCCCGTTTTTCGGGCTTGGCGACGAGCAGGCCGAGCGTGCGAAGCGGGTCACTTACTACACCCGTGCCAAGGCCGCAGCGGAGGGCGATGCGTACGAGGTTCCGGAGCCGTGGTGCCCCGAGTTCGAAGCCGGCAACGGAGCGGACGATGACGAGGTCGCGCCCGACGACGTGTTCAAGGCGGACGAGGACAACGCGACCCTTTCGGACGAGTGGGCCGCATGGGACGAGTAGGGGGACGGACATGACGGCTATCAAGCAGGTGGCGATCACGAGCGCGCAGCACATGAAGAGTTTGTCGGGCTATCTCGACCGAACGAGCGAGAAGCACGATGCGCTCGACTTCGACTCGCAGAACCTCAACGAACCGGAGAACTGGGCCAGGGAGATGGACCGTACGCGCGAGGCCTACGGCCACAACGAGCCCGGCCGCAAGGGCTCGAAATGCACCTACTGCTACCACCAGATCATCGCGTTCAACCCTGACGAGTGCGACGTCAACGGGGGAAAGATGTCCAGGGATGGCTGCATGGAGTTCGCCCGGGAGTGGGTTGCCCGCTACTACCCGAACCAGGAGGCGGCGTGGGCGCTCCATCTGGAGCACTCGAAGGACGGGACCGACCGGTACGCCGTCCATATCGCCATCAACCGGACCGACCTCTCGACCGGAAAGCGCCTCAACGACGGCAGGTCGTCCCGTCAGAAGACCCTCCACGCGGCGAGGATGCGCGAGATGGACGAGCGTTGGGGGCTCTCCCAGCTTGAGCGCGGGGCGCGCAACAGCCGCGTTCACGCCCGGCAGGAGTCGAGGGGCGAGCGGCGGGCCCGCGAGATCGGCTCGAAGGCAGCCCCGGGCTTCGAGACCGACCAGGACCATGTGCGCCGGGTCGTGCGCGAGAGCGTTCGCGAGGTCGCGGCGTCCGGCGCGCCGAACAGGATGCGCGCGCTCAACGAGGCCTTGGAGCGGAGGGGCGTCCACATGCGCCTCAGCCGCGACCGGAACCTCGGGGAGCGCGACCTCGTCTTCGAGTACCGCCCGACATACGACCGCAGGGATGCGCGCGGGCGCGCCGTCAGGAAGGCCGCGATCAGCGGCCGCAAGCTCGGTCGCGGCTTCACGAGGGGCGGCATACAGCACGCCCTGGGCATCGGTGCCGCCGTCTACCGGATGGCGGAGAGGTCGATGGACGACGGCCGGGACAACGAAATGTAGAAGGGTGCGAGATGCGCCCGGCGAGAGGAGTAATGGCTATGGAAATCAACATCAAGCTCGATGCCAAGCTCAAAATGCGCGATGGCATAGCCGAGCTGAGGCTTACCGACAATGTTCCGGATTCTCCCTGGTACCAAGATGGCGCGGGGAGGGATTTCTTCGACGCTCTCTGCCGCGTCGATGGAGATGGCGGGGGATTCCGCGTGCGCCGCGCTTCCGGTCACACGGCCGTCCTCGTGGTGCGCGACACGGGCATCGATACCGGTTGGGCGAACGAGCAACAAGCTTAATCGGCACATCTTGAAGAGGGGCCTTGGCCCCTCTTCTCGTCTCCCGGGACCGGAACGCAACAGGCGTCCCGCAAGCCCGGGGGACGGCCCCGCAGGGCAAGATATCTGTGCGTACGCGGAGGCTGCAAGTCGCCGCGTACGCACAGATACACATCTTGCATGTCCCGAGAAACGTGGGGCGAATAGCAGGAGTGCAACGGGACAGGTGAGCGGAGGTGCAGTGATGGCGACCCATGGGAGCCATCGAACGGAGCCGGAGCGAGAGCCGGCGGGGCGTGACACGGCGGGGCGATCGCGAGTTGAAGCCGAGTGATTGGCCCGCCGTTCACGGCCCGCCGGCGGCAGCCCGGGGTTCCAAGGGGACTCGTCCCTTTGGCGCACAGGGGTCCGGGGACGACGCGAAGCGTCCCTGGGAGACGCCGCGAGGGACACGCCGTCGCCGGCATGCTCGTGCGGGCGGCGGCCGGGGCTACTCCGCCCCGGCCGTGAAGACCGTCCGGCCCGTCTCGCAGTCGATGGTCTCGGCGTCCCCGAAACCGACCCGGACGGCCGCCCATCCGCCGGCGGCTGCCAGCGCGTCGGCCTCGGACCTCGCGGCGGCAATGATGCGCTCGAGCTCGGCCGAGCCCGCCGGCGCGGTCCCCACCTCGAACGCGCCGCCGTCGCCGCCCGACTCGTACTCGACGACGACCGTCGAGCCGAGGGCCTCCTCGAGGGTCTCGCTCAGGCCGCCCATGCCGCCGAGGGCGTGCCCGGCGACCGTGGCCAGCGGGTAGCGGGCCATCCCGGACGCCGCCGAGCGGTCGGCCATCCGGACCGTGCCGGCGGCCTCGAGCGCCTCGAGGAGCGCCGCGGGCGCGTCGGCGTCTATGGCGATGTTGCCCCGCCCGCGGCACCACTCGGCGGCCGCCGGCACGTTCGCCGTGAGCACGCCCCACTCGGCCATGTAGCCATCGGAGCGCGGGTCCGTGGCGTCGAGGAGGAGGACGGCCAGGCCGCCGTCCACGTACTCCCCGGCCACGAGGGCGAGGCGGACCGCCTCGCCCATGGAGTCGAACTCGACCGTCACCATGCGGCTACCCCCTCCTGACGGCGCTGAGCGGCTTCGGGGAGAAGTGCTCGTCGCGCTCGACGGCGGCAAACCCCATCTGGCGGTTCAGCTCCTCCATCTCCTTGATGCTGAAGTAGCCGAGCTCGTCGTCGTAGCCCTCGACGAGGCCGAACGCCTCGTCCGTTCCGTCGAACTCGAGCAGCCACCAGTCCCATCCGTTCACGCACGAGAAGTAGTGGGCGTAGACCGTGGGGTCCTCCGCCCCGTCCTGCTCGTAGAGCCTCGGCACCGTCTTGGCGATTTCCTCGGTCATCAGCTGCCGCATGTCTTCCTCCGTTCCGGGCACATGGCCCTCAACATCTCGCCCCTGCGGGCAAAGCCGAATGGCGACGCCGCGCGTCGTCGTCGGCTTTGCTCCCTGCAAAGCCATGCCGGAGCGAAGGCCTGTCAAGGTCCTCCATGACGGCCTCCACCAACCGGAGCGGAGCGGAGGTTTGTGCGGGGCCTCATGGAGCGGCCTTTACAGGGCGCAGCGGAGGCATCACCCGGCCACGGAGCCGTGGCCGCCGTCGGCGGATGCCGTAAAATGTAAAACGCTGTTTATGCTGGCCCGAACAGCACCTGCTATCATCGCCTTTCTCGCATAGAGAGGATTGTTTCGGCATGGAAGAACGTCATGTCACGACGGGGGACGGGCCGAGCGAAGCCGCTCAGCGGCTCATGGACGGTATCGGGGTATTCTCCGAGATCGAGGATTATGGCAGAAGGATTGAAGTCCTCGCCGAGGCCATGTCGGTCGGGATCAGGATCGCGGACTACGAACTGCTCGCGGCATGCGGTGCGCTCCTCGCGGCGACGAGGAACCGGAGCGAGTGGACCGGAGCTTGGCTCTAGCCGACGTCACCCTCTGCGTTCCGCATGACGACCCAACCCGCGTTCACCGGACGCGCGTGTCGGCAGGCGGTGCGGAAACGTCGTTCTTCGAGCGGGTGTTCTCGAACGCCCAGACCCACCATCGCAGGCGGTCATCTGCCCCGTGAATGGGGTCCTCCCTGTGGTAGTGCTCCAGCATGAGCTGAGTGGTCCAGCCGCCGAAGCGCACCGTGTAGACCGCCGTCTGCGCGTCGTGGATGACCGCGCCGAAGGGGTCTATTCGAATGATTTCGTCGATCGTGAAGCCGCGGCCGTCCGGCCAGCAGACGCGGACAGGCACCGTCGTTCCGTCGGCGTTAGTGCGGGCGTAGACGTCTACGTACTGCTTATGGACGCGTCTGCCGGGCTTGTCGCCGTTGGCGCGAACGGTGATGCCGCCGCCGAAGTCCTTTGTGTGGCCTATCACTCGGGCATCACCGCCATGCCGCCACCGCGCTCGACGAACCAGTCGCCGTGCTCCCACCAGACCGTTTTGCGCTGCTTCGCGATGCAGACGTCGTAACGCACACAGAGGTTACCGAAGATGGCGCGGCCGAACTCCTGGCGGGCGTAGATGCTCTCAACCTTCCAACTGCGGCCGTCCGGCCAGTGGATGGTGACGGGATCGGACGGGCCGTGGTCGGGGTCGTCCGCGCCGTTGGCGTCCACGGGGATGTAGATGCGCTGTGCATCGGTGGGTATGCCGCAGGTTCCCGCAAGCGAGTGCTTTTTCATGATCATGCGCGTACCCCCGAACATCCGTTTGTATCTCACGGGCTTCATTGTCGAACGAATGTTCTTGATTGTAAAGCGAACGTGGTGTGGGGGTTCGGTGTGCGGTGTCCGGACGGAGGGGCATGGATGTATCGCGTGGAAAGCGCCCGCGATCCGGAAGACCCGCGTCTTGGTATCATTTTGCCATCCTTGGGGAAGGAAGAATGCCATGACTCAGCTCTATGAGATAGACGGGTACCACTATATAGTCGACCTGACGCCCTATTTCGTTCTCGGCGTGCTGGTCATAGCCCTGGTCTGTGCAATCGCGGTCCTGGTTCGCAGGATTCTGGCGAGCCCCTTTAGGTATCCCTACTACGTGGCCCGCTTCGATGTGTCTGGCAGGCGCAACGTGAGGATCGAGGACTACATCGACCGTCACCTTATGGACCCGGCCGGTTGGGACGCCATCGTCGCCCATAGGGCATACATCCAGAACTGGAAGCACGAGCAAGAAGAGTATCTGAAAACCTGCCGGCTCCGCAGCCGGCGCGAGCGTCAGTACGCCGAGGTGGTCGACGATGACAGGGCCTTTAGGTTCATCACCTGCCGCGACCAGACGAGGTACAAGCAGGCCAACTACGTGAAGACGTCCTACAAGGTGTCGATGGATGATTCCGAGCTTGACGTGAACTGGGAGTGGATCGTCGAGCGCCGTATCCGCCTCGCCGCTATCAACGACGAGGCGACGCTCAGGGACTATCACGCCAAGAACCAGCGAAGGCTGATGACGAAGCAGCTGCGCGAGCAGATCGCCCGCCGGGACAACTACACCTGCCAGATATGCGGGAAATACATGCCGGACGGCGTGGGCCTGCACGTCGACCATATCGTGCCGGTCGCGAAGGGCGGCAAGACCGTTCCATTCAACCTGCAGGTGCTCTGCTCGAAATGCAACGGGCGGAAGGGCACGCGGTAGCGGCGCGTTGCAGACACGCGCTATTCGTCGAAGAAATCGGTGTCAACGGCCTTGATCTCGTAGACCTGTCTCGTGCTCACACCGACGCCGTAGTCGATCATGAGGCCGCGCAGCGGAGGTGCAACCCGGTCGCGGGGCCGTGGGCACATCTCGGCGGATGCCGAGTTTGCTTTCCCAGCGCGTTTTCCCCGGAACGTAAACTATGGTTTACGTCTGCTGTGCAGGTATTCCTATGCTCTTGGCTGGGATCGAGGAGGAAGGATGTCCATGAACCCCGATAAGGATGTTAATAGCCCGAACATCAGCCAGGAGGCGCGCCGGATCGCGAACGCAATCGGGGCGTTCGGCGACCTTGGCACCGCTGACCGTCTCAATCTCCTGGCTGAGCTCATGCAGATGGCGACGACATTGGCGGACTACGAGCTCTTTGCGGTGTGCGGGGCCCTGCTCGCGGCCACCCGCGTCCGCGCCGAGTGGTGGGATGCCGCCAGATCGTCCTGGCTGTAGGCCATTGACCTCGCCGGCTCGCGGCGCAGCGCTCAGGCGAGCTATTCAATCCCGGCAGGGCGGAGCACAATATGTTTGAGCAGGACCTTAATATCGGCGAAGTGGTCTCGAACGACCGCATCCACGATATCTTCGGATGCCAAACGCAAGGCGGGATACGCCTGAGCAACTTGCAGAAACGTCCAATCTTGCTGGAAGTCCAGGCCGATATTTCGATCGGATTTCGAGGTGTTTCGCTGCATTTCCGCTGCGCACATTGAGCGAAGATTCGAAGAAGAAAAGCGCCTTACGAAGAAATAGAGTAGAAAAATACGAGCAATAGCGCCAAACATCTACAAATAAAACCGACGCTCCTATAAGTTGTCAAGAGGCAGTTTGCGGGAGCGTTCTCTCCAATTCGCACAGGAGCTCGTAATACCTCCTCTCCAGTTTCGTC
>JAHAGQ010000013.1 GCA_018373675.1 Collinsella sp. | reverse complement strand
CGACGAAACTGGAGAGGAGGTATTACGAGCTCCTGTGCGAATTGGAGAGAGCGCTCCCGCAAACTGCCTCTTGACAACTTATAGGAGCGTCGGTTTTATGTTTCGCTATGCGGGCTGTGCTTGGCTATTGCAAAAAAGTCTACTCACTTAGGCTTGAGGGCCGTTCGCTAGCGCCTATTTGCGCTTGTCTGCCGATGCCGCGACCATCAGAAGCCCCTAGGACTCCTGCGGTAAGCGCTTCTTGCCCTTGCGGGCGCGGTTTTTAAAGTTCTCGACGGCCTCTTCCATGCCGAGGGGCACGTAGGTGAGCTCATCGAGGTTATCGGGCAGGTAGCAGGCAAGACTTTGCTCCTGCATGCGACCCGCTGTGAGCTGTTCGTCGGTGGGCTGCGCGCCGGGTGTGGCGCAAATGCCATAGACGACGGCACCCATCTCGCGCGTGCGGCATTCATATTCGGTCTCGGGATGCTCGGGATGGTCGCGGCGAACGTTGTCACTTACCCAAAGTGTGCCGTAGCCTGCCGCGGCAAACTGCCCCAGGGCGTAGTCGCGCAGTGGCTTGCTGTCGGTGCGCAGCGTGACGGTCGCGCCTGCTGAAAAGAGCGGGCGGTAGAGCATTAGATGGTCGACATGGACGAGTCGTTTTTTGGCGTACTTGGCCTTGGGCTGCGGCGTGGGAAAGTTGATGGTGATGGCATCGAGCTCGCCTGCGGCAAACAACTGCGGCAACGATGCGGCGCCTCGGGGCAGGACGAGTGCGTTGGACAGCTCCTGCTCACAGATTTTCTGCGCGGCATAGGCGATGCAGATGGGCTCCTGGTCCATACCGATAAAGAGGGTGTTTGGCTCGTGGGCCGCGCGCTCTACAAGGTACGTTCCCTTGCCACAGCCAAGATCCAGGTGAAGGTGTTCGAAGGGCTTGATGCCAGCTGGCGCGCAAGCCTCGCGCCAATCTCCGGCATAGGCCTCGGGGTTCGTCTCAATCGCATCGGCGTAGCGCTCCAGGCGCTCCTCGAGCACAAAGTTCTTAGGCGTGCGAACGTGGACGGCTCCCATGAGGCTCCTTGGTCATAAGTATGGAACGCATAGCTGCGCGTTTCGTCAATGGGTTGAAAAAAAGGTGGGCATAGTTTGCCCGAAAATTGCGATGCGGCTCGGCGGCGAGTCGTCGATGCCTACAGGCGCTTGAGGATCACATAGCGGTTGAGATCGCCGCTGCGACCGTCGGCATGGAAGCGCTCAAGCTCGCGTACGGGGACCTCGCCGCTCTTGTAGAACGTTCGGACGCCGCGCACCAGGTTGGTGATCTGCTGATCGTCAAAGTGATGGCAATAGCGGTAGGCGTGGCGGTCGTTTTGCCAGCCAATGAGGTGGTCGCCGGCTTCAAACTGCGCGGAATCGTAACCCTCAAACGGCGGGGTGAGCTCGGCACGGGCCTCGGCGCGAACGGCCTTGCGCGCCATGCGCTCGTCGTTCATAAACTCCCAAAAGCTGATGGCGATGATACCGCCCGGGCGCGTCTGCCGCACCAGGGCGTCGAGCACGCGCACGCGGTACTCGCACGACGGCACGTGGTGCATAAAGCCAAAGCAAACCGAGATGTCGGCGAGCGGGGCGTCGAAAAGCACGTCGGGCGTCTCGGCGGGGTTGAGCTTCATAAGGGCGTCGAGCACGTCGAGTTCCTGGAAGTGCAGGTTGGGAATGCGCAGGGCGTGGCCGCGAGCATCGATGGCCAGGTCTTGGCACGAGTCGACGCCGTAGAACTCAAACGGGCAGCTGGCGTCTGCCGAGGGGTTTGCGCCATCGACGCCCTTGGCGGCAAGTGCGCCGCCGGCGGCAAAGTTCTCGAATCGCATATTGCCGCAGGCAAGATCGAAGATACGGACGGGATGCTCGATCGTGGCGACGTCGAGCTGCCCGAGCGCGATATCCATGGTGCGCACCCAGCCGGGCCACGGGGCCTGGCGCGTATCGGAAAAGGAGGCGGAGTGCTCGCGATAGAACGTATTGTTGAGCTGGATGAGCGATGAGGCGAAATCGCGGTTCACGGCGCGGAACTCCCTCCGTTGGCGGTGCGGAATAAACAGTACGACCATACTACCGTTAACGCCGCAACGGGGACAACCGAGCTGCGGGTCATTGCTTTGTTTGGACACATTTCCGCAGCTCATATGTGCCCGCAACCGCCGGTTGTCAAAAATCTAACTAAAATAGGTGGCATGTTTTTGGCGGTGGCGGATAAATTTTAACTGTGCAAGGCGCCTTAAGAACAAAAACGGTCCGGCGGCACGGCTGGCAAAAGCATAGGAGGAACCATGAATGTAGAAACTGCACAGCGGCTCGCCGACCTTCGTCGCAGCAAGGGTTTTAGCCAAGAAGGGCTGGCGCGAAAGTTGGGGCTGTCGCGCCAGGCGGTCAGTAAATGGGAGCGTGCGGAGAGCTCGCCCGATACCGAGAACCTGATCTCGCTCGCCAAACTCTATGGCGTGAGTTTGGACGAGCTCCTCAATCCGAGTGACGAGATCGAGGACGATATCGAGTTTGAGAACGAGGACCGCGCCCGTCAGCGCGAGGCCGAGGCGGCAGAGCGCGCACGCACCCATGAGGCGGCGGCACGTGCCACCGAGGCGGCAACGCAGGCGAGTGATGCCGCCGCCAAGGCGGCGCAAGCGGCAAGCTGGAGTGCACAGGCCGCCAATGCCGCTACGGCGCAGGCGACGAGTGGCGGTGCGGTTGGCTCGACTCCGGTGAAGGGCCCGTTCCAGTCGTTCCCGTATTGGGCCGTGTGCTGGCTGCTGTTCTTTTTGCTGATGTTCCTGTTTGGTGCCGGCCCCTTTGCCGCACTGATCTTCTTTACGATTCCCATCTATCACTGGGTGGCGCGTGCGCTCGATGGCGATTGGGCGCGCGGGGATATTCAGGTTGGTTCGGCGTCGGTGGCGGTCAAGGCCCAGGGGAAGGATACTTCTGCGGAATCTGATGCTGACGTGGCTACCGCGACTACCGCTGAGCCGATTGCCAAAGAGAGTGATGAATGATGAAGCTTTCGCATGAATCCAAGGTACGCTTGGGCGTTGGCATCGGAGCGTTTGTGCTCATCATCGGGCTTGTCTTTGGCACTTCGCGGACTTTGATTCATTTTGATGGCCCGTGGGATCTCGACGATGTTGTATCCGGCTTCTCTGGTATGGACGATGCGGTTGACGAGGACGATCTTTTGGATGGCGGTAACTATTCCGCTCAGCCTCAGCAGCTTTCGAGCGAAACCTTTGATGCCGACGCGTTCACATCGCTTGACTTGGACGTGACGTCGGGCACGGTCGAGGTCAAACACGTCTCCAGCGGGCCAGTGCGCGTAATTGAAAGCGGTCGCGTGGCAACGGGGACCGTTGCCTTCGATGCGGCAACCCAGAACCTGGCCGAAATCAAGGGCTCTACGCTCAAGATTCGCCAGTTCGATTGCGATGACGAGCGCGCCATTGACCGCACGGTTACCGTCGAACTGCCGCGCGAAGTTGCCGATAACATGGTGGGCATTACAGCGAATGTAGGATCGGGTGACCTGACGGTCGCGGGCATTGTGTGTCATGACCTCAACCTGACTTTGGACTCTGGAGACGTTGAGTTTACGGGCACCGTGACCGATACCCTGAATGCCGAGGTCGGTTCGGGCGATGTGACGTTCGAGCTCTACCAGGCCCCCGCGAAGTCGATGGACGTGAGTGTGGGCTCGGGCGATGTGGAGATGACGGTTCCGAACTCGACGGGCTTTAAGGCGAGCCTCACCTTGGGCAGCGGCGACTTTGAGAGCGATTTCCTTCCGCTTGGCTACGACGGCGAGACCATTTTGAATCTTGAATTCGATAACGGCGATAAGTCTGCTACGTATCGTTTTGAGGTCGGTTCGGGCGACATGTCGTTTGATCCGGAGTGACATGCGGTTTTCGGAGATCGGTACATATAGGCATGCTCTTTGATGGAGGCGCCGGAGCCGTGACGGGCTTCGGCGCCTTTGCCTTTACAATGGGGACATGGAACAGATTATCTTGAACATACTCGAGGCTCTGCGTCGCGGCGAGACCGTGGACGACAAAACGCTCGTCAAACTGATACATGCCGAGGCGCGCCGTGAGGGTGCCGACAAACGCGATTTGGCCAAGCGCCGTCTGCTGCCGTTCTACCAGCGGGTTAAACGTGAGGAGCCGGTTCGGTGGGCTGCGTGGAATGTCGATTCCGATCTGGAGCGTCAACTGCTGCAGGTCCTGCGTATGAAGCCGCGCCGAACGGCCTCGGGCGTGGCGACCATTACCGTCATTACCAAGCCCTGGCCATGCTCGGGCGATTGCCTGTTTTGCCCCAACGATCTGCGCATGCCCAAAAGCTATCTGCACGCCGAGCCGGCGTGCGCCCGTGCGGAGCAAAACTGCTTCGACCCGTATCTGCAGGTGAGCGCTCGTCTGACCGCGCTTTCGCAGATGGGACATGCGACCGACAAGATAGAGCTCATTGTGCTCGGCGGTACCTGGAGCGACTATCCGGAAGGCTATCAGACGTGGTTTATGTCGGAGCTTTTCCGTGCGCTCAATGACGATGCCGTCGCCGGTGTGGCGGCAAACCCCATGTTGGCGCGTCCGGGCATCAGCCGTGCCGAGGCAGGGCGCCTGCTCGATGACGCTCCCGCCGATGCCCTGCCGCCGGTGGTAACAGAGCGCCGCGAGCGCTATCGAGCTGCCGGCATTGCGACCGACGAGGCCGAGCTTGCGAGCGGCGTTGCCGACGAGCAGGGGCGTGTGGATGCTGTCGTTGGTGGCTATAACCGCGCAGTGCGTCGTCTGTACGGCCCCAGTACGCCATGGGGCGAGGCTGCCGAGTGGCAGACGGAAACGATGGAGGAGCTTGAGCGTCAGCAGCGCATCAACGAGACGGCGAAGCATCGCGTGGTGGGGCTCGTTATCGAGACCCGCCCCGATGCCGTGACGCCACAGGCGCTCACGCTCATTCGTCGTCTGGGCTGCACCAAGATTCAGATGGGCATCCAGAGCCTCGACCAGCATTTGCTCGATATCAACGAGCGTCGCATTTCGGTGGCGCAGATTGAACGGGCGTTTTCGCTTGCGCGCCTGTTTGGCTTTAAGATCCATGCGCATTTTATGCTTAACCTGCTGGGCGCCACGCCGGAGGGGGATAAGCGCGACTACGAACGCTTTATGACCGAAGGGGCCTTTATGCCCGACGAGGTCAAGGTCTACCCATGTGCGCTCATCGAGGGCTCGCGTCTGGTGGGCTGCTATGAGCGCGGCGAGTGGCGTCCCTATACCGAGGAAGAGCTGCTCGATGTGCTGGCCGACGACATCGTGGTGACGCCGGCGTTCTGCCGTATCAGTCGCATGATCCGCGACTTTAGTTCCGACGACATTATGGTGGGCAACAAGAAACCCAACCTGCGTCAGCTCGTTGAGAACCGTCTGGCTGCTCGGGGTGATGGTGCGACGGTGCGCGAGATTCGCTATCGCGAGATCAGTACGGCGGGTGCCGACTTGGATGAGCTATCTCTTGATGAGGAAGTGGCGTACGAGACGCCAGTGACTTACGAGCGCTTTTTGCAGTGGGTGACGCCGCAGGGCAAGATCGCGGGCTTTTTGCGGTTGTCGCTGCCCGACCATTCGTTTGTTGCCGCGCATGCGGACGAGTTGCCGACGACGCCGGACGAGGCGATGATTCGCGAGGTGCACGTGTATGGCATGGCGGCACGCGTGGGTGACCAGGGCCAGGCGGCGCAGCATCACGGGTTGGGGCGTTTGCTCGTAGAGCGTGCGTGCGAGATTGCCCGGGATGCCGGCTATGCGCGCATCAACGTGATCAGCGCGATTGGTACGCGCGAGTACTATCGCCATCTTGGATTTTATGACCATGGCCTTTATCTGCAAAAGGAGCTCTAGATGAACAAGCCGAGTGTTTCTGCCGGCGTCGTTGCCGGCGTTGCTCTGGGAGCCGCGGCGCTTGGTGCGGCCGCTGTCGCTGTTCGTGTTGCCTGTCTGCAGGTTGCGCGAACCTGCAATGGGTTGGCGCGTGTGAAGCGCGTGCACGACGAGGGCGGCGACGAAGTCCGCGTATTGGTGCAAGGCGGCGTCTACCAAAGCGCGAGTTACGTTGGCGAGCGTTGGGCTGAGCCCGTCTTTGCGTACTATCGTGCGTTTGACGACGTGTTTGAGGCCGAGGGTGCAATGCACGACGCTTATGGTCACGGCATCGACCGTATGCTCATGCTGGGTGGCGGCGGGTTTGCCTATCCCAAGTTTGCGCTGATGTCGCACGAGGGCTTGCGCATGGACGTTATCGAGTATGACGGAGAGATTACGCGCCTGGCGCGCCGTTGGTTCTATCTGGACGAGCTGGAGCGCACGGTGGGCGACCGCTTGCGGGTGATTACTGCTGAGGCTCGCTCGTATCTGGGTGTGACGAGTGTGGGTCATCGTCGCTACGACGTGGTCGTGAGCGATTGCTTTGGCGGTGCCGAGCCCGTACGCGAGCTGGCGACCGTTGAGGCGTTGCGTCTAGTGCGGGGCAGCCTGAATGCCGGCGGCATCTACGTGGCCAATATCGTGAGCGCAAGCGAGGGGAGCGATGTGACGTTCCTGCGCGATTGCGCTGCCACGGCACTCGAGGTATTCGCCCACGCCTGGGTGGTCCCATGTGGCGATGCGGAGTTCGGCGGCGAGGAAAACTACCTGCTCATCGCCAGCGACGGCAACTACGCCTTTGCCGAAGCCGTGCCCTTCGACACCGACTTCCTCGGCACCGTCCTTCACGACAAATAAGTCTCCTCGTCCCAAAAAGACTGGTCTTAGGCGTGGTCGCGCCAGCCGAGAACGCGCTGCTTCATGCCTTCGATGTCGAGCACGCCTTCGGCAAAGCCCTTGCGCACGAGCTCTTCGGGAACAAACTCGTCGTAGCGGTCAAAGTAAGGCACCTCGCCGGGATAGACGAGGTCGATGGGGTCGAAGTCTTTCTCGGCTTCGGCGGCGAGCACTTCAAAGAACGTCTCCTCGTCGGCCTTCATCTTAAACTGCATAAAGTACGGGCGTGACGGGTCGAGTCCGCGAAGGCCCAACTCAGCGGCGCATTTAATCTTGAGCATGCGCTCGAGCGCCAAAAAGGCGTAGCTGCCCAACCAGGGGAAGAGCACCCAGGTGTCGCCACCCAGGTTGATGAGCGGCTTAGTTCCCGCGCCCGAAATCTCGGCCGTATGGCGAGCCTGCGCCAGACGGGCCCGCGCGTTACCCATCAGGTACGGATACGCCGCGTGCTCGTTGAGCGCCTTGCGCATACGCTCGAGTACGTGTGTATTGATGTCGCCGGGGCAGTCGCCAAAGTAGGCCGGCACCCGGCCCTTGACCTGCGTGGCAAAGACGGTGTGACGCTTCCAGTCCACTTCCTCGACAATCCAGCAGTGTCCGGCGATGGCAATGCGCTCACCGGGCGGGGGCGGGTTGACAATCGTGCCCAGCTCGGTCGATTCGCTGCGAACGGTGAACTCCTCGTTTTCCTGGAACACGGCGTAGAACTTAAAGTTGTTGATGATGCGCTCGCCCGCGAGACCCACGATGAGCCCGCCGCCCTCGGTGACTTGGATATGGTCGATCTTAATGAGGTGACGCAGCAACACGCGATAGTCATCGGCCGAGATGCGATGGAAATAGCTGAGTGTGAGCACGCGCTGGGCAAGCTCTGCCGGCGTGAGCTCTCCGGTGCTGGCGAGGGTCGACATGGTCTGGTGATAGAGCAGACTGTAGGGGAGTCGATCGAGCTCAGGCGGCTCGACCCACTTTTCCTCGCGATAGAGTTGTACGAGCGCGATGCCCTGGAGGAGTTTCCAAGGTATCGTTTCAGGCATCATCGTGCGCGGCTCGGGCTCTTCCTCGCGCATGACAAACCACATCTCGGGCGGAAGATCGCGGCGCCCCGTGCGGCCCATTCGCTGCAAAAAGGAGCTGACGGTAAACGGCGCATCGATCTGAAACGCACGCTCCAGACGGCCGATATCGATGCCGAGTTCCAGCGTAGAGGTGGTAACGGTCGTCTGTGCCTGTTCCTCGTCGCGCATAAGCTCTTCTGCCGTCTCACGCAACGATGCCGAAAGATTGCCGTGATGGATGAGGAAACGGTCGGGCTCGTGTCGACTTTCGCAGTAGCTGCGCAGCATGGAGCATACGGCCTCCGCCTCTTCGCGCGAGTTGGCAAAGACCAGGCACTTGCGGCCGCGGGTGTGTTCGAAGATATAGCCCATGCCGGGGTCGGCGTTGTCTGGTGCTGTGTCGGTGGGGTTGAGTAATGCCTGTTCGGGTGCTCGGGGAATGTCGACTTCGCCCTCGGGGGCCGAGGAAGCGCGACTGTCCTTGGGGGCAGCCTTGCCCCGTGCCTGCTCGCGACGTTGGCGGCGTTCCTCCTGTGTGAGTTGTCCGCTATGGCGCATGTCTTGGGTGCTGACGGGCAGTGCCGCGGGTGCCGCTGCCTCAATGCGCTCGCATGCAAGCACTTCGGCCTCTTGAGGACCCATGCTCTTGAATCCCCGCTGCTGCGCCTGGGGACCCGAGTTGTAGAAGTGCTCCATGGAGATACGCCACACGCGGCGCGGTTCCTCAAAACGAGGGATAACGCAGTCGCGTCCCGTTCCCTGCGAGAGAAAGGCAACCGTGCGCTCGGGGTCGCCGATGGTAGCCGAAAGGCCAATGCGGCGGGGTTGTACGCCGGCCATGCGCGACAGGCGCTCAATAAGGCAGAGCGTCTGCCCGCCTCGATCGCCGCGCATAAGCGAATGGACCTCGTCGATGACGACGTAGCGCAGATCGCAGAACATGCGCGGAATCGCCATGTGCTTATGGATCAAGAGCGCCTCGAGCGACTCGGGCGTAATCTGCAAGATACCGCTCGGCTTTTTGATGAGCTTTGCCTTGTGCGACTGCGAAACGTCGCCATGCCAGTGCCAGACGGGGATGTCGGCTTCTTCGCAGAGGTCGTTGAGGCGGACGAACTGATCATTGATGAGCGCCTTGAGGGGGCCGATGTAGAGGGCGCCCACGCTTGCGGGCGGGTTCTCCCAAAACTCGGTCAGGATGGGAAAGAAGGCTGCCTCGGTTTTGCCGGAAGCCGTGGATGCCGTCAGGAGCACATTATCTTGCGTGTTAAAGATGGCGTCTGCCGCTGCAACCTGGATAGAGCGCAGACTCTCCCAATCGTGGGAGTAGATGAAGTCTTGGATAAACGGAGCATATCTGTCAAAGGCGTTCACGGGGCCTCCTCTCAAAAACGAATCTCTCAACGCGGCTGGGAACGGCTTGCTGCATTGCTGCTTCAACGTTTGCCCAGATAAAACCTGCCAAAATAAACCTGTCCCGTTTTGGCAGGTTAGATGGTGAATTCGGCGAAGTTGCGGTCACCGTCTGCAGCGCCGGTGTCGCCTGTTGCGGCTGCCGGCGCCAGCGCGTCGCTGCCGACGCTTTGCAGCAGCTCCGCCACATTTGCATCGGGGTTCTGACACAGGATATCGAGCAGCTCGATAAAGTCACGGATGACCTCACGCGGCGTTAAGTGCGTATCGGCTCCCACGCGGCCAAACTCAATCTTGAGAAAGCCCACCAAGTCGTTCTCGGTAAGCGTGGGTGTCCAGCCAAAGTAGCCGGCATGGATCTGCATGAGTTTTTCGATGAGCACCAGCAGTTCCTCATAGGTGAGTGGCTGCAGGCGGATGATGGGCGCGAGCATGTCCTTAAGGTCCTCGCGCGCAAAGCGGCCCTGAGCGAGTCGGCTGCGCAGGGCTTCGTAGGAGAACACGCCGCGGCGGCGGTCTTCGATGGAGGTTGGCGTGCCGCCCATGATTATGCCCAGGTACTGCGCTTTGCCCTGGAGCGTGTCGTTGTACATGGTCAAGATCTTCTCGTAGTTGTATTGGCGCGTGATCGCGTTGGGAATCTTGTACAGATTCACGAGCTCGTCGATGAGCACCAGCATGCCCTTGTAGCCGCTGCAGACCAAAAAGCGCGCAATGAGCTTAACGTAGTCGTACCAGTCGTCATCACTGATGATGGTCGAGGAGCCCAGCTCGGCGCGTGCCTCACTCTTGGTGCGGTACTCGCCGCGAATCCATTTGGTCACGCGGCTCATGGCTTCTTCGTCGCCCTCGGATACTGCCGCGCGGTAGCGGCGGAGCATGCGGGCGAAGTCGAAGCCGTGGACCATTTCCTCGAGCGGGGCCAGTTGGGCATTGACGGCAGACTCATCGGCATCGGCACACGAGGCGACCCAGCGATCCAGGATAAGGTTGAGCGCACCGCCCTCGGGGCGCGTTTTAGTCGATATGTTGCGGATGAGCTCACGGTAGGTGGCAAGGCCCTGTCCCTGGCCGCCCTGCAGGCGGCGCTCAGGGGATAGGTCGGCATCGGCCACGACGAATCCCTCGCCCATGGCGTGCGTGCGGATGGTCTGGAGCAAAAAGCTCTTGCCGGCTCCGTAGCGACCGACCAGAAAGCGGAAGCTTGCGCCGCCGCCGGCGATGAGACTCAGGTCGGTGAGCAGGGCGCGGATCTCGACCTCGCGTCCTACGGTGATATAGGGAAGGCCGATGCGCGGGACCACGCCGCCCTTGAGCGAGTTGAGAATGACGGCAGCGACGCGCTTGGGCACGCGGGGTGCTGCGGATGCGTTATCACTCATGGTCTAGGTATCCTCTCACGTCTGCTTCGTAGTCCTCGATAATGTGCGGTCCTGCTGCGCCAAATTCAATTACGGTGTCACCCACCAGGTCAAAGAGCGCCTCGTTGATGGTATCGACGAGCATGTCCTCGCTCTGTCCCGACCTCTCCACCGCCGATGCCGTCTGCGCTGCGTTTTGCTCGAGTAGTGCTCGAAGATAGGCGTCTGCGGCGGGATCGAGTGCGGTTGCGGTGCCAGCGGGTGCAGTCGATACGACCGCTGGCGTCGGTGCGAGCAGCGGCGCCACGACACCAAACTGTTCGGTGGATATGGTCGGCTCGTCGGCCTCGTCCTGCCGAATGGGTGCCGCGACCAGCTCGACAAACGCGTCTGCTGCGGGCTCGGCTTTCGGCTGCTCGGAACCCGCCGTATCGACCTCTGCGAGCACATCATCCTCGCGCTCCTCATCAATCAAAAGCGCTTCACGCGTTTGCGCGGCGGCGCTCCGAATGTGTCCTAGCTGACTCAAATCGATATCGATCTTGACGGGCTGGTGCGCGGCGTCCCACGAAAGCCATGCCACGATCTCGTCATCGATGATCTTGGCCAGATATTTGGGGACCTTCTCCTCCTTCAGGGGATGGGTGGGGTCTAGGGCCAGGCGCAGGCGTTGGTCGCAGGCGCGCATCATCTCACCGAGCTTGCTGCTTTTTTGTCTGCTGCCGTGGATGCGCATGCATTCCCAAAAGCCATTTTGGCAGCGGTAGATGTGAATGGGGTCCAGGCGATATTCGCAGTCCTCGTGGCGCTCGGGCGCAAAGAACACGGCCGAGGCAAACATGGTGTAGGGCATGGCCGTCTCCTCCCCAAACAAGCTCGCTACGATGCCGGTCTTTCGGTGCGTGTCATAGTAGCGCGCCATACGGACATACACGGCGCATGCCACGTGGCGCAGGTCGCGATGGTGGGAACGGTCGAGCCGTGAGTTATTCAGGTTGTACGTGGAGAGGGCGTTTATAGCGGTCATGAGTCGCTCCTCGCCTGCCTCGTCGGGCGGAAGGGGGAGCGTGGGCTCGGAGGTTTTGCGACGCTTGGGGACTTGGGCCGACGGCGTCGGTGTAGGTGCAAGGTCTCGAGCCGCGCGGCGCAGCTCGATGAGGGCGTTGTCGAACATGACGGTTTTAGAGTCGCGAAGCAGCTTGGGGTCGAGTCCGTGGAACACGGCGTAGTCCTGCAGCCACACGCGTGCAAACCGGTCGATGCCGGGCTCGAAGGCGCGGTAGGCATCCCAAAAGGCCTTGATTTTGTTAAAACCATCGAGTGGGTCATCTACGCCAATGCCACAGATCAGCTCATAGAGATACAGGAAGGCAAAGGACGTAGACGTTTCCTCGACGGTTCCGCGGCGCACTTGTGCACGCCAGGTAAAATAGCCACGCAACTGCCGATCGCTCATGGCGTTATAGGTGGGAAAGTACGACTTGAACGTACCGTTGTAGGGGCAGTCGTCCTCAAAGTCGGCCATCAGCAGGCCTTGGCGGTAGAAAAGCTCGGCTTCCGAAAGCCAGCGACCCGCGCCGCCTTTGGGGTCATCCTGCCAGCGCGATATCTCGCGCATCTTGCGGTATTGGTCGGGAAGGAAGTTCTGCATCTGACGACCGGTTTTGAGAATTGGCTCGTCAGCATAGACTTCGTTTGAGAAGCGAGCAGACTGATGGGTCCGGGCCTCGGCCATAATGCGCTCGATGAGCATCTTGATGTCCTGGTCGGCCACCGCTTCTCCTCTCCTAACGCAGCTACGGTGACCTCATATCATAGCACAGCATCAAACAGGTGTTCGAGATACTGCTGCGTAGATAGATTTAGAACAGGAGGGCGTAGATGACGGCGATGACGACGGAGGGGAGCATATTGGCCGTGCGGAAGGTCTGAGGACGGATGAGGTTGACGCCGACGCAGAAGATGAGCATGGAGCCTACGAGCGAAAGGCTGTCGAGGGCTGCCGTAGTCATGATGGGGGAGAGTGCGCCGGCAAACAGCGTGATCGTCCCCTGGAACACGGCGACGGGCAGGGCGGAGAAAATGCAGCCGCGTCCGAGCGACGCCGTCATGGTGCAGACGATGATGCAGTCCAATGCGCCTTTCAGGGCAAGCGTTGACCAGTCACCGAGCAGACCGTCCTGGATCGATCCCACAATGGCCATGGCGCCGATACACACGGTGAGTGAAGTCGAGACAAAAGCGTTGGTGAACTCGTTATCGCCCTCGCTGCCGGTTTTGCGCTTGAGCCATTCGCCAAGGTTCTCGATGGCGGCCTCCAAGTTGATGGCCTCGCCGATGAGCGAGCCGAGGGCGAACGAGACGATGAGCATGGTGGTGCCGGTGGTCGCTAGCGCCTTCCCATCGATAAGGAGCATCTTTTGCATGGTGCCGCCAAGGCCGATAAACAGGACGCACAGCCCCGATGCTTTCATGAGCGTGTCTTGGATGCGCGGTGTGATGAAGCGGCCGCCCGCTAATCCCAAAAGACCGCCCGCAACTAAAAGCACAACGTTGATGATTGTTCCCAAGCCCGGCATGAGCCCTCCTGTATTGATGCCAACGTGGCAATCGTAGCAGAACGAAATGCGAGGTACATCGCGACTCATCTAATACGTTATATAAGTGGTATTAGGAATGATGCGCGGCATTTAAGCCTCAGGTGGTTGTCGGGACATAGGGATAGTATTCAAAGCGCAGTGTCATAAGCCGCTGTGGGGATTCAATAGCCGCGGCGATGATATTGGCATCGCGGGCACGATCAAACCCTTCGAGTTCGATCTGATACGAGACGTCTTGCATAATGTCCAGACGTCGCCAGGCTAGGAGTGTGTCGCCATCGAATTCCAAGGTCTTGCCTCCGTCTGGAGCAACGGCGTATAGACGCAGCTTGGCGGTGGTTGCAGGGTCGACAACTGTGACCTTTTTAATTTCGTTTCGAGTATTCTTGGCGCCCAACAAGGTGAGCAGTGTTGGGGCCACGACCTCGCCCGATGGCAAAAAGACGACTTCGATGGATTCAGGAAATGCGATGATAGCCGACTTGCGGACGGGCTGATTGGCGGCGGCAACTTCGATGTTCGCAGCGTCGATGACCTCCGTGTGGTCGAGCGCGGCAAGCACGCAGCAGTTACCTTCATCGATCTCTTGAGGATCAGCAAGCCCCAGACTGTCCGCGAACTCGGGATCGTTTGGATCGGCAGCGGGCTCATTCGGCGCTTCGAAAGAAGCTGGGACGCTGTTTGTCGGCGACGGCGTGTCGCCCGCACCTGCTTCTTTGTCCGCGCTCTCTTCTTGTATGGTTGCGTTGATGGGTTCGTCGTTTGGGGGGAGCGTCTTGGCGTCAAACGCGGAGGGGAGAATTCCGATGGCTCCGGATCCGTTCCACTCCATTTCGAGAAGCGCCGGGTCGGCAAGAATGCGTTGCCTGCTTTGCGCGCGGGCATCGATTTCAATAGGGCCTGCCTCTATCCCTCGTGTAAGGCTGAGTGATCCGGATGGCTTCTCGAAATGAGCGTCTGTGTCTTTGGTACTGACGGCGTAGAACAGCAGGGACGCTTCTCCCGCCGCGATGGCATCGGTACCGGCTTTGGTCAGCCGCAACGATGCCGTGAATGAGAGGGTGGGCTGCGTGTCGTCTGCATTCGCGGCGGCGCAGCCCAGACATATACCGCCTCCTTTCTCGAAAAACGCATCGTCGAAGGCGACCTTCGCTCCGTTCGCCGAGTCATCGACCGAAGCGATGTCGATGCGCAGCTCTAAATTGCATGGATCGCCATCTGCATCGAGCACAACCGAGCGCCACGTGCAGACGGCGCACCCCGCCTGGGAGCCGTTTGCCTTGTTCGAACGATTGATATCCACGACTATCGAGCCGTCCGTATTACGACGAAGGCATCCCGAGGTCGAGATTGCGGCCTGTGCGATCGAAAAACGCTTGCACGCAATGGCGCTCGACGGATTTGGTGCGGAACTTAGGGCTGCTGGTAAGGAGCCTGCCATGACGGGAGTCGCCCAAGCGGCGACAGGCGTTCCGGTTGCGAGCGCGCCGCAGAGTGCGACGACGGGCAAAAGGTTCTTCGATGCCATGGGGTCTCCTTAGCTAATTTAGTGCGGCCTGTCCATGTTTTGTTTCTGGCTGCGTTTGATGTGCAGACCGAGGCCGGCGGTTCCTGCGCCTGCTGCTGTGGCGCCTGCTGCCAAGAGCCATCGTCTGTCGCCTGTCTGCGCCAACGGTTCCTCGCGGTCGCCGCGGTCGAGCTCCGAGAGGTCGACCGTCACTTGCGTGGCGGCCTGCGCCTGTTCTTGCTGGGCAAAGGCCATGGCTGGCCCAAACGCTAGGATGCTGACGGCGGCGGCCAGGGCGACGGCCTTATGCCGTGTGCGCACCGGGCTCGACCGTCCAGGTGATCGTCGCAACCTGATCGCCTTCGCCGGTTACGCGGAAGATGTCGCGCGTGACGCGGGCGACGTTTCCGCTTGTCTTGAGCTTGATTTTGTCCGTGCCGCCGGCAATGCCCTGGTAGCCCATGTCGAAGGCTGCATTCTTGGAAAGATCGAGGCCCGTCCCCTGCATTGCGGCGCTGGCGTTCTGGAGTGCGCCGTCGGGGCCGACCTTAAAGTCGATGGAGTTCTGCGCGGTTCCGGCCTTGGCGTCGGCGGCAATGGTCCAGGTGTTCATGGCATCGATCTTCATGTTGGTGACATGGATGCCGTAGGCCGAATGATTGTCGATGGTGGTCGCGTCTTCTGAGGGGCCCTGAAGCGTGCCGTCGGCCTTGGCGACGAAGGGAATAACCGTCGGAACTTTGAACTCAACGTTGTCGATCTCGGTCCTGACCATTACCTTCGTGGTTCCAACGCGCCCGGCTGCCATAGCTGGCGTCGGGGCGGCGCCCATTGCGAGCGCGAGCGCGAGCCCTGCGCCCACGACGAGCGCTCTGGCTCCGTTCATGTTCCTGGTGATGTCCATGGTCGTTCCTTTCTATTCGCCGCGGGGCCGTCCCCGCGATGATTGGACGAATGCTGGTGAATTGCGCGCGGTGTCGCGTCGGCCGGAAAAGCTAGTTCTCGGCTTGCTCAACCCGTACCTTGACGCGCGTCGGGTTGCCGTGACTGTCATAGGTCTTGGCGTCAAGCGCCTGGATCTCGATATACGCCTCGCCTTCTTTGATGTCGCCGGCGGGGCACGTCTCGATTGTCTTGCCAGTCTCGACCACACCGGATTCGTACATGGTCTCGTCGTTTTGGATGACGCGGAATCGCTGGGGAAATTTATTGTCTTGGACGTTTTGCACGTTGACGCGCAGCTTGCCGTCCTCCTGCAGCTGAGCGACCGGTGCGACCGAAATCGTCATCATGTTGTCGCGGACGATGGCGTCGAGCTCATCTTGGATTTCCTGACGCGTTTTGCCCTCGGCCGTCGTAACCGAAGCGCCCGCCTCGGGTACGGGCTGCGACTGCCAAGCGTATAGTCCTACGGCGACAAGGGCACAGACGATGGCCAAGCAGGCAACGATGAGCTTCTTGCGACGACCCGGGCCTGCAAAGTGGGGTGGCTTCTTCGCGCTCATGCGGCATCCTTGGCGGTATAGATGCGCGCAAAGGTGGACGGGTTCGCTCCAAAGAGCATATGAAGCATCAGGCGGCGTGAGTAGACAAGCTCGTCGAAGTCGGGAGGGAGCTCGATGGCGTGGATATGCGCGATGCGGTGGGCGAGCGCCGAGAACGACTCGGGGTCGCAGATCACATCGGTGGTAACGTGGTAGACCGTCGTATCGGGGAATGCCTCTTCGTCGAAAGGCAGGAGATGGGGATCGTCGTCGACTTCGATGGCGATGCCGTACTGGGGCCAGTAATATGCCATGGGAACCTCCCTGCTTCTGGGGCCAAAACTTCTGTCGGTTTTGGCTGTCGATGCCGACGGTATCAGCCACTACTTGACCAATTGCTGACCAAATGCTTGACGGATTGGTGTCTCCGCAGGTAAAAGGCGGCAAAAAATACTCCAACTTTTTTCAAGCGACAATCGCGCGGTCGGCGACGGCGGGGCCATATGTGTCAAAAGCATCGTCTGCCGAGGAAATCAAGCCGCTCGCCGAATTGCACGAACGTAAAAATCGCCAATTATGGAGACGGTCTCGAACACGTCGACGAAACGATGCGGTAACATCTCCCTGCAAACACTGTAGTTAGCTAAAGGGGAGTTCGCGTGTCTGCAACCATCAAACCCTTCACCGACGAGTTCGAAGAGTATGGTCGCGATGAGTCTCGCGCATCGGGCGAGGCCTCGAGCATCTCGTTTCCGACAACGGAAGACGAGGTCCGTGCCATTTTGGAAAAGCTCCATGCCGAGCGTGTCCCGGTAACGGTTCAGGGCGCCCGAACCGGCCTTGCCGCCGGTGCCGTGCCCCACGGCGGGCATATCCTCAATACTTCCCGTATGAATCGCTACTTGGGCCTTCGCCGCGATGAACAAGGCCAATTTCTGCTGCGCGTGGAGCCGGGCGTTGTGCTCTCGGAGCTGCGCAAGCAGCTGAGCAAGAAGGTGCTGCCGACTGCTGGTTGGGACCAGGCATCGCTTGAGGCCTACGAGGAGTTCCAAGAGGCCCCCGAGCAGTTCTTTCCCACCGATCCCACCGAGGCATCTGCCTGTCTGGGCGGCATGGCGGCATGTAACGCCTCTGGTGCCCGCAGCTACGCCTACGGTCCCATGCGCCCACATATCACGGGACTCCACGTCGCGCTGGCTGATGGCGATTTGCTTGAGCTTCAGCGCGGCGAGGCTTTTGCCCAGGGCCGCCACCTGTCGCTCGTGACGGCAGTGGGCCGTACGCTCGAGCTCGATCTTCCCGGCTATACCATGCCCAAGACAAAAAATGCCTCAGGCTATTTCGTTGCGGACGAAATGGACGCCATCGACCTCTTTATCGGTGCTTGCGGCACGCTCGGCGTTATCACCGAGCTCGAGATTGCCCTGCAGGCGGCGCCTGCGGTCGTTTGGGGTGTGAGCTGCTTTTTCGATAGCGAAGACAAGGCCGTGTCCTTTACCGATTCCGTGCGTCCCGTCCTGTCCCATGCGGCTGCCATCGAGTACTTCGACGCTGGCGCCCTGGATATTCTACGTCGCCAGCGCGAGCAGTCGACGGCGTTTGCCTCGCTGCCGGCGCTCGACAAAGAGGCCAAGGTCTGTGTGTACGTGGAGCTCGACTGCGATGACGAGGCCCAGGCGACCGAGGAACTGTACCACCTGGGATGGGTGCTCGAGTTTGCGGGTGGCCGCGACGATGCGACATGGGTCGCGCGCACCGAGGTTGATCGCGAGTGCCAGCGGTTCTTCCGCCATGCGGTCCCCGAGAGCGTCAATATGCTTATCGACGAGCGTCGCCGCACGGATCCCACCATCACCAAACTGGGTTCGGACATGTCGGTGCCCAATGCACGCCTTGCCGATGTCGTGGTCCTCTATCGCCGCACACTGGCCGAAAGCGGGCTTGAATCTGCTGCCTGGGGGCACATCGGTAACAACCATCTGCATGTGAACATCCTGCCGCGCGATGCGCAGGACTACCGTCGCGGTGGCGAGCTGTTTGCCCAGTGGGCTGCGGAGGTAACGGCTATGGGCGGTGCCGTTTCTGCCGAGCACGGCGTCGGCAAGATCAAGGCGGGCTTCTTAGAGACGATGTACGGTCACGAGGCCATGGTCGAGTCGGCGCGGCTCAAGCTCCAGCTCGATCCCGACGGGCAGCTGGGTCGCGGCAACCTGTTTTCGGAGAAGCTCTTGGATGAGCTTGTCCAGAAAGGGGGTGCGTGAAGATGAGCGATTTCCATATGGTGGTGTGCGTCAAGGCGGTGCCGGGAAGCACCGAGGTCAAGATGGACCCCAAGACCAATACCACCGTGCGCGATGGCAAGCAGGCGGTCATTAATCCCTTTGATGCGAGCGCTTTGGAATGCGCGCTGGCGCTGAAAGACGACTTTATCGGCTTTGGCATGGACGTACGCGTAACGGTGGTGTCGATGGGCATCCCCGCGACCGAGTCGCTGCTGCGCGACTGCATCGCTCGAGGTGCCGACGACGCGCTGCTGCTGACCGATCGCGCCTTTGCAGGTGCCGATACCCTGGCAACCACCTATGCCCTCAAGTGCGGCATCGAGGCGCTCGACGAGGACTTCGACCTGCTCATCTGCGGCAAGATGGCAGTGGACGGCGATACGGCCCAGATCGGCCCCGAGCTTGCCGGTGCCTTTGAGATCCCCTGCGTGACCGACGTGAGCTGCGTGCAAAGCGCGGGCTTTACGACGTGTGGCTCGCTGGCGCTCGTTCACGGATGCGATGCCGGCGAGGAGACGGTGTACCTTGAGATGCCGTGCGCGATGACGACCGCCAAGGAGATTGGCCAGTTGCGTATGCCGAGTATTGCCGGTATTCGCGCGGCAGAGGAGGCGGACGTGCGCGTGGTCAGTGCCGCCGACGTGAACGCCGATCCCTCGCGTTGCGGCCTTGCCGGATCACCGACGCAGGTCGTGCGCTCGTTTGTGCCCGACCGTGATCAAACGTGCGAGGCCGTTGAGGGAACGGCGTCCGAGCAGGCGGTAAAACTTGCCAAGATTATCGAGGGGATGGCATAGATGAGCGGACTGATTATCGATAGCGAAGCCTGTATCGGCTGCGGTCGCTGCGTTCGCGCCTGTGCCTCGGGCGGCATCGTAGTGGAAGGCGAGCGGCCCAACCGTTGCGCCCGCGTAACCGACGGCTGCATCCTATGCGGCGGATGTGTCGACGCCTGCCCCGTCAACGCTATCTCGATCGAGCGTGACGAGGCCGCTGGTGCGGTGGACCTTGATGCATATCGAGACATTTGGGTCTTCGTGCAGACTGACGAGCACGACGCCGTGGCTCCCGTGGCCTACGAGCTCATGGGCAAGGGGCGCGAGCTTGCCGATGCTCGCGGCTGCCGTCTGGTGGCACTGGTCGGCATGAGCCCCGAGGGCTCGCTCGGGGACCTGGAACATCTGGTTTGCGCGGGCGCCGACGAAGTCCTGGCCTGTCGCGACGAGCGTCTGCGCCAAAACGATGCGGAGGTCTACGCCCACTTGATCTGCGATTTGGTAGCCGAACGCAAACCCGAGGCAATTCTGTACGGCGCGACTGCGTTTGGCCGCGAGCTGGCACCCGGCGTTGCCGTGCGTTTGCAGACGGGTCTTACGGCCGACTGCACCGTGCTTTCGATGGATGCGGAGACGGGCCTACTGCAGCAGACGCGCCCGGCGTTTGGCGGCAACTTGATGGCCACCATCATTTGCCCCAACCACCGTCCGCAGATGGCAACGGTGCGCTCCGGTATCTTTATGGCGCCCGACTTTGACTACGGCCGCTCCGGCACGATCACCCAGATATCACTTGCGGATGATGCTAAGGCTCGTGTCGAGATCTCGATTCCCGCCGAGGAGTGGGGACAGCAGGCTTCGATCGCCGATGCCGAGCGCCTGGTCGTGGTGGGTCGCGGCATTGGTTCCAAGAAAAATCTGCCGCTGATGCGAAGGCTCGCCGAGGCTCTGGGAGCCGAGCTTGGCTGCACGCGACCTGTCGTGGAGGCCGGCTGGTTGGAGTATCGCCATCAGATTGGCCAGACGGGCGTATCGGTTTCGCCCAAGCTTCTCGTGAGTATCGGTGTTTCGGGCGCCATCCAGCATCTTGCCGGCATCGGTGGGGCTGAGTGCATTATCGCCATCAACGAGGACCCGGATGCCCCCATTTTTGGTACTGCCCAGTACAAGGTTGTCGGCGATGCCGTCGAGGTCGTCGAGGAGCTGCTGGCTCAGCTTGAGCGCTAGGCGCGCGCCAGCCAGTCGCGCATCTCGTCCTTAAGGCGGCTCCAAGTTGCCTGCGTGGCGGGGTCGGTAAAGGGCCGCGTGATGCCAAAAGGCGCGTCGAGCAGGCGGTAGATATCGCCCTGCTCGCGCGCCAGCGCGCGGCTCGCTGGATAGACGAGCTCAAACATAAAGCAGATGAGTCCCACCAGGTAGTCTGCGGGCTCGTCGCGTTCATCGCGTGCGACGCAGCGGTGCTCGTCAAAGGCGGCAAGTGTCGGCGACGAGAAACGGCTGCCGAGAAACGTCTTCTCGTCCACCTTGAGGATAGTGTCGACAGTGCTGTCGGCGATGGCGCGCATAATGTCGATCTTGTCGCCATCGCGCACGATATCGCAGAAGCTCCGCGTGCGCTCGTCGAGCTGCGCGGGTAGACGGAAATCGCTGTGATAGGCAATGCTCGCTCGGATGAGCTCATCTTCTGCCGGGTCATCGATAAAGTCGCGAATGCTCGTTACGGCGGGTGCATCGGTGGGATTCTCGCCAAAGAGGACCTCGATGCCCAGCGCCGCATGGCTCATGCTCTCGGCGTCCTTAAAGGTGTCCCAGCGTCGCAGCTGCTCAAAGCGGCCCATATCGTGTAGCAGGCCGCAAAGCCACGCCAGGTCAATATCTTCTGACGACCAGCCCTGCTCGCGCGCTACGGCATCGCATGCCTCGGCCACGTGGTACGTATGCTCGATTTTGAGCGCGATGCGTGGGTTGGTGGCGTCGTAGGCATCGGTGTAGCTTTTGAAGGCCGCGCGCGCCCGGTCTCGATCGATAGCTGTCATAATGACTTCCTAAAAAGCTGTGTCTTTCGATCCGGTGGCAATTGTAGGTGAACTCGGTTGCTGCCGGATGATGATTCTGCCGTGTCGCTACATGCGGCTCGGAGACCTTGTCAGGATGAGAAACGTATGGTGCTCAAAATCGTTAGAACCGTCTGGCCAGTGATGCTTACCTATGTTGCAATAGGCGCGCCGTGCGGAATGATCATGGGGCAGACGGGAATGGAGCCCTGGATGGTCTTTGCTCTAAGCAGTACGTTTGTGACGGGCAGCGGCCAGTTTATGATCTGCAACCTGTGGCTGGCGGGTGTGCCTGCAGCATCGATCGTCGCGAGCGTTGCCGCCATCTCCTCGCGTTTTGCGCTTTACTCGGCATCGATCGCACCGCATCTGAGGGGTGCCTCGAAGCGTCAGACGCTGGCTGTTGCCGCGACACTTACCGAGGAGGCATATGGCATCTCGCTTGCCAAGTTGGTTGAAGGGGAGGATTGGGGCCCGCGCGAGTCCTTTGTGCTCAACGTGATCCTCATCGCAACATGGGGCGTTTCGTGTACGATGGGCGCCATCGTCGGCGCCGTTGTCGATGTTCCCACCGCCATTGCAGCCTTTGTCTGCACCTCGCTCTTTATCTGCCTGCTCTTTTCGCAGCGGCTGTCGCGCGGTAACGTTGTCGCGGCGGTTTCGGGCGCGGTGTCCGTCGCCGTATGCAAGTTCTTGGGCCTCGCGAATATTGCCGTGCCGGCAAGCGTCGTGGTCGGCATTGCCATTGCGCTGGCGTGCGATGCTGTATTTGACGGAAGAGGTGCCCGCGATGCCCGCTAACGAGTTCTTGGTTCTATGGCTGTCGTCGTGGGCTGCTATCGCGTTCTTTCGCATCGCGCCGGCGTTCGCCTTGCGCGGGCGGACCCTGTCGCCCCGCATTACCGAGGCCCTGGGCTATATCCCGCCCGCTGCCTTTGCCGCGCTGGTCGCCAACGACTTGGTGAACCCCGGCGCGTTCGACGCGGGACTCTGGCCTGCCTTGGTTCCCTGGATTGCGGCCACCGGCGTCGTGGCGGTGGCAATCAAGACAAAGTCGATGTTGTGGTGCTGCGTTTCGGGCATCGTGTTCTATATCGTTTTGAGCCTCGTATAGGAGCAGGACGCGTTATCGTCCCGGCCTAACGAATCGAATTTCTCACCGAGGCGGTCTGCTTCTTCTGGTACCATGGTCAAACTTTACTGTAGCAAAGCGTGACGTGGGCTTTTGTTCTGCGTCAGCGGAAATGGGGGTTTCATGGCACAGGAAGCGACCGCCAGCGAGCAAAAGAAATTCAAGGTACCGCGCATCCCGGGCGACATCATGATCTATCCGATGATCGTCGGCCTTTTGCTCAATACCTTCTGCCCGCAGGTCTTTGAGGTCGGCGGCTTCTTTAAGGCTGCCTGCCGCGGCGGCTCCAACACCATCGTTGCCGCGATCTTGCTGTTCGTGGGCGCCGGCATCAGCTTTAAGTCCACGCCGGGCGCCATCAAGACCGGCATCGTCGTGCTGATTCCTAAGCTTGTAGTGGCAGCCGCGCTGGGTCTGGGTGTCGCGTACTTCTTTAACGATAACTTTTTAGGCCTGAGCTCGGTTTCCATCATCGGCGGCATTACGTTTTGCAACATGGCGCTCTATACGGGCATCATGGGCGAGTTCGGCGATGAGTCCGAGCAGGGCGCTGTCGGTATCCTGTTCTTTACGGCCGGCCCCGCCGTCACGATGATCATCCTTGGTGTTTCGGGTCTCGCCAACATCCCCGTCGGCACCATCATCGGATCCATCCTGCCGCTTGTTATCGGCATGGTCCTGGGCAACTTGTTCCCGTTTATCAAGAACCTGCTGGTTCCCGGCGCCAATCCCGCGATCGCTGTAATTGGTTTTCAGCTCGGTGCGTCCATGAGCCTTTCGAGCTTCATCGCCGGTGGCATTTCGGGCATCCTGCTGGGCCTCATCACGCTCTTTATCGTCGGTCCCATTACCTTTGCCTTCGAGCGCCTGTGTGGCGGCAATGGTAAGGCGGCTGTGGCATGTTCCACCATTGCCGGCACGGCCATGACCACGCCGGTCGCCCTCGCCGAGGTCGCTCCGCGCTATGCCGAGCTTGCGCCCACCGCGTATGCGCAGATCGCCACTGCCGTCATCATCACGGCAATCATGGCCCCGATTCTGACCGGCTGGGTCGATAAGAAGTTCTGCCAGAGCAAGGAAGACCTGTCGCCTGCCGGTGTCGAGGCCATCGAAGAGGCTGTCGCGACCGACATCGATGGCGAGTAGCAATCGATACCCATCAATGATTCCGGCGTGCAACTCGCGCCGTTTGAGCGCCCGAACGAGAGCTGTCTTGCAGTGACGTTCGGGCGCTCTGCTATTATTCCCCTTACCCCTGCGGAGTAGGGGGTGTTTGTTGCCCAGATTCGAATTGGGCGATTCTGGCCACTTGGATATTGAAGGGAGGGCGTCTAGTGGTAAAGGCACTCAAGATCGAGATATTCCTGCTGTGCATGATTGTTCTTATCGGGCTTGCCGTACGAAGCCGTCGCTCCCTGTTCTCGAGCACCCAGCAGCTTTTGTTTAGCATGCTGGGCTACACGTCTGCTGCCTACATTTTCTTCGATATGATCTGGACGCTCTCGGACGGCGTGAGCACTCCTGTAGGCATCACGGCCAACTGGATTTCCAACGCGGTTTCGTTTTCGCTGTTCGCCATCGCGTGCCTCATTTGGTTTTTCTATTCCGAGACGATGCAGGGCTCACGGCTCCTGACCACGCCCTATAGGGTGGTACTTTTAACGTTGCCAACCGCATTGGTGGTCGTTCTGGCATTTACCAGCTACTGGACGCACGCTATGTTCTATATCGATGCGCGGGGCGTATATCGTCGCGGAGCGCTTTATATGATTCAGCCTATCGTTAGCTACTGCTACGTCATATATACGTCCTTGCATGCCTTTATTCAGACTCGAAAAGTCGAAAGCCTGCAAAAGAAGGCCATTTATCGCACCCTCGCCTTTTTTGCGGTTCCCGCTCTGGTGGGCGGTACCTTTCAGATCGTATACTCGGTGCCTGGCCTTTGTGTCGGCATAATGATTAGCATGTTGCTGCTCTATATCATCTGCCAGGAGCAACTGATCTCGACTGACCCGTTGACTGGACTCAACAACCGCAACCGTTTTGAGACCTATATGCTGTCGCTCTTTTCAAATGTGGATCAGGCCGAAGATGTATATCTGCTTATGATGGACGCTGACGGCTTTAAGCAGATTAACGATCGCTATGGACATGTGGAGGGCGACCATGCTCTTCAGGTCATATCCGCTGCGCTCAAAGAAGTCTGCTCGGCGTCTGGTGGCTTTATCGCGCGTTATGGTGGCGATGAGTTCGTGGTGCTCCAAAAGGCAGCGGCGGAACAGGATATCATGCATCTGTGCGCGACAATCAACGACGAGCTCGCGCATGCCGAGGTGCCGTATGCATTGCGGATGTCCATCGGTTGCGCGCGGGTCGGCGATAGTGTTGATACCTGGCAAGACTTACTTCGCGCTGCCGATGCGGAGCTCTATCGCGTCAAGGCCGAGAAAAAGAAAGCCGGCGTACAAATACGCTAGAAAAGGGGCATACGACCGTGTTTGGTCGTGCGCCCCTTTTGCGTTTGTGGGGGGCCACCGGCCATAATGCCCAGGCGCGGTGCGGCAAGACGGGCGTCTGCCGCCGCGACTCGGTACGAAATCAACGAGAACCAGTGCGCTCCATTAAGCTAAAGTATGCGAATGCCCTCCCTAAAAAGGTGAGCTCGCTAGGCTTTTTTGGGTTTGTTGACGATGATGATGCCGCCGCAGACCAACAACAGGGCAACGATGACGGTAACGGGGCTCGTGCCCGCGCCTTCGCCGAGCAGCAGCGCGCTCAGCAGCACACCAAAGACGGGGTTCATAAACCCAAAGACCGAGACGCGGCTGACGGGGTTGACGGCAAGCAGGCGCGACCACAGCGAGTAGGCGACCGCGGAGATAAGCGCCATGTAGATGATGAGCGCGATGGCGGGGGCAATCGCCGTGGGGGAGAGCGCGCCACCCATCAAAAAGCCGATGGCGGTGAGGACAAGGCCGCCGACCAAGAACTGCCACCCGGCAAGCAAGACGCCGTCGTGCTCGCGCGAGAAGATGCCAATCAGGCAGGTCGAAAGGGCACCCGCGACGGTGGAGGCTAGGATAAAGCCCTCGCCATCGAGCCTGAAGCCAAAGGTGCCATCCGCGCCCGAAAGGTTGACGAGAGCGACGCCGGCAAAGCCCAGCGCACAGCCAAGCACCTTGGCCGTATTGAGCTTCTCGGTGCGAAACGCCAGGGCGGCAAAGAGGATTGCGAGGAAGTTGGCGCTGGCCTCGATGATGGAGCTCGACATGGCGCTGGCGCGCGAGAGGCCCAGATAGAAAAAGAAGTACTGCCCGATAGTCTGGAAGAGCGACAAGACAAAGATGGGCTTGATATCGCGAGCCTGCGGAATGAGGGGGCGGCGTTGGGCCGCACTCATCCCAACGATAACCAGGGCGCCGGCAAGCGTGAAGCGCAAGCCCGCAAAGAGCAGCTGCGAGGCGCTATCGTGCGCTGGGATACCAAAGAGTGCGTAACCGATCTTGATACAGGGAAAGGCCGATCCCCAGAGTGCACAGCAGACGAGGCAGCCCAGGATGAGTCCGGGCAGGGTGGCGAGATACGGCTTGCGGCTTTCCATGATGTCCTTCCTACATGCGCGAAGCAAAAAAGAACCCGCCACCGGATGTGCCGGTGGCGGGTGTTGTTACCCGAAGGGATTGTACCCGATGGGAAAGGTTTAAGCGAAGTAGGCCACGCCGCTCTCAAAGATCGGCATGAACTTATCGCCGGGGACATGCTCGGGCACGTTGCGGTACAGGTTGTCGCCGCGACGCTCGGCATGGCCCATCTTGCCCAGGACGCGGCCGTCGGGGCTCGTGATGCCCTCGATGGCGAGTGCGGAGCCGTTGGGGTTGACGGAAAGGTCCATGCTGGGCTTGCCGTTCTCGCCCACGTACTGCGTGGCGACCTGGCCGTTGGCGATCAGCTGGGCGAGCACTTCGTCATTGGCGACAAAGCGGCCCTCGCCGTGGCTGATGGCGACGGTGTAGGGGTCGTCCAGGCTGCACTGCGACAGCCACGGGGACAAGTTGGACGAGATGCGGGTGCGCACCAGACGGCTCTGGTGGCGACCGATGGTGTTGAACGTCAACGTGGGCGCATCGGGCGTGGCGTCGACGATGTCGCCGTAGGGCACCAGGCCGAGCTTGATCAGGGCCTGGAAGCCGTTGCAGATGCCCAGCATCAGGCCATCGCGGGCCTTGAGCAGGTCGCGGACTGCCTCGGTGACCTCGGGAGCGCGGAAGAACGCCGTGATGAACTTGGCAGAGCCGTCGGGCTCGTCGCCGCCCGAGAAGCCGCCGGGGATCATGACGATCTGGCTTGCACGGATGCGGCGGGCAAGCTCGTGGGTGCTCTCGGCGACGGCCTCAGGCGTGAGGTTGTTGATCACGAAGGTGTCGGCCTCGGCACCGGCGGCACGGAAGGCGCGGGCGCTGTCGTACTCGCAGTTGTTGCCGGGGAACACGGGGATGATCACGCGCGGGCGGGCGATCTTGGCGCCGCCGTACACGTGGATGTCCTTGGCGCGGAAGTCGATGGTCTCGACCTCGGGGGTCTCGCCGGCGCTGCGGTAGGCGAAGACGCCCTCGATGCCGCTCTCCCAGGCCTCCTGGAGCTCGGCGAGCTCGATGACCTCGGAGCCGGTGTCGATGACATAGCCCTCGACGGTGGTGCCCAGGGGCTCGACGACAACGCCGTCGGCGACCTCGGGCAGCTCGGCATCCTCGGCGAGCTCGACGATAAAGCTGCCGTAAAGCGGGGTGAAGAGGCTCTCCACGTCTACATCCTCGGCAAGCTCGATACCGATCTGGTTACCGACGCACATCTTAAAGAGGCTCTCGGCGCCGCAGCCGTAGCCGGGCGTGGAGACGGCCAGTGCATCGCCGGTGGCGGTGAGCGCCTCGACGGCGTCAAACGCGGCGAGCAGCTGCTGGGCGTCGGGACGGTAGTCCTCGCCATAGGTGGCGGGGGCGATGCGCACGACGCGGTGCGTCAGGCCCTTGAACTCAGGGGAGACGGCGCGCGCCGCGCGGCCCACGGCCACAGCGAAGCTGATTAGAGTCGGCGGAACGTTGAGCTCGCCGGCCTCGTCCTCAAACGAGCCGCTCATGGAATCCTTGCCACCGATGGCGCCGGCACCCAGGTCGACTTGGGCCATGAGGGCGCCCAGGACGGCTGCCGTGGGCTTGCCCCAGCGCTCGGCCTCGGTGCGCAGACGCTCGAAGTACTCCTGGAAGGAGAGATAGGCGCGCTTGTGCTCAAAGCCGGCAGCCACGAGCTTGGCGATGGACTCGACCACGGACAGGTAGGCGCCAGCAAACTGGTCGGCTTCCATCAGGTAGGGGTTGAAGCCCCATGCCATGGCGCTTGCCGTGGTGGTCTCGCCGTCCACGGGGAACTTGGCGACCATGGCCGAGCTCGGGGTGAGCTGCGTCTTGCCGCCAAAAGGCATAAGCACGGTCGCGGCGCCGATGGTGGAGTCGAAGCGCTCGGAAAGGCCCTTGTTGGAGGCAACGTTGAGGTCGGTGACAAGCGAGGTCATGCGCTCGGCAAGCGTGGTGCCGGCCCAGCTGGGCTGCCATACGCTGCGGGCGCACACATGGGCGACCTGGTGCTTGGGTGCACCGTTGGAGTTGAGGAACTCGCGGGACAGGTCGACGATGGCGACACCGTTCCAGGCCATGCGCATGCGCGGCTCGGCGGTAACCTCGGCGATAACGGTCGCCTCCAGGTTCTCCTCGGCGGCGTAGCCCATGAACTCCTCGACGTCACCGTCGGCGACGGCGCAGGCCATACGCTCCTGGGACTCGGAGATGGCGAGCTCGGTGCCGTCCAGGCCGTCGTACTTCTTGGTCACGGTATCAAGGTCGACATACAGGCCGTCGGCAAGTTCGCCCACGGCAACCGAGACGCCGCCGGCGCCAAAGTCGTTGCAGCGCTTGATCAGACGGCAGGCGTCGCCGCGGCGGAACAGACGCTGCAGCTTGCGCTCGACCGGGGCGTTGCCCTTCTGGACCTCAGCACCCGAGGTCTCGATGGACTCGGTGTTCTGGGTCTTGGAGGAGCCGGTGGCACCGCCGATGCCGTCACGGCCGGTGCGGCCGCCCAGCAGGATGATCTTGTCGGTGGGGGCGGGGCACTCGCGGCGCACGTGGTTTGCCGGGGTAGCGCCCACGACGGCGCCGACCTCCATGCGCTTGGCCACGTAGCCGGGGTGATAGAGCTCGTTGACCTGACCGGTGGCAAGGCCGATCTGGTTGCCGTAGCTGGAGTAGCCGGCGGCGGCGGTGGTTACGAGCTTACGCTGCGGCAGCTTGCCCTCGAGCGTCTCGGACACGGGGACGGTGGGGTCGCCGGCGCCGGTGACACGCATGGCCTGGTACACGTAGCTGCGGCCCGAGAGCGGGTCGCGGATGGCGCCGCCCACGCAGGTGGCGGCACCGCCGAAGGGCTCGATCTCGGTCGGGTGGTTGTGGGTCTCGTTCTTAAACAGGAACAGCCAGTCCTGGTCCTCGCCATCGACATCGACCTTCACCTTGACGGTGCAGGCGTTGATCTCCTCGGATTCGTCGACATCGGTCATGACGCCGGTCTTCTTAAGGTACTTGGCGCCGATGGTGCCCATGTCCATGAGGCAGACGGGCTTGGCGTCGCGACCGAGTTCGTGGCGCATCTCCATATATCGGTCGAAGGCCTGCTGCACCACGGCATCATCGATCGTCACGTCGTCCAGGACGGTGCCGAAGGTGGTGTGGCGGCAGTGGTCGGACCAGTAGGTGTCGATCACGCGGATTTCGGTGATGGTGGGGTCGCGATCCTCATCGCGGAAGTACTGCTGGCAGAAGGCGATATCCGCTTCGTCCATGGCAAGGCCGCGATCGGAAATAAAGGCGGCAAGGCCGGCCTCGTCGAGCTCGCGGAAGCCGTCGAGCACCTCGACGGGCTGGGGCTCGGGAGTCTCCATGTACAGCGTCTCGGGCAGGTCGAGCGAGGCGATGCGCGCCTCGACGGGGTTCACCACGTAGTGCTTGATGGACTCGATGGCGGCTTCGTCCAGAGCGCCCGAGATCATATAGACCTTGGCGGAGCGCACGGCGGGGCGCTCGCCCTGGCTGATGAGCTGCACGCACTCGCTGGCGGAGTCGGCGCGCTGGTCAAACTGGCCAGGCAGGAATTCGACGGCAAAGACGGCGCCATCGCTTGCGGGGAGCTCGTCGTAGGTCACATCGACCTGGGGCTCGCTAAAGACGGTCGGCACGCAGGAGCGGAAAAGCTCCTCGTCGATGCCCTCGACGTCGTAGCGGTTGATGATCCTCAGGGCCTCGATGCCCTTGATGCCGAGAATTTCGGTCAGCTCGCCCTTGAGCTGCTGAGCCTCGACGTCGAACCCGGGTTTCTTCTCCACGTAGATACGAGAGACCATTGGTTCCTGCCTTCCTGATCGGTTGGGCGTACGGTACGGTATGCGGCAGCGGTCGGTTTACGGGGCAAGCCTCGCGGTCGCCTTGAGCCACATGTTTGTAAACCTCACTATGATACGACAGCTCGCGGCGCGTTGAGGACGGCGAGGGTGCTACAGTGAAGCGCAAACAAGAGAAAGGCATCACATGGCATTTGTTTCGCTCGCCATCATCGCGCTCGTGGCCTTTGCAAGCCCCTTCATCGCCTCGGCGATTCCTGGAAAACCCATTCCAGAAACGGTCTTTTTGCTCGTCTTCGGCGCGGTGCTGGGCCCGCATATGCTCGGCGTCATCCATATAGATGCCGAGGTCTCGCTTGTGTCCGAGCTGGGCCTGGCCTTTTTGTTCCTGCTTGCCGGCTTTGAGATCGACCCCAAGAGCATCACGGGCGTCGAGGGGCGCTACGGCTTGGCGACGTGGGTCGTCACGTTTGGTATCGCCTGGCTTGCCGTGCGCTTTACCCCGTGGTTCTCGGTCAGTCATTTCGACGGTATCGCCGTGACGCTTGCCCTCACTTCTACGGCGCTCGGCACGCTCGTGCCCATCATGCGCGAGCGCTCGCTCACCGGCACGCGTGTGGGCGACTCGATTCTCGCGTATGGCACTTGGGGCGAGCTCGGTCCCGTGCTCGCCATGTCGGTGCTGCTGTCTGCCCGCACCGGCATCCAAACGCTCGTAATCCTTGGCTTGTTTGCGGTGGTTTGCGTGTTGCTGGCCGTGGTCCCAAGCCGCTCCAAGCGCGTCGGCAGCCGCTTCTTTGCGTTTATCGAGGAACGCGCCGACACCACGTCGCAGACCTTCGTGCGCCTGACGGTGCTCATCCTGGTCACGCTCGTGGCGTTCTCTGCCGTCTTTGATCTCGACATCGTGTTGGGTTCTTTTGCCGCCGGCTTTGTCTTGCGCTACATCATCCCCGAGGGCAACCATACGCTGGAGACCAAGCTCGACGGCCTGGCCTACGGCTTTTTGATTCCGGTGTTCTTTACCGTATCGGGCGCAAAGATCGACCTGACGGCCGTGGCATCGCGCCCGGGCTTGCTCGCGGGCTTTATCGTGGCGTTGTTGATTATTCGCGCCGTGCCCATCCTCGTCTCTATGAGCATTTGCCCTGCGACGCGAGATGTGTCGGCGTATGGTCGCATTACCGTGGCCCTGTACTGCACCACGGCGCTGCCGATCATCGTTGCCGTAACGAGCGTGGCCGTCAACGCGGGCGCGCTGTCGCAAGATATTGCGTCGGTCATGGTTGCCGCCGGTGCCATCACGGTGTTCTTGATGCCGCTGCTCGCGCAGCTCTTCTACCGCGTGGTCGACGCTGCACCGGTCGCTGCCGTGGCAGAGGTTGCCGAGCATCCATCCGATGCGCTCGACATTCTGCGCGCCCATCACGATTTGGCGAGCCTGCTCGCACGCGAGCATGAGCTTTTGACCTCGCATGGCCATGGGCGTTCGCTCGACGGCATACCTACCCTTGATTCCATTGCCGACCGCCTCTCGACCGAGGCGGCAAACGGGCACATCGATGCCCGTATCGTGGACGCCGCTCATTTGCTGGCCGAGAAGACCTATGGCGACGAGATCGACCCGTCCAAGCTGACTCCGCGTGAGCGCCGCCGCCTGGAGCGCGCCAAGCTCGCCGTGCGCGAATACCGCCGCCGCATGCTGGAGCTCTACGCGCGCGATGAAGCCCAGGACGACGACGGTAAGTAGTCGATAGTCTCTCAAGGGAGTCGCGTCACGCTTTGAAGGCTCGAAACGGGATGTGGTTTCCGAAACAGGGGCCGTTGGGAAACGGTGTCCCGGAATGGGCGTCCAGAGTGGGACGCGCTTTCCGCGAGAGACCCGTTGCGGAAACCACTTCCCAGAATCTGCGTTCAAAACGGGACGCAGTTTCCGCAAGGAGGTCCTGGGGGAAACCGTGCCCCGTTCTGATCCGAAATACTGGGACATAGTTTCCCTTTCATAACAGAAGAAGGCGCGCTGCCTGCAGTTGATGCAGACGGCGCGCCTTCTTTGTTGGACTATATTGAGGCTGGGAGCTGAGGCTTGTGGCCCCTTAGGAGCGGGCGGCTCCGTCGACGGGGAGCACGGCGCCCGTGACATAGGATGACATGTCGCTCGCTAGGAAAACGAAGGCGTTGGCGACGTCCTCGGGCTCGCCCATGCGGCCGAGCGGGATGGTGGCGATGATGGGCTTGATGACCTCTTCGGGCAGGTTGGCGACCATGTCGGTCTTGGTTACGCCTGGGGCGACGGCGTTGACGCGAATACCCATGGGGGCGAGCTCGCGCGAGAGCGACTGGACCATGCCGTTGACGGCAAACTTGGACGTGGGGTAGCCGACGCCAGAGGGTTGACCGTACTTGGCGACCATCGAGCTCGTGGTGGTGATGGTGCCGCCGTGGCCGGCCTCGGTCATGATCTTGGCGGCAGCCTGGTGGCCGTTAAAGACGGCGACGACGTTGAGGTCCATGACTTTGGCGAACTCCTCGGCCGTGTAGTCCAAAAGGGGCGAGCGCTGGGAGATGCCGGCGTTGTTAACGACCGTGTCCAGGCCACCCATGTCGGCGGCTGCCTCGGTAAAGGCCTCGGTTACGGCCTCGAGCGAGGTGAGGTCGCAGGTGCGGCCCCAGACCTTGGCCTCGGGATAGGCTGCGGCTAGCTTTTCAACGGCGGCGTCGGCAGTCTCCTGACGCGAGCCAAAGACGGTGACGGCAGCGCCCTCCTCGATAAAACGGCAGGCGATCGCATAGCCGATACCGCGCGTGCCTCCGGTGATGATTGCTTTCTTGCCCTCGAGCAACATGGTGCTTCCTCTCATCGCGGGCGGACATACACGGCACAGCATAGCGGCGGCAAATTACAGCTGCCGTCGCATATCGGCAAACGGTATCCACGGTTGTTGACGAACGGTCAAGTTGTTCAAACGTTAGTCGACCACTTCGTGCAAAAGATGTAACTAAAAGGGGCTCCCATCCAATCGGACGGGAGCCCCTCATGCGTTATTTGATTTGCCGAGAATCGGGCTAGTTGGCCATGACGCCTTCGGTCCAGGCCTCGACGTCCTCGATGCGCAGGACGTTGGCGACTTCGGCCACGCAGTCGACGCTGGCAAGCTCGGCGGCGGCAGCCTGGACGTCCTTCTCGAGCGCGCGGTGCGTCAGGAAGATGACCGAGCAGGCATCGCTGACGCCCGACTTGCCGTCCTCGACCTGGTTGATGAGCGAGATCGAGATGTTGTGCTTGGCAAAGATGTCGACCGTCTCGGACAGGGCACCCACGCGGTCGGCGACCTTCAGGCGCACATAGTACTTGGTCTGGAGTTCGTCCATGGGCTTAAAGGCGAGGTTGTGGCCATAGGGCTCAATCTCGGGCAGCGGAGCCACGCCGCGGCTGATCTGCTCGGAGAGCGACAGGATATCGCCCACGACGGCGCTCGCGGTGGGGAAGGAGCCTGCGCCGGCACCGTAGAACATGGTCTCGCCCACGGCGTCGCCTACCACGTAGACAGCGTTCATGGCGCCGTTGACCTTGGCAAGCATGTGGTCGGCGGGGATCAGCGTGGGATGCACGCGGACGTCGACGCCGGCGTCGGTGTTGCGGGCGATGCCAAGCAGCTTAATGGTGTAGCCGAGCTCGCGGGCCTGGGCGATGTCCTCAGCGCCGATGGTACGGATACCCTGCTGGTACACATCGTCGGTGGTAACGCGGGTGCCAAAGCCGATGGAGGCGAGGATCGCCGTCTTGCTGGCGGCGTCGAAGCCGTCGACGTCGGCGGACGGGTCGGCCTCGGCATAGCCCTTGGCCTGCGCGTCCGCAAGCACGTCGGCGTAATCGGCGCCCTCGGCGTCCATGCGCGACAGGATGTAGTTGGTGGTGCCGTTGAGAATGCCGGCGATGGTCAGGATTTTGTTGCCCACCAAGTCGTGCTCGAGCGTGCTCACGATGGGGATGCCACCGCCGCAGCTGGCCTCGCACTTAATCTGCACGCCGCATGCGCGCGCCTTCTCGGCGAGCGTCTCGACATGACGGCCCAGCAGGGCCTTGTTGGCAGAGACGACGTGCTTGCCGTTCTCGAAGGCGGTGGTAAAGATCTCGGTTGCGGGATGCTCGCCGCCGATCAGCTCGACGACGATGTCGACGGCGGGGTCGGTGACGACATCGTGCCAGTCGCTTGTAAAGGCCTCACGCCCAATACCGGCTGCCTCGGCCTGCTCCCAAGCAAGCGCGCAGGCGCGGGTCAGCTTAAGGTCGATGCCGTAGGCTGCCAGGTACTCATCGTGGTGGCTCTTGATCAGACGGGCCACGCCGCCGCCGACGGTTCCCAGACCGATGAGGCCGACGTTCACGGTGCGCAGGGGTTCGCTCATAGATAGCTCCTTCGTGCATCTTATGGATGGATTAACCGCTTAAAGGTTGAGTGCATTCTAGCGTGAACCGAGGGCGCGTGCTCGCCAGGCAACAGGAGTCGCACAAAACGGCACCCCCGAAACGCTGCGGAAACATTGGAAACATGCTCGCTACAAACGAAACTCCGTAACAAACTGTCAACGTTTGCACCATAAGGTTTGCCCTGTGCGACTGGGGCATGCAGGCGCTCGTCGGCGTGGAATGACAAGGGCCAGGTCGAAAAGCCCGCTACGGCCTATGTGATTCAGGATGGCAAGTACATCGCCGCCTAAGTGCATATAACGAGACCGGTGGGGCCGTTTTATTCAGGGCAAGGACGCCTGTAACAGAACGGAAACATTACTTTCACACAATAAAGTGGCTAAACTGCATAAACCGACAGGAATACGCAGAATTATGGATAAATGGGCAAAACAAAAGAAAAGTTGAAATAATCGCCACTTTTCTCAACTAAAGCGTCTACTATTTTGCGAACGCCGAACACGGCGAAGGATGGCCTGTCGGGTAACCGAAACCCGACGAGATTTGAGAGGAGAGCCGCATGTCGAGCCTCACCGGTAAGTCATTGAACCCTGTTATGAATCGCAGGAGCGTTATCGCGAGCGCAGCAGGTCTGGGGGCGATGTCCATTCTAGCTGGCTGCTCCTCCAACGGCGGCGACAGCGGTTCCGCTTCGAGCGACGCTTCGTTTAAGATCGGCACCATCGGCCCGCTGACCGGCGCCAACGCGTCCTACGGCAAGTCCGTTACCCAGGGTGTCGAGCTTGGCTGTAAGGATTTCTCGACCAAGGAGCTGCCGCTTGCCAGCAAGGCCGAGGATGACCAGGCCGACGGCGAGAAGGCCGTCAACGCCTTCAACACCCTGCTCGACTGGGGCATGCAGGCCCTCGTCGGCCCGACCACCACGGGTGCGTCGGTTGCCGTTGCCGCCGAGTGCGGTAACGACCCCAAGACGTTCATGATCACCCCGTCCGCGTCCTCCGAGGACGTCACCGACGGCAAGGATTGCGTCTTCCAGGTTTGCTTTACCGACCCCAACCAGGGTGTCAACGCTGCCAAGTTCCTGGCCCAGAAGTATCCGGACGAGAAGTTCGTGCTGTTCTATAACTCCGGCGACGCCTATTCTTCGGGCATCGCAGATTCCTTTAAGGCCCAGGCCGCTGAGTCCAAGCTCGAGATTGTTGACGAGGAGACCTTTAAGGACGACTCCGCCACGAGCTTTACCAACCAGCTGACTAAGGCCAAGCAGGCCGGCGCCACCATGATCTTTGCGCCGATCTACTACACGCCGGCGTCCGTCCTGCTCAAGAACGCCAAGGACATGGGCTACGACGTCAAGATGATGGGCTGCGACGGCATGGACGGCATCCTGGGCGTTGAGGGCTTCGATACCTCTCTTGCCGAGGGTCTGCTGCTCATGACCCCGTTCTCCGCCGACGACGAGAAGAACGCCGACTTCGTTAACGCTTACAAGGATAAGTACGGCGATACCCCCGACCAGTTTGCCGCCGACGCCTACGACGGCGTGCACGCGGTGGCCGAGGCCGTCAAGGAGGCCGGTCTTGGTGTCGACGCCGACCCGACCGAGGCCGCCGAGAAGCTGTCCAAGGCTATGCTCAAGATTACCGTTGACGGTCTGACCGGCAAGCTTACCTGGAACGATAAGGGCCAGGTCCAGAAGGAGCCCACGGCTTACGTCATCACCGACGGCAAGTACGTACAGGCCTAATTGGCCGCCTTACATAGAGCGGTTTTGATCCCAAGCAGGGGAGGTTTTGGCCTTCCCTGCTTGCTTGGTATCTAGGGACGATGTAACGTCCCTGTTTCATACATCAACTGGAAACCTATTCGAAAGGGGGATGTGGAACATGACGGTCTTTATCCAATACCTGGTCAACGGCCTGTCCATGGGCAGCGTCTACGCCATCATCGCGTTGGGTTACACCATGGTCTACGGTATCGCCAAGATGCTGAACTTCGCTCACGGCGACGTCATCATGGTCGGTGCCTATGTCTCGTTCTGTGCCACGTCGTATCTCGGCCTTCCGGGCTGGGTATCTGTATTTTTTTCTTGTGTGGTCTGTACCGTTCTCGGTGTTCTCATCGAGGGTCTGGCATACAAGCCGCTGCGTCAGGCGGGCCCGCTGGCCGTTCTGATCACGGCTATCGGCGTGTCCTACTTCCTGCAGAATGCCGCACAGCTTCTGTGGGGCGCCACGCCCAAGAACTTCACTTCGCTCGTCGCCTTCCCGGTGCCGGAGTTCTTGGCCAAGTTCAACGTGAGCGCCGTCTCGCTCGTCACCATCGTCGCCTGCTTAGTTATCATGGCCGGTTTGATGCTCTTTACAGGTAAGACCAAGATGGGCAAGGCCATGCGCGCCGTGTCCGAGGACAAGGCCGCCGCTCAGCTCATGGGCATCAACGTCAACCGCACCATCTCGATGACGTTCGCCATCGGCTCCGCCCTTGCTGCCATCGCCGGTGTGCTCCTGTGCTCCTACTCGCCGGTCCTGCAGCCCACCACGGGCGCCATGCCTGGCATCAAGGCCTTCGACGCTGCCGTTTTCGGCGGCATCGGCTCCATCCCCGGCGCCTTTGTCGGCGGCATTCTCATCGGCATTATCGAGGCGATGGCGCAGGCTTACATTTCCACGAGCCTTGCCAACTCCATCGTCTTTGGTGTTTTGATCATCGTCCTGCTCGTCAAGCCTGCCGGCCTCTTGGGCAAGTACGTCCCCGAGAAGGTGTAGGTGAGCGTTATGAAGTTTCTTAAAGACAAGCAGACGCGTCACGACTTTGTTACGTACGCCATGTGCCTTGTGGCGTTCGCCATCGTGTTCTTTATGCAGTCTAACCACATGATTCCGCGCATGATCGCCGGTCAGCTGGTTCCCATCACGGCCTATATTGTCATGGCCATCTCCCTTAACCTCGTCGTCGGCATCGCGGGCGACTTGTCGCTGGGCCACGCGGGCTTTATGAGCGTCGGCGCCTATACGGGCATCGTCACCGCCGTCGCGCTGGAGAGCGCCGTTCCCTCCGATCCAATACGTCTTGTCATCAGCATCGTGGTCGGCGCTATCGCTGCCGCCATCCTGGGCTTCTTGATCGGCATCCCGGTCCTTCGCCTGAGCGGCGATTACCTGGCTATCGTGACGCTGGCCTTTGGTGAGATCATCAAAGAGATCGTCACCTGCCTCATTGTGGGCGTCGACTCCCGCGGCCTGCACGTGATCTTTAACATCACGGGCAACTCTACGATTGACGACCTGCACCTGCTCGAGGACGGCACCGCCATCATCAAGGGCGCCCAGGGCGCCTCGGGCGTGTCGACGTACTCGACCTTCCTCGCCGGCGCCATCCTGGTCATGGTCGCACTCGTGATCGTGCTCAACCTGGTTCGCAGCCGTACCGGCCGTGCCATTATGGCCGTGCGCGATAACAAGATTGCAGCCGAGTCCGTGGGCATCTCCGTCACCCAGTACCGCATGATCGCCTTCGTGGTTTCTGCTGCCCTCGCCGGTGCTGCCGGAGCCCTCTTCGGCGGTAACTTCTCGCAGCTCTCCGCCACCAAGTTCGACTTCAACACGTCCATTCTTATCCTGGTGTTCGTGGTCCTGGGCGGTCTGGGCAATATGCGCGGCTCTGTCATCGCGGCGGCGCTGCTCACGGTGCTTCCCGAGCTGCTCCGTCAGTTCTCGGACTACCGCATGCTCATCTACGCCATCGTGCTGATCCTGGTCATGATTTTTACCAACAACCCGCAGCTCAAGGCGTTCTTCGGTCGCGTCAAGGATCGCTTTGCTTCCAAGAAGGAGGTGGCAGCCGATGCCCAGTAAATTTGAGTTCAAGAAGGGCAAGATGGTCCCGTATCCTTCTGGTGCCATCGTTCCCGATCGCGACCTGGGCGAGCGCCCGGCACTCGAGTGCATCCACCTGGGCATTGAGTTCGGTGGTCTTAAGGCAGTCGACGACTTTAGCCTGACTATCGGCAAGACCGAGATCGCCGGTCTGATTGGTCCCAACGGTGCCGGTAAGACCACGGTCTTCAACCTGCTCACCAAGGTGTACCAGCCCACGCACGGCACCATCCTGCTCGACGGCGAGGATACCTCGGGCAAGTCGGTCTATCAGGTCAACCGCATGGGTATTGCCCGTACATTCCAGAACATTCGCCTGTTCAACACCATGACGGTGGAGGATAACGTTAAGGTCGGCCTGCATAACCAGGAGCGTTACTCCGGCTTTGAGGGCGTGCTGCGCCTGCCGACGTATTGGAAGCACGAGAAGGCCGCCCACGAGCGCGCCATGGAGCTGCTGTCCATCTTTGATATGGAGCATCTGGCAAACGAGCAGGCCGGCTCACTGCCTTACGGCGCCCAGCGTCGTCTGGAGATCGTCCGCGCGCTTGCCACCAACCCCAAACTGCTGCTGCTCGACGAGCCTGCCGCCGGCATGAACCCGTCCGAGACCGCGGAACTCATGGAGAACATCGTCAAGATTCGCGACACCTTTGGCATTGCCATCATGCTTATCGAGCACGATATGTCGCTCGTCATGAATATTTGCGAGGGTATCTGCGTGCTCAACTTTGGTAAGGTCATCGCCAAGGGCACGGCCGAGGAAATCCAGAACAACGATGCCGTTATCGAGGCATATCTGGGCAAGCAGGATAAGGGGGAGAACTAAATGGCAGAGCCGATGCTTTCCGTCTACAACATCAACGTCTGGTACGGCGCCATCCACGCCATCAAGGACATCTCCTTTAACGTCAACGAGGGCGAGATCGTTGCTCTGATCGGTGCGAACGGTGCCGGCAAGTCCACAACGCTCAAGACCGTCTCGGGCCTGCTGCGCTCCAAGACCGGCTCCATCAAGTTTATGGGTGAGGACATTACTCATACGCCCGCCGATAAGCTGGTTGGTAAGGGCCTGGCTCAGGTCCCCGAGGGCCGTCGCGCCTTTTTGCAGATGACGGTCGAGGAGAACCTGGAGATGGGCGCCTACACGCAGCCCAAGTCCACGGTTGCTCCGGGCCTTGAGCGTGTCTACGAGCAGTTCCCGCGCCTGAAGGAGCGCCGTCGCCAGGTCGCCGGCACCCTTTCGGGCGGCGAGCAGCAGATGCTCGTTATGGGTCGCGCCCTTATGAGTAACCCCAAGCTGCTCATGCTCGACGAGCCTTCCATGGGCCTGGCGCCGATTCTGATTGAGCAGATCTTCCAGATTGTCGAGGATCTGCACAAGGCCGGCACCACGGTGCTTCTGGTCGAGCAGAACGCGCAGATGGCGCTCTCGATTGCTACGCGCGGCTACGTGCTCGAGACCGGCAAGATCACCATGACCGGCACGGGTCAAGAGCTCCTGCACGACGATAACGTCCGCAAGGCTTACCTCGGAGGCTAGCTAATCCAACAAAAGGGGCGCTGACTATCCCGGTCAGCGCCCCTTTTTTAAGTTGCGGTGAAATAGGGACTAATTGGGGGTTCCAGACGCCAAAACAGTCCCTATTCCACCGCAACTTCAGGTAGTCGTTGGGGACGTTCTTGAATGACTAGTCGTTTAAGAACGTCCCCAACGACTAGGTCGCCACCCCCTTGCACCAAAACAAGGCCCCGTTCTGGAGTGTTTCGGAACGGGGCCTTGGTGGTTGGGGTCTATTGGGTTTTGTTCGCTAGTCTACCTTTTGTCCGCATGTTGGGCAGAACTGGGCTTCGGGTACGAGCGGGGTTCCGCAGTGACGGCAGAAGCGGGCGGGCTCGGTCGGAGCTGCCGATGCCTTCGGCATCGCAGGTGCTGCGGGTGGAACGGCGTTCTGCTGGGCGCGCTTCTGACGACGACGCTGGTTGCGCTGTGGTTTGGGCGCTGAGGCAGCCACACCGTTCGCGGCCTTAGCGCGCTTCTTGCGGATGCAAAGGATAACGATCGCGCCACCGATGATGAGGACGATCGCCACGCCACCGCCAATAACAAACGGCAGGTGAGTCTGGACAAAGTACAGCACATCCTCGGGCAGCGAGTGGGGGATATTGGACTTGTAGATGTTTACGTGAAGCGTTGAGGAATTATTGTCGTCGAAATAAGTTGCCAAAATCTTGCGATCGCCGTTCATGAACCTCAAGCTGTTCGATTTAGAATCGAACTCGCTCTTTGCCCCGGTTTGAGCATCGACTAGACATGCCGAGGACTTGTCATCGTCTGAGTATTTCCCAAGTAAGACGCCGCCATCATGTGAAATATCGCTGAGATAACCATTGCCGAAGGGGAAGGCAGTAGAGCTTATGGTGCTTCCATTTTGCAAATCGATGACGCCGAGGTTCGCATCTTGCTCGTTCAGGTAGTAATAATCATCATCCTCTTCAAAAAGATCATTAGAGCCATTGCTGAGATAAACGGGGTAGTAATCGCATGATCCGGAAGACGAATATCCATCGGCAAAAGCATGATCCTTATCATTGGATATGGTGCTCAGATTTGCATCGCGGTCAGCTCTGATTAAATAAGAGTCACCTTGAAGAATGAGGCCTTCTGAGTTCGGAAGTTGAAATATTGAGTTTATTTCGACGCTGTCTGTAATTTTGTTTACGTGAGTAGTGCTTGATTTGGTCGATCCGGTTTTTGTATCGAACACTTTCAGAGTGACGGTAGATTTATTCGCATTGGTCGACACAATGTAAAAGCAGCTTCCGTCTTTCGAAAACATTTCCTGCGAGTAATCGCTGTCTATGCGGCACACCTGCATTTTATTATCAGTCTTGAGGTCATAAAAAGCATATGAAAAGTAATCTTCGGGATTGTACTGTATAACACATGCTGTTTCATCGTTTTCGCTAACCCATGCACCACAGTATTGAACGTTTTTTTCTGGTTCAAGCGAATGGGTTGAGCGACTTTGCTTTTCAGGAGAGAAAACGACCAGGTTGGAGTCTTCTATCCAAGACAACTGATCATTGCCCGACAGCACAGTCGAATAGAGACTTTTCTTTGGAATGTCAACGGGGCTTATGCTGCCGTCGTTCATATTAATGAGGGACACTTTTTTCAGATTGTTTTCGTCATCGCGGTTAAACAGATAGCAATACTCTGAGTCTATATCTATGACGTCGATATATGAGTTATCGCTACTGGTCTTAAAGCTATACGACTTCTCAAGTTCAGGCGTTGGTGCGCTGCCGCTGGCTAATGCTGCGGGGGGGGTGGCGAGCGGGCTGAGGGCTGCAAGGAGACCTATAGCGACCGCTGCAATCCTCCCGCTCTTATGGATGCTCTTAAACATGGCAATCCTTTCCTCTAGATTCGAATGACGATACTGCCATGGTTGACCAAGATTTGCGAACCATGTTGCGCAACATTCACCATCGGCAACATTTTTCGGCCAGCCGTGCCGTCCCCAAGAGATCATTCTGAGTTGCGGTGAAATAGGGACTGAATACGGGCTCCAGAGGCCAAAACAGTCCCTATTCCACCGCAACTTCATGGGGATGTGTGACAATGCCCGTCGGAAAACATCTGCTGTCTTTGGGGGCCTATCTATGCTGTACGAGTTTTGTGCCGAGAACTTTGAGCGAGTGCCGGCGGCCATCGAGGCCGGTGCGGGACGCATTGAGCTGTGTGACAACCTCGCCGTCGGTGGCACCACGCCTTCCGCCGGCGTTATCAGCGCTACAGTCAACTATGCTCACGAGCATGACGCGCGAGTGATGTGCATGATTCGCCCGCGTGGTGGCGACTTTCATTACAACCAGGACGAGCTGCGCATGATGGAGATGGATTTGGGCCTTGCCGTGAGCGCCGGCGTTGACGGCCTGGTCTTTGGCTGCTGCAAGCCCTGTGCCGGCGGCTGGGCGCTCGACGAGCTCACCCTCGGCGCCCTCGTGATGGCTGCGGGCTGCGCAACCGAGGAGTGCAAGCGCGAGTCCCTTGACATCACCTTCCACATGGCATTTGACCAGCTCTCGCCCGAGGCTCAGCTCGATGCGATTGGTACGCTTGCCGACTGCGGCGTTACGCGCATCCTCACGCATGGCGGCGCTGCTGGCACGTCGATCGAGGATAATTTCGACCACCTGGCTCGTTTAATCGAGTATGCGGGCGACCGTTTGACCATCCTTCCCGGCGGCGGCATCACTACGGCAAATCGCGACGCGGTCGCAGCGGCGCTCGGTGTCTCCGAGCTCCATGGCACCAAGATCGTGCCGCTGGAGGTATAACCCGTGGCGCTGGTATTTGACGTTCAGCAGGCGAGCGGCAAGCCCGACGATAATCGTCGCCCTGGTACCGCGTGCCCCTTTTGCGACACGGAGGGGCTCGCCAACATCATCCAGCACGATGGTGACTGCATCTGGCTCGAGAATAAGTTCAAGACCTTGCGGGCCACCCGTCAGACCGTATTGATCGAGTCGGCCAATCACGATGCCGACCTGGTGACCTATGAACCGGATGAGCTGCATCATGTGATGCGGTTTGCCCTGGGCTGCTGGCAGCAGATGATCGATTCCCAACAGTACCGCAGTGTGCTCATGTACAAGAACAAAGGCCCGCTTTCGGGCGGCAGCCTCGTCCATCCGCATATGCAGATTGTGGGTCTGGAGCGGGAGGACGGTTATGCAGCACTAGCCCCCGCCAACTTCGAAGGCATCGATGTCTGGCGACACGGGAGGGTCGCGGTCAACATCTCAACCGAGCCGATCATGGGGTTCTTTGAGGTCAACGTCTCGGCTCCACAGGGAATCGCCGCCAGCGACGACGCCCGCGACCAAGCCGAAGCGGACCTGTTTGCCGATGCGATTCAGGTAGCTCTGCGCTATATCCTGCACGAGCACCACGGCGGTCGCGCGGAGTCGTACAACTTGTTCTTCTACCACATGGACGGCCGGACCATTGCCAAGGCGCTGCCACGTTGGGTGGTTTCGCCCTACTTTGTGGGCTATCGTTTGGCCCAGGTCAATGCCGAGACAACGCTCGATGTCGATGCTGAGCGCCTGCGTGCGCATCTGGAAACGCTCGCGTAGCAAGGCGAGTGCCTGCGAAAAGCGTGCTGCCTAGCGTGCCATCGCGTCGCGGCCGGCCTTGACCCGCTTGCGCTGTTTGGCGCGCTCCTCGCCGGCTAGGCGCTCAAAGAGGTGCCCGATAATCGAGGCCAGCACCTGCTGAAACAGCGTGCCGCACATGACGGGAAACACGACTTCGCCCGGAAAGTACTGCGTGGCGATGACAGCGCCCGAAGAGATGTTACGCATGCCGCAGGTAAAGCACATGGTGGTCGTCTCGCTATACGGCAGATGCAGGGCACGTGCGACCAGGATGCCGATGATAAAGCCACTGATGGCGAACGAAAGGATAAAGAGGGCGACTTCCAGGCGCACCGCGTTCATGTGCAGCACGTACTCGCTCATGGCGGTGGAGTTGGACGCGATGACGCCCATCATCATGAACTTGCAGGCGGGCGAAAGCGCGGGGGAGAGTTTCTCATGACCCCAGCCGCGCGTGAGTTCGTTAATGACGATACCGAGCACGGCGGGTATGGCGATCATAAAGGCCATATTTTGCATCATGCTTGGCACGTCGATCGAGACGGTGGCGCCCAGCAGGAGCTTGAGCGTAAGAGGAATCGTCACAGGTGAGATGACCGAGGACGTCAGGATGATGGTGAGCGCGAGCGGGCCGTTGCCGCCGAACATGCTAATCCACATAAAGGCAGTGACTGCCACGGGTACGCTGTACTCGAGCACGATGCCACAGACAAGGTTGGGATTGGAGCCAAAGAACAGTGAGCCCATGGCATACGCTGCGATGGGGATGATCACAGCCGAGACAAATAACGCCAAAATCAGATGCAGGGGACGGCGGAACACCTCAGCCACCTGATGAAAGGTGTTGCTGAGCGCACCCTGAAACGTCATGAAAGCAAACAAGGTGGGAACGATGGGCTTAAGTACGCCGATCTGCTGGGGAAAGAGCACGCCGAGCGCCACACAAATCGGAACGATGACCTGCATGTGCCCCGCGAGAAACTTGCCCAGTCCAACCCATTGCTTCATATACTCTTGTGACTCCCTTTGCTCGTGAATCCGTTTTGAATGGATATGCTAGACGCTCGCATGCGTCCGTGCGTCAGAAACGCTCGAATATTTCGAGGTTATTACCGGCATCGTTTACCGAAACCGCGGCGTGCTGCGGTGATTTGCGTCCGCGCTGCACGGTATAATAAATCCGTTCAACAGATCTGCCTGCCGAAGCGGGCATACACAGAGGACTCATCGCTATGAACCGTGAGAGGTATCGCGGCGACCTGCCCCTATCGGGGGTGGGCGCCTATGTCATCGCTTAAGACGACGCATCGCTGGGCGGTCGCTCAGCAAAACCCCGAGCTCGAAAAGGAGCTTTCGGCTGGCCTGGGCATACCCGGGCTGGTGGCGCGCATTATGGTTGCGCACGGCATTACATCCATCGAGGAAGGGCAGCTGTTTTTGACGCCTTCGCTCGATCGCGACTGGGCTGACCCACTCATTATCCCGGGCATGTCGGTCGTTGCCGACCGCGTCGATCGTGCTATTCGCAACCACGAGCACATCGCCGTCTTTGGCGATTTTGACGTCGACGGCATTACGTCGACTTGTCTGTTGACCGAGGCGCTACGTTCGTTTGGCGCCAACGTCACGCCGTTTATTCCGCATCGCTTTGACGAGGGCTACGGCTTGTCGCGTGCGGCGCTCGACCGCGTCAACGAGCTCGCCCGCCCTCAGCTGATCGTGACCGTCGATAACGGTATTGCCGCCAAGGAAGAGGTCTCCTATCTGGAGAGCCTGGGGATCGATTTGGTGGTCACGGACCATCACGAGCCGTCCGACCAGGTGCCGCAGGGCGTGCCCCTGACCGACCCCAAGCTCGAGGACGAGGGCCCCTCGCGCGAGCTTGCCGGTGCCGGCGTGGCGCTTAAGCTGGTGCAGGTCCTGGGCGAGCGTTTGGGCAAGCCGTCGTATTGGCGTTCGCTGATAGAGGTCGCGGCGCTGGGCACCGTGTCCGACATGATGCCGCTCACGCCCGAGAATCGCGCACTGGTCGCCGAGGGCATCCAGCAGATGCGCGTGACGGCCCGCCCCGGTTATATCGCGCTTGCCGCACTTGCCAAGGCCGACCTTTCTACCATTACGGCCGATGGCCTGTCGTTTTCGCTCATTCCCCGCTTGAACGCCGCGGGTCGCATGGCCGATCCCAAGCTGGCGCTCGACTTGCTGCTTGCCCGCGACCCTATCGAAGCGAGCGCGCTTGCCGCCGAGCTCGAGGAAATCAATCGTCAACGCCGCGAGATCGAGGCCGAGCTTACGCGCGATGCCATGGCGAAGGTCGAGGAGACCTATGATGGCGGTCGCGCCATCGTCGTGGGTGGCGAGGGCTGGCACGAGGGCGTCAAGGGTATCGTGGCGAGCCGCCTGACCAACCGTTATCACGTGCCGGCGCTGCTGTTCTCGATCGAAAACGGTATCGCTCGCGGTTCGGGTCGCTCGGTGGGCAAGGTCAACCTGTTCGACGCCGTCGAGCGTTGCTCCGATCTGCTGATTCGTCGCGGCGGGCATGCGGGTGCGGTGGGCGTGACCATCGAGGCGTCCAAGCTCGACGAGTTCCGTCGTCGCCTTTCGGCCGTGCTGTCCGAGCTTCCCGCCGAGGACTTTGAGGACACCGACGAGGTTGCCGCCACCGTTGACCTCTCCGAGCTGAATATTGAGACCATCGAGCAGATCTCCCGCCTTGAGCCGTTTGGCCAGGGCAACAAGGTGCCGCTGTTGGCGGCCGAGGGCGTGACAATGTGCGATCGCGCCGTGGTGGGCAAAACCGGCGAGCACATGCGCTTCGTGGCGACCGATGGCGCCGCGAGTGTGCCGGCCATTATGTTCCGCGTGCCGCAGATCGATAAGCTCATCAATTGCGATAGCGCCGTCGATTTGGTGTTCGAGGCCGTGGCCGAGCATTGGCAAGGTCGCGTAAAGCCCAAGCTCATGATCAAGGATGTCTTGGTCCGCGATACCACGGCGCCCAGCGTTGACGACCCGGCATGTGAGCTTCGCCGCGGCGTGGAGCCTGCGGACGCCGGTCTTCGTCTGGAGTCCCGCAAGCGCCAAACGCTCGCCCAGCTTTCCTATACCGAGCTGACGCGCTCGCTTATTCATAGCTTTATCGGCTCGAACCAGCCGCACCGCGCGCAGGTCGAGGCGCTCGATGCCCTGGCCGATCACCAGAGCGTCTTGGCCGTTATGGGAACGGGGCGCGGCAAGTCGCTTATCTTCCATGTGCATGCCGCGCGCGAGGCGGTCCTTCGCGGGCGTGCGAGCATCTTTGTCTATCCGCTGCGCGCGCTCGTTGCCGACCAGGCCTATCACCTCTCGTCGACGATGGCCGCGCTCGGCATTGGCGTGGGCGTGCTGACCGGTGAGACCGTGGAGGCGGCGCGCGATGACGTGTTTGCCGGCTTGGCTTCGGGCCGCACCGGCATCGTGCTCACGACGCCCGAGTTCCTGTCCATTCACCGCGACCGCTTTGCGCGTTCGGGGCGCATCGGGTTTGTCGTTATTGACGAGGCGCATCATGCCGGTCTTGCCAAGGGCGGCGACCGCAGTGCCTATCTCGACATGCCCGATATCCTCAAGGCCCTGGGCGACCCGGTCGTTCTGGCCGCGACTGCCACCGCAACGGCTCCGGTTGTGGCCGAGCTCGCCCGCGTGCTACCGATTACCCGCACGGTGGTCGACGAGACGGTGCGCGAGAACTTGCAGCTCGAGGATGACCGAGACCTTGCAAGCCGCGAGAACCGCCTGGTGTCAATCGTGGCGACGGGGGAGAAGACCGTCATCTACGTCAACTCGCGTGATCAGTCCGTGGCGCTTGCCAAGACGCTACGCAAACGCGTTCCCGACTGCGCGTCGCATATCGCCTTTTACAACGCGGGCCTTACGCGCACCGACCGCCATCGCGTAGAGGAGGCGTTTCGAGACGGCAGCCTCAGCTGCATTGTCTCGACATCTGCCTTTGGCGAGGGCGTCAACCTTCCCGATATTCGTCATGTCGTGCTCTACCACATGCCGTTTGGCGCGATTGAGTTTAACCAGATGAGCGGACGCGCCGGTCGCGACGGCCAACCTGCCGTGATTCACTTGCTCTATTCGTCGCGTGACGCTCGCATTAACGAGCGCCTGCTCGACTGCTACGCGCCCGAGCGCGATGAGCTCGTCACGCTCTATCGCGCGCTGCAGACCATGTGGCGCTCCAACCGCGGCAAGACCGGAGACGACTCGTTTAGTGCGAGCGATATCGACATCGCGCAGATGTGCCTCGCCATCGATGCCCGCACGCCGGTTGACGAGCGCTCGGTGGCAAGCGGCCTGGGAATCTTCGAAGAGCTTGGTTTCTGTCGCGTTTCGGGGTTTGACGACACCCGTCGCATCGCGATGGCAGAAAACCCCGGCCGTGTGCAATTGAGCAGGTCAATCCGCTATTTGGAGGGCTTGCGCTCGCGCATGGAGTTCTCGGCTTTCCGGAGTTGGGCGCTCGATTCGTGCGCTTCTGATATGCTAGCCAAAGTTAACCGCCCGATCGTTCCGCGGGCCTAGGGGAAGGGGACCTCGATGGATGCCGCAGCCCGTACCGCCCATGATTCCACCCTCCAGCCTTTTTCGGAGATGGAGCACTATAAGCATGCCGATGAGCTGCCACCCGAGATTATGGCGGACAGCTACGACAAGCTGGAGCGTCTGTGCCTCAAATATATGAACGAGGACGACTTCTCCAAGGTGGAGCAGGCCTACTGCTTTGCTGCCGAGAAGCACTGCAACCAAAAGCGGCGCTCGGGTGAGATGTACATCAACCATCCCGTCGAGGTGGCCATCATTTTGGCCGACCTCAAGATGGACTGCGATGTGGTGTGCGCCGCGCTGCTGCACGATACCGTCGAGGATACCGAGACCTCGCTTGCCGATGTGTCCGACCTGTTTGGCGATACGGTAGCCGAGCTCGTCGATGGCGTGACCAAGCTCACCAACATCGAAGTCGACAGCATGGACGAGAAGCAGGCCCTCACGCTGCGCAAGATGTTCCTCGCCATGTCCAAGGACATCCGCGTCATTATCGTTAAGCTTGCCGACCGCCTGCATAACATGCGTACGCTGGCGGCCCTTCGCGAGGACCGTCGCCTGTTTAAGGCTCGCGAGACCATGGACGTGTATGCGCCCCTGGCCGACCGTCTGGGCATGAGCTCCATTAAATGGGAGCTCGAGGACCTGTCCTTCTTCTACCTGGAGCCCGATGCCTACCAGCGTATCGCGCGCATGGTGGCTGAGTCACGCGAGGTTCGCGAGCGCTATCTGGCCGAGACCATCAAGACGCTCACCGACGAGCTCAACCGCATTGGCCTGGAGGGCTTCCAGATCAACGGCCGCTCCAAGCACTATTGGTCCATCTACCAAAAGATGAAGCGCAAGGGCAAGGAATTCTCCGAGATCTACGACCTGGTGGCACTGCGCGTCATCACGCATTCGGTGCGCGATTGCTACTCCACGCTCGGCGCGGTGCATACGCTGTGGCACCCCATGCCCGGTCGCTTTAAAGACTATATCGCCATGCCCAAGGTCAATAACTACCAGTCGCTCCACACGACGGTTATCGGTCCCACGGCTCGTCCGCTCGAGATTCAGATTCGAACCTACGAGATGCATGAGCAGGCCGAGTACGGCATTGCCGCCCACTGGCTCTATAAGAAGTCGGGCGGATCATCTGCGTCTAAGACCAATGATGCCCAGCGTCTGGACGACCAGATCAACTGGCTTAAGCACTCACTCGACTGGGCGGCGTCTGATGAGATCACCGATGCCAAGGAATACCTGCATTCGCTGAAGGTCGACTTGTTCGACCAGGAAATTTTTGTCTTTACGCCCAAGGGCGAGGTCATGGCGCTTCGTGCCGGCTCTACACCGCTCGACTTTGCCTACGCCGTCCATACCGAGGTGGGCAACCACTGCGTCGGCGCTAAGATCAACGGTGCGGTGGCCCCGCTCACGCACGAGATCAAGACGGGCGACCGCGTTGAAATCTTGACCAACAAGAGTTCCAAGCCGTCGCGCGACTGGCTCAAGATCGTTAAGACACCTTCCGCCAAGTCAAAGATCCGCCGTTACTTTGCCGCCGCGACCAAAGACGATGACGCTGCGGCCGGCCGCGATATACTGGCCAAGGACCTGCGCAAGCGCGGATATGGCATCTCTACGCCACGATCCACGCGTGCGCTCAACGCCGTGGCGGAGCAGTTTAACTACAAGCAGCTCGAGGACCTGTTTGCCGCCGTCGGCGCCGGCAAGGTTGCCCCGCGCGCTGTGGGTAACAAAGTCGAGCAAATTTTGGACCCCAAGCCCGAGGAACAGGTCACCAAGGCCGAGGCTATCGCCGAGGTTGTCAAGCAGCCTGCCCGCGGCTCCAACCGCAAGCCGCAAAAGCGCGGCAAGAGCGCCAGCAACGGCATTATCGTCAAGGGCGAGAGCAACAGCGGACTGCTGGTCCGTCTGGCGCATTGCTGCAATCCGGTGACGGGCGACGATATCGTCGGCTTCATCACGCGCGGCCGCGGCGTTTCGGTGCATCGCGCCAACTGCCCCAACGTCAAGGGTCTTATGGAGCATCCCGAGCGCATGATCGAAGTGGAGTGGGACGGCGCTGCCGACACCCTCTTCCAGGTCGAGATCGTGGTCGAGTGCCTGGACCGCATGGGTCTGCTCAAGGATGTCACCATTGCCATTGGCGATGCGGGCGGCAATATCCTTTCTGCCGCCACCTCGACCAACCGCGAGGGTATTGCAACCCTGCGCTTTATGGTCGAGATCTCGGACGCGAGTGGGCTGGATCCGCTGCTGGCCTCTATCAGCAGCGTTGACTCGGTCTACGACGCGCGCCGCCTGATGCCCGGCGAGGGTGGAGCCCAACTTAAGCGCCGCGTTTAGTCGCGACGAACGTGCCACATTATCGATATTCGCTACACTCGAGGCATCGTTTGATGCCTCGAGTTCTATAGAGAGGAGAGGGACATGAGTGCTGTGTCCTTGGATGTAACTCCCAAGGGATCGGTCGAGATCGAGACGCTCGTAAACGGTCCCATTCAGACCAATAGCTATGCTGTTATTTCGGACAATGAGTGTGTGATTATCGACCCCGCATGGGAAGGCGAGCGCTTGGTGGAGCATGTTCGAGCCGAGCATCCCGGCGTACGCATGCTTGGCACCGTATGCACTCATGGCCATGCCGATCATGTTGGCGGTGTTGCCGGCGTGCGAACCGCCGTTGGCGAGGGCTGTCAGTATGAGCTGTGTGCTAAGGATGTGGCGGTGCCGCATGCGAACATCGAGGAACAGCGAGCTATGTGGGGCATTGAGACGCCCGACCCCGGGGAGCCGACGCGCCTACTCGCCGAGGGCGATGCTCTCGAGGTGGGCGATATCTGCCTGCAGGTGATCGAGACGCCAGGGCATACGCCGGGCGGGATTGTCTTGTTTGCCGCCACCGAGCAGGGAAGCATCGCCTTTGTTGGCGACACCCTGTTCCCGGGTAGCCACGGCCGCACCGATCTTGCCGGTGGCGACGAGGCGGCGATTCTGCGCTCGCTCTCCAAGCTCGCCCGGCTTCTCCCGCCCGATACCGTTTGCCTAACCGGCCATGGCGATTCGACCACCATGGCACGCGAGCTCATGCAGAACCCTTTCATGCAGGTGTAGCTTTATAGTCAGCTTCTAAAGCACGAGAAGCGTCCAAACGTCAAGCTATTTTTCCCCAACGGGTCGATTCCGTAGGGCAAACGGTCAAAAAAAGTCTGTTTGGACGATATTCGTGAACAAACGAACGTTTATGCTCGGGTGCGCCGTGGTAAAATCTCAGGCGTTATCGGAGCAACCTTACAGGAGGTTTCTTTTATGCTCGTCAACGCAGCAGACATGCTCAAGAAGGCCGAGGCCGGCAAGTACGCTCTCGGTGCCTTCAACACCAACAACCTCGAGTGGACCCTGGCTATTCTCCAGGCCGCCGAGGAGGCCAAGTCTCCGCTGATCCTTCAGTGCACCGCTGGTGCCGCTAAGTGGATGGGCGGTTTCAAGGTCTGCGCCGACATGGTCAAGGCTGCCGTCGAGGCCACGGGCGTTACCGTTCCCGTCGCCCTTCACCTCGATCACGGTTCTTACGAGGACTGCTTCAAGTGCATCGAGGCCGGCTTCACGTCCATCATGTATGACGGCTCTCACGAGGAGACCTTCCAGCTTAACCTCGACCGCACCAAGGAGCTCGTTGAGCTTGCCCACTCCAAGGGCATGTCCATCGAGGCCGAGGTCGGCGGCATCGGCGGCACCGAGGACGGCGTGACCTCCAACGGCGAGCTCGCTGACCCCGCTGAGTGCAAGCAGATTGCTGACCTGGGCGTCGACTTCCTCGCCTGCGGCATCGGCAACATCCACGGCGTCTATCCCGCCGACTGGGCTGGCCTTTCCTTCGAGCGTCTGGGCGAGATCAAGGCCCAGACCGGCGACCTGCCCCTCGTCCTGCACGGTGGCACCGGCATCCCCGAGGATCAGATCAAGAAGGCCATCTCCCTGGGCATCTCCAAGATCAACGTCAACACCGACCTGCAGCTCGTCTTCGCCAAGGGCGTCCGTGAGTACATCGAGGCTGGCAAGGATCAGCAGGGCAAGGGCTTCGACCCCCGCAAGCTCCTCAAGCCTGGTCGCGACAACATCGTTGCCCGCACCAAGGAGCTCATGGAGGAGTTTGGCTCCGTCAACAAGGCGTAAGTAGCGGTTTAACTTCCCGCCGGAGGCCCCGTTCACCCTACGCTTTTCCCTTGCGCTCACCTGGCTTTGCCAGAAGTCGCGCAATGGGAAAAGCTCCGGGTGAACGGGGCCTCCTTCGTTAACTCGCTACAGGGTTACTGGGCTGAATAAATTGCCCTGGCTTCGCCAGAAGTCGCGCCAAGGAAACAGTTCCGGGGGACGGGGCTTCCTTCGTTTAACGCCGCAGGGTTACAAGTCTGAATTAAGATGGCTACTGGCTTCGCCAGAAGTCGCGCGATGGAATCAGCTCCGGGTGAACGGGGCCTCCTTTGTTAACTCGCTACAGGGTTACTGGGCTGATTTCATTTTTGCTACCGTTCGGCGGCGTTGATGGCTCCCTTGTTGGGGCTTTCTTTTTTATCTCGCTACAATGGACTTCAAGAGTTCTAATGACTTGGAGTTTGGTATGGCTGTTATTGATGTGCTGCCTTCGGATGGGAAGGTTATTGACGAGGGTCCTGTTGGTTGCTCTGCTGATGTTTGCTGTGATGACTTTCGTCATCTCGATATTGGACTGCCGCCTGAGATTCTTCGTCTCAAGGATGCCGGCTATTTGACGCAGGCTGTTGCTGCTTGCGACCGCCTTTTGGAGCAGAACCCTGAGCCTTCGCTGGCGGCTTGTGTTCGTGCCGAGCGGTATCGCATGCTCGAGACACCGCTTCATTTTTCGGTGTCGCGTGATCGAGCCATTGCGATGATTCGCGAGGAGTGGCCTGAGTTTACCGAAGAGCAGTTTGATGACCTGATTAACCGTAAGCGAATTGACTGGCGCTTTATCGATGGCGCGCTGTTTGTTCTCGATAACTTCCTCGATTCGCTTCGCGTGTACCCCAAGGAGGTTCCGGGCCTGCGTCCCGATTCTACGGACGGCATTGCGCTGCGTAACCAGATGCTCAGGGAGATGGAGTCGCAAAACGGGTTGACTCGCGTCATCACGCTTAAGGCATCCGTGTCTGTCCCCGGGGCTCTGGAGGGAGAGACTGTTCGCGCGTGGCTACCCGTTGCCGCCGCCTGTCGTCAACAGTCTCATATCGAGGTTCTCGATATGACGTCGGAGGGCACCGTTGCCTCTGAGAACGTTTCGGCTCGTACAGCCTCCTGGACATCTTCGACCGAACATTCATTCTCGGTTACCTATCGCTATCACATCGATGCCGCCTATTGCGATATCTATGGTGGCGCGCTCCCATCGCATCCCTGTATGGACGCGCCACTGCCCGAGGACACCTCCGAGGACCGTCCGCACATTGCGTTCACGCCGTACCTGCGACAGTTGACGGAGCGTGTTATTGACGGGCTCGAGGATCCGCTCGATCGCGCTCGTGCTATCTATGATTACCTGACACAGCATATTGACTATCGCTATCAGCCACCGTACCTGCTTTTGGGATCTATTGCCGATGACTGTGCACACTCGCTCCGCGGCGATTGCGGCGTTATGGCGCTCACGTTTATCACCATGTGCCGTATCGCGGGCGTGCCTGCTCGTTGGCAGAGCGGCCTGTATGTTGCTCCCGATTCGGTGGGACCGCACGACTGGGCCGAGTTCTTCACGCCCCAGACCGGTTGGCTTAACGCCGATGTTTCGTTTGGTTCCTCTGCGCGCAGAATGGGGGAGGAGTGGCGTCGCCAGCACTACTTTGGCAATCTCGACCCGTGGCGTATGGTGGCCAACAATCGATTCCAGGCTGAATTTGTGCCTGCTTTCGATGGCATGCGCGAGGACCCCTATGACAACCAGATGGGCGAGGCCTCGGTTGATGGGCGTGGATGTCGTAAGCGGGAGATGTTGCGCAAGGTTGAGCTTATCGAAATGCGCGAAGTTCCATTTTCGGACTAATCAACAGAAAGCTGTGATAAACTAACTCACGCATTACGTGCCCGAGTGGCGGAATTGGCAGACGCAGTGGACTCAAAATCCACCGTTGGCAACAACGTGCGAGTTCGAGTCTCGCCTCGGGCACCATACATGCAAGTGAGCGTTCAAGGGGGTCAAGGCCCTCTTTTTCGTGCCGAACTCGCGTGAGCGCGCGGAGCGTTAAGCAAACAGGCCCGTGGCCTGTTTGTAGCGGAGCGTAGCGAGGGCGCCATGCGCCCGAAGCCCGGGGCTTCGCGAAGCGAAGGCCCTTCGAGTCTCGCCTCGGGCACCATACATGCACCTGCGCTTCAAGGGGGTCAAGGCCCCCTTTTTCGTGTACGTAATGTGATAACGCGCGGTACGTGTTATTATTCGCAAGGCGTTGTTCCCGCAATGCCCTAAAGAGGAACCCGAGGGTTCCCACCTTTTGGCGCCAATGAGTAGCTGACTGGTCATACAACCTAGATTCCCTTCCTCATACTGAGGATGTCTATGTGTACGACCTGGTTGCAAAGAAGCGCCGGGTTATTTTTTTATGAATGGAGGTAGGGAAAATAGCTAAGTCTGATGACACCCGCATCAACGACGAGATCACTGCATCTTCGTGCCGTTTGATTGGCGTCGATGGCTCTCAGCTCGGCCTGTTCGCCATCCGCGATGCCCAGCGCGTCGCTGATGATCAGGGTCTCGACCTGGTCGAGATCGCTCCCAACGCGGAGCCGCCGGTCTGCAAGGTCATGGACTACGGTAAGTTCAAGTACCAGCAGGCCATGAAGGCTAAGGCCGCTCGTAAGAACCAGTCCAAGGTCGAGGTCAAGGAAATGAAGTTTCGACCCAAGATCGACGTTGGCGACTACGAGACCAAGAAGGGCCACGTTCTGCGTTTCCTCAAGAAGGGCGCACGCGTTAAGATCACCATCATGTTCCGCGGCCGTGAGATGGCTCACCCGGAGCAGGGTCTTAACGTTCTCGAGCGTCTCGCCGAGGATCTCAAGCCTTACGCTACGGTCGAGTCCAAGCCTAAGATGGAAGGCCGTAACATGCTTATGCTGCTCGCCCCGATTAAGGGCGCCTTCGATGAGGATAAAGCGGCAAGCGATACCAAGTAACTAGTGTTCTGTAACCGATTAAGGAGTATTTCATGCCTAAGATGAAGTCCCACAGCGGCACCAAGAAGCGTTTCCGCAAGACTGGCACCGGCAAGCTTATGCGCGCCAAGGCTTTCAAGAGCCACATCCTGAGCAAGAAGTCCACCAAGCGTAAGCGTGGCTTCCGTCAGGAGACCGAGATCGCCGCTGCCGACCGCAAGGTCATCAAGTCGCGTCTCGCCTAAGTTCGCGTTCCCGTATTTCGTTTTACCGTCTAGGAGTTGATAGAACATGGCACGTATTAAGCGCGCTGTTGCCGCCAAGAAGAAGCGCCGTACCGTTATGCACCGTGCGAAGGGTTACTACGGTGCCGCTTCGCGTACTTACAAGCATGCTAAAGAGCAGGTCCAGCACTCCCTGCAGTATCAGTATCGTGATCGCCGCAACAAGAAGCGCGAGATCCGCTCTCTCTGGATCACCCGTATCAACGCTGCCGCTCGCCTGAACGATATTTCTTACTCTCAGTTCATGCACGGCCTGAAGGTTGCCGGCATCGAGCTCGACCGTAAGGTCCTGGCTCAGATGGCTTACGAGGACATCGAGTCCTTCAACGAGCTGGCTGCCATTGCCAAGAAGGCTCTCGAGGCCTAATAGATTCTGTTGAATCGCTAGGGGAGTGTCGCACTGTGCGCGGCACTCCCTCTTTTTATCGAAAGCGCTGGTTTACATAGCAAAAAGCGCGGGTAGATAAACACTTACAGGTGACCGATCTCTATTTATCTCTTAACCGAAGGGTCATCATCTGATACGTGCGATCTTTCTGCACTCGACTTTCTAGTTCCTATATAGAAAGCCATAGATTGTGTAGGACTTGTGAAGAGTGAAATTGACGTCCCACATCGCTTCGCGGTCTGGCAATATATCTCCTTGCCGCGCGGCCCGGTGGAACCGGATCAGCCGCAGAGCGTGCACCTTGAGAACCGGATACTGCGAGGATGGACACTTCCGAGTGTCGCATCCGGGCAGACATCGAACCATTTGAAATGGTCTAACTTGGATTTGTTTTTCGCAAGGCCGCCGAGAGGCGGCCCCGAGAAATTCCTTTTC
>JAHAGQ010000012.1 GCA_018373675.1 Collinsella sp. | reverse complement strand
GGATGCCGTTCGAGATGAGGGTCAAGACGCCGGCGCCCGACGGGGAGACGGCGAGTTAGCCGGCAGGTCGGCATGTCAATCCTGGTCTAACAGAGCCTTAAAAAATCATCCCGCGGGGCTTGTGGCTCACGCGGGATGATGGCGTCTTACTTTTTCTTGTCCTGTTCCAGCAGTTCGGACGGTGTGCGATCGGGCTTGCCGCCGCGGAAAATCTCGCGGCCATGCAGACGATGCTCCAGGTCACGCTCGGTCTTTTCCTCGTCAATCTTGGTCTGGCTCACCACCGGATCCTCAATCAACGACGACACCGAGTTCACCTGCTTCTGAATGCGCTCGGCGATGGTGTCATCCATACTCACGATGCGCATCTTCCAGTCGATACTCGTGGCGTTGGATGAGCTCTTGGTCCACACGAACGTCAAAATGGCGCTCTGGTGGCCCCGCGCGGAGAACATGCCAAAGAAGGAATCGTGCTGAATGTTGCTATCCTCGTCGATATAGGCGTGAACGTTATACACCACGCGGTCGATCTTATCGTTGAGCAGCGCGTTGGTCGCAAGCGCCGCGGCCTGAATCTGCCCGTTGGACAACAGCTCGAGCTCGTTGGCAGAAGACGTGTCCAACACCGTCACCTCGACCGTGCCCGTGCGTTCATCGGCTTCATCGACGGTAAAGTCGAGCGGGAACTGCGTAAAGCCGTTGCCCCACTCAAGGCCGCCCTTCAGCGCCGTCGAAACGGTATCAACCGAAACGCTCTCGGACAGGTTGGCGATATTCAGACGGCGCATCACGCCGTAGCCGATCTGCATGCCCACGATCAGCACCAAAATACCGATGACCACGGCCATCGCGGTCTTCGTAATGGTATGGCTCACCTGCGAGCCCGAAGGATTGTCCTCGGACAGCGGGTCGATATGTTTTGCCTGGCTCGCGCGGTCCTCGCTGCGCAGCTGCGCTAGCGCCGCTTTGTCACCGCGCTTGGCCGCAGCCTCCTTCTCACGCATGCGCTCGGTACGCTTTTTGGCGAGCGTGGGATCCAAGACGCCGGATGCATCGATTTCGGAGAATAACTCCGTCACTTCTTCCGGAGTCAAAGGGTTCTTGTCAGCCATAAACTTCCTGTCATATCAATCAGTCGAGCTCGTGCGCACGCGCACCTTCGAACTGCATTCGATAGTAACGGGCATAGGTGCCGCCACGGGCGAGAAGCTCCTCGTGCGTGCCACGCTCCACAACGCGACCATGCTCAACGGTCGCAATCTCATCGGCATGCTTAATGGTCGAAAGACGGTGGGCGATGATAATCGTGGTGCGGCCGCGTGCCAGCTCTTCGAGTGACTCCTGCACCGCCTCCTCGCTCTCGTTATCCAAAGCACTCGTCGCCTCGTCCAAAATCAGGATCTTGGGGTTCTTGAGAAACACGCGCGCGATGGCAACGCGCTGCTTCTGTCCGCCCGAAAGACGGCTGCCGCGCTCGCCCACCACGGTGTCGTAGCCCTGCGGAAGCGACTCGATAAAGGCATCGATGTTGGCGCGACGGGCGGCCTCGGCGATCTCTTCTGCCGTAGCGCCCGGCTTGCCGTAGGCGATGTTCTCGCCAATCGTGCCGTCAAACAGATAGACATCCTGCTGCACCAGGCCGATGGCGCGGCGCAGGCTCTGCTGCGTCACATCGCGCACGTCCTGACCGTCGATGCTAATGGATCCGGTAGCCACGTCATAAAAGCGCGGCAGCAGCGAACAGGTCGTGGACTTGCCGCCGCCCGAAGGGCCAACCAAAGCGATGGTCTGCCCGGGCTTGATGGACAGGTCCATATGGTCGATAACGGGACGCTCGTCGGCATAGCCCTCGCCCAGCTCAACATCCTCGTAGTTAAAGCACACGTCGTGATACTCCACGGCGCCGGCAGTCACCTGCAGATCCGTAGCGCCCGGCTTGTCCTGGATATCCGGCGCCGTCGAGAGCACCTCGTCCATACGCTTAAAGCCGGCGATAGCCTTCTGATACGTTTCGGCCGAATTGACGAGTGTCTCGAGCGGCGTGCAGAACAGCGAAATATAGAGTGCAAAGGTCGCCATATCGACCGCCTGCAGCTGTCCCTGGGCGACCAGCCAGCCGCCCAGCAGCACCACGATCACATAGAGCACACCAGAGAGCAGGCCATACGTCGCGGTATAGACGCCCATGGCGTGATACATGTTCTCCTTGGACAAAAGGTAGCGATTGTTGGAGGCGCGGAACTTGGCACGCTCGGTCTCCTCGTTGGCAAAGCTCTTGACCACGCGCATGCCCGCCAGAGAATCCTGCAGCTGCGCATTGATGCCGCTGATCTTTTTGCGGTTGTCGCTAAAGACCTCGCGCATACGCATGTTTTGCCAAAACATGATGACCGCAAACGCCGCCGTCACCACGGCCATGGCAAGCGCCAGCACCGGGGCGATGGTAAAGAGGATCACAAACGAGCCGATAATCTCGATGCCGCAGATGATGATCCACTCGGGTACGTGATGCGCCGCCTCGCAGATATCGAACAGGTCGTTGACCACGCGGCTCATCATGTCGCCCGAACTGTTGCGGTCGAAGTACGCAAAGCTAAAGCGCTCGTACTGGTCAAACAGGTCCTCGCGCATCTTGGACTCCATGCGCGCACCCATCACGTGGCCCCAGTAGCTCACAAAGTAGCGGCAGGCGCAGCGAACGGCATACATCAGCACCAGCCCCACCGCGATCATACCGAGCGCCTGCATAATGGCAGCCTGGCCCTGGGTAAACAGCCCACCGGTCAAATTGCGCAGGATAATGGGGAACGCCAGGTCAATGGCAGCAAGCACCAGAGCACAAACAGTATCAGCAACAAAAAGCCCCATCTGGGGCTCGTAATACGAAAGAAACCTCTTAAACATGCAGTCCTCGGAGATAAAACAATAACGTAAGACCCTGGGGCAAATAATCAGTAGCGTTTGCCCCAGGGTCGCCCTCGCTTTTAAAGCTCAGTTCCGCCCAGCCTGTGTGCGATGCTGTCACAGGCCAAGGCGCCTACGACGGTCTTGGCGTCTTCGATCTTGCCGTCGAGTACGGCGTCGATCAGCTCGTGCAGCGGCACCAGGTCCACGTTGACAAACTCGTCATCATCGGGGTTGGGCGCATCAAACTCGAGCTTGGTAGCCAAGTAGATATGGATGATCTCATCGCAAAAACCGCAGGACGTGACAATCGACGTCAAAAAGCGAATACGACCAGCCCTAAAGCCCGTCTCCTCATGCAGTTCGCGCTTGGCGCAATCGAGCGGGTCCTCGCCCGGGTCGAGCTTGCCGGCAGGAATCTCGACCGTCACGCGGTCGATGGCGGTGCGGTACTGACGCACCAGTACGATCTTGCCGCTCTCGGTCAGTGCCACAACGGCCGCCGCACCCGGATGGCGAACGATATCGCGGGCGCTGCGGTGACCGTTGGGCAGCTCAACCTCAAGCCGGTGGACGTCGAGAATCTTGCCCTTCCAGGCGCACTCCTCCGAAAGAATCTTCTCGTGCAGCTCGGCATCGTGCGGGTCGTCATCGCCCAACACCAGCGCCGGCTCGTCAGCGACCTCACCACCAGGCTCGCCCTCGGCGTGCCCATACATGCGGCTGTCCTCTTCGACGATCTGCGCGTCCACGAGCTCTTCGTTCTTCTCGTCCATCCGTCTCATTCCTCTCGGATTTTAGGCATCCCAGGCGTCGCGACCGCGCAGCGCGCGCAGGCCGATGTCGTGACGCAGGGTCTTGCCCTCAAAATCAATCTTCTCGCAGGCCTCGTAGGCAAGGTTGCGAGCGTTCTCGAACGTGTCGCCCAGAGCGGTCACGGCAAGCACGCGGCCACCATTGGTCACGAGCTGACCGTCCACCACGGCAGTGCCCGCGTGGTATACGGTCACGTTCTCCATGGCCTCGGCATCGGCGATACCGGTGATGACCTTGCCCTTCTCGTAGCTGCCGGGGTAGCCCGCGCTCGTCAGGACAACGGCCACGGCCCACTCGTCACGCCAGTCGAGCTCAATCTGATCGAGCTCGCAGTTGGCACAAGCCAGCATGACCTCGACCAGGTCGTTCTTAAGGCGCGGCAGCACGACCTGCGTCTCGGGATCACCAAAGCGGGCGTTGAACTCCAGCACCTTGGGGCCGGCGGGAGTGAGCATAAAGCCGCCATACAGGCAGCCGCGGTAGTCGATGCCCTCGGCAGCGAGCTCGGCCACGGTCTGCTCCATGACCTTCACCATGGTGGCGTGCTCCTCGTCAGTCACGATGGGCACCGGGCTGTAGACGCCCATGCCACCGGTGTTGGGACCCTTGTCGCCCTCGAGCGCGCGCTTGTGGTCCTGCGAGGTGGCCATGGGGCGCACGGTCTTGCCGTCGGTAAAGGCCAGCAGCGAGCACTCGGGGCCGGTCAGCATCTCCTCGATAACCACGGTGTTGCCGGCATCGCCAAAGGTGCCGCCAAAGCACTCGCGTACGGCTTCCTCGGCCTGCTCAAGTTCGGTCGCCACGATAACGCCCTTGCCCGCGGCAAGGCCGTCGGCCTTGACGACCAGCGGGGCGCCCTGCTCGCGCACGTAGGCGAGAGCCGAAGCCTCGTCGGTAAACGAACCATAGGCTGCCGTCGGAATGCCCGCACGCTCCATGAGCTGCTTGGAGAACAGCTTAGAGCCCTCCATCTGGGCGCCCTCGGCACCCGGGCCAAAGCAGGGAATACCCGCCGCGCGCACGGCGTCGGCCACGCCCGCCACGAGCGGAGCCTCGGGGCCAATTACCACGAGTCCGCATCCGTGGCTCTGAGCAAACGCCGCCACGGCCGCAGGATCGCAGTCGTCGAGAACCACGTTCTCGCCGCAGCTCGCGGTGCCGCCGTTACCCGGCGCGATGTAGAGCTTGCCGGCGCGCGGTGATGCTGCGAGCTTGGCTGCCAGAGCATGCTCGCGGCCGCCGCTGCCCAACAACAGGATGTCGATGGTTTGAGTGTCCGCCTTCAAGGGTGCCTCCTCTATGGATGAATGGCCCGCTCCGCGCGAGCCCTTTGCAAGCAAATATACCCCTCGGCCGCCCGTCTGGGCTGCAAAGGGGTATATCGCAATAACCGTATAAACCGATTACTTCCAGAATCGGTTGATGATCTGCTCGCGACCGGCGCCAACGCCAATGAACGTCACGCGGGTGTGTGCCAGATCCTCGATAAACGCCACGTAGTCCTGAGCCTCTTGCGGCAGCTCATCAAAGCTGCGGCAACCGGTGATGTCGCACTTCCAGCCGGGGAGCTCCTCGTAGATGGGCTTGGCATGCTCAAAGCGCACCTGATGCTCGGGCACGCTCGTGTAGCGCTCGCCATCGACGTCGTAGGCCACGCACACCTTGATGGTGTCGAAGGCCGAAAGCACGTCGAGCTTGGTCACGGCGATGTCGGTGAGGCCGTTGACGCGCGAGGCATAGTTGGCGATAGGGCCGTCAAACCAGCCGCAACGACGACGGCGACCGGTGGTCACGCCGTACTCATAGCCCTCCTCGGTCAGCGTGTGGCCAGCCTCGGACTCATAGGAAAGCTCGGTGGGCATGGGGCCCGAACCGACGCGGGTGATATAGGCCTTCATGACGCCCAGCACGCGGTCGACGTTCTTCATGCCCACGCCAGAGCCGGTGATGGCGCCGCCGGCGGTGCAGTTGGAAGACGTCACGTACGGATAGGTTCCGTGGTCGATGTCGAGCAGCGTCGCCTGGGCGCCTTCAAACAGCAGGTTCTTGCCCTCATCGATCATGTTGTTGAGCAGCAGGCTCGTCTCGGTGATGTAGGGACGCAGGCGTTCGGCCATCGGCAGGTACTCGTCGCAAATCTGGTCCACGGTGTAGGTGGGCAGGTTGTAGATGAGCTCGAGCTCGGGGTTCACGCGGGCGAGAGCGGTCTCCAACTTGTCGCGGAACAGCGTCTCGTCCAGCATGTCCTGCATGCGCAGGCCAATGCGGGCCATCTTGTCCTGATAGCACGGACCAATGCCGCGCTTGGTGGTACCGATGTTCTTCTTGCCGAGCTTCTGCTCAAAGGCGCCATCCAGATCGATGTGGTACGGCATGATGACCTGCGCGTTGCCGCTAATCTTGAGGTTCTTGGTGGTGATGCCGTCGGCCTCGAACATGTCGATCTCCTCAAGGACAACCTTGGGGTTGACGACGCAGCCGTTACCGATCACCGACACGTGGTCGGAATACATGATGCCGGAGGGCACCTGGTGCAGGCCGTACTTTTTGCCGTTGACGACGATGGTGTGGCCGGCGTTGTTGCCGCCCGAATAGCGCACGACGGCATCAAAGTCGCCGGCGACCAGGTCGCAGATCTTACCCTTGCCCTCATCGCCCCACTGGGCACCGACCAAAACGGTTGACGGCATGTTTACTCCTCACATTCATGGACTGTCTACGCGCCATGCCGGCACGCAGAAGCACAAAACATTCCCAGTATACCCGTGCAACGGGCGCCTGTCCTACTCCTCGGCATGTGCCCCATCAAGCTCATAGAACTTGGTGGATGCCGGCAGGAACATCAGGTCGACGTCGCCGATCGGGCCCGAACGGTTCTTGGCCACGACGATACGCGTAACGCCCTCGTCGGGTCGATCGTCGCGCGAGGCTTCGGCCTCGTCGGCGGAGCGGTCCAAGAACATGACGATATCGGCGTCCTGCTCGATAGAGCCCGATTCACGAAGGTCGGAAAGCTGCGGACGCTTGCCGGTACGGGATTCGACCTGACGCGAGAGCTGCGACAGCGCGATGAGCGGAATCTTGAGCTCCTTGGCCATGATCTTCAGACCACGCGACATCTCCGAAACCTCGACGGTACGGCTCTCGGAGCGGCGTCCCGGCGGAGGACTCACCAGCTGCAGGTAGTCCAGGATGATGATTGCCTTCTCCTTGTTATGGAGCATGCGGCGGCTCTTGGCGCGAATCTCGGTCACTGTGGTGCCGGGCGTATCGTCAATCAGAATATCGAGCTTGGACAAGGTCTGCGTGGCCTCGTTGATATTGGCCCACTGCTCGGGGCTAATGCGACCCATGCGGAAGTCACTGATCGAGATCATGGCATAGGCGCAAATCAGACGCTGGGCAATTTCCTTACCCGACATCTCCAGCGAGAAGAAGCCGACGGTATAACCAGCAGCGGCAGCGTTGAGCGCCAGGTTCAGAGCGAACGACGTCTTACCTACAGCAGGACGGGCGCCGATGATGATGAGCTGGCCCTCGCGAAAACCCATGAGCATGCGGTCGAGTGACGGAAAGCCCGTGGGCACGCCCGCAGCCTGGCCACCGGCCTGGCACACTTCCTCGGCCTCGTTATAGGCCTCGACCATAAACTCGGTCAACGTCTTGTAGCTCGACTTGACCTCGCGCGCCGTAACCTTGAGCAGCTTGCTCTCGGCCAGCTCGACAACCTCTTTGGTGTCGGTGGGGGCGTTATATGCCAGCGCGTTGATCTCGTTGGTGGCGCCGATCAGCTCGCGCAGCATCGAGTCGCGGCGAACGATGGCGGCATGGTGCTGCCAGTTGACGAGCGACAGGGTCTGACCCATCAACTCCAAAATGTACGCCTCGCCGCCCACGGCATCGAGCTTGTTGATGCTTCGCAGGTAATCGATCAGCGAGATGGAGTCGATGGGAATGCGGCTGTTGTACATATCGACCATCGCAGTATAGATGGTCTTATGAATGGGCCGGTAGAAGTCATCGGGCTGCAGCTCGACCTGGGCCTCTTCGACCACCTCGGGCGATAGCAGCATAGCGGCCAGTACATTGGCCTCTGCATCTTGGTTTTGGGGAAGACCCAACTTTGAGCCGCGGTCCTCGACCGTCAGCCCGGTCTCCCTATCGTCATATGCCATGAGCATCCTCATTCATATCGCTTGCGAGCATCCATAGTATCAGCCACGATCCCAAAACGCGCCGCGCGCCGCCAATCATCACCGAACCAAACGGATAAACGGTCCTGTATATAGGACTTCGACGCAACGTTCACCATGACACTCACTCAGCGCAAAAAACAAAAGGGCGCCCTGGTCTCCCAGAGCGCCCTTCTTAGAACAAGATTGTTGCGTTGCAGCAAATGCTACTCGGCAGCAGCCTCAGTCTCGACCTCGGCGGTCTCGGCCTCGGCGACCTCAGCGGCCTCCTCGACCTCAGCCTCGGCAGCGAGCTCCTCGGCGGTAACGCCGACGAGAACGACAACCTCGGCCTTGATCTCGCGGTACAGCGAGATGGCAACGGTGTGGGCACCGGCAACCTTGATGGGCTTACCGAGCTCGACGCGCTTGCGGTCGATGTCCATACCGAGCTGAGCCTTGATGGCATCAGCGATCATAGCGGCGGTAACGGAGCCAAAGAGGATGCCCTCGTCGCCGACCTTGACGTCAACGGTGACCGTCTTGCCCTCGAAGGCAGCCTTGGTCTCGTTGGCGGTAGCCAGACGGACGGCCTCGCGCTTGGCGATGTTGTTGCGACGCTCGTCAAGCTGCTTGAGGTTGCCCTTGGTGGCGGCAACAGCGAGCTTCTTGGGGAACAGGAAGTTCTCAGCGTAACCCTGAGCGACCTCTACGACGTCACCCTCGCCGCCCTTGCCCTTGATCTCATCGAGAAGAATAACCTTCATGATGCGTCTCCCTTCTTAGCCGCGGTCGCGGTTGCCACGAGAGGAAACCACGGGGACGGTGTACGGCAGGAGAGCCATCTCGCGGGCGCGCTTGATGGCGTTGGCGATGTCATGCTGATGCTGCGTGCAAGCGCCAGTGACGCGACGGGGCTTGATCTTGCCACGGTCGGTCATGTACTTACGGAGAAGCTGAGTGTCCTTATAGTCAATGAACTCAGTGTTCTCCTTGCAGAACTGGCAGTACTTACGACGCGGCTGACGTGCAGAAAAATCATTAGCCATGTCAAAATACCTTTCATTTGGCAACTTCGGCGAACCGAAGCCGCCTCTCACTCAAAAATAGGTGAACAACCCCTAGAACGGGATGTCCTCATCGTAGACGTCGACCGCGGGCGGCGTAGCCACCGGTGCGGCAGGACGTGCTGCGGGCGCGGGAGCTGCGGGGGCGTAACCGCCCTGATCGTAGCCACCCTGGCCACCACGGGAGCTCATAAACTCGATCTCATCGACGATGACCTCAAGCTTGCTCCTGCGCTGACCGTCGCGCTCCCAAGAGCTGTAGCGCAGCTTGCCCTCGATCGCGACCTTGTTTCCCTTTGCCAGGAAACGGCTCACGGCCTCGGCGCGGGTGCCGAACATGGTGCAGTCGACAAAGTTGGGATAGTCCTCCCACTCGCCAGTCTGCGCGTTGCGGCGACGATCGTTCACGGCGACGCCAAAGGACAGAACCTGGGTTCCGCCGGCGGTGGCGCGCAGCTCGGGATCGCGGGTGAGGTTACCGGTGATGTTCACTCGATTGATGCTCATAACTCACTACTTCCTCTTGGGGCACAAGCCCAGTCCAAAACGACAGTCTTACTCCTGGTCGTCGCGACGGACGATCATGTGGCGGACCACAGCGTCGGTGATGCGCAGGACGCGATCAAGCTCGGCGATCTGGGTAGGATCTGCGTGGAAGTTGATGAGGGTGTAGTCACCATCGGTGAGGTCGTTGATCTCGTAGGCGAGCTTGCGCTTGCCCCACTCGTCAACGGAGTCGACCTTGCCAGCGCCCTCAGCGATCGTGGTATCGATACGCTTCATAACAGCGAGACGAGTCTCGGGGTCGAGCGACGGGTCAACAAAGAACAGCAGTTCATAAGCCTTCATATTGTCACCTCCTCTGGGCAAATGTGGCTTCAGGTCGTGAAGGTGCGCCTGAAGCAGGAAAAGACTTGGTCATAATATCTTTCAACCTCCTAGGCTGCAAGAATTTGCAGCTACAACCTCATGACCTCCACATATGCCCATACTTGCACGACGTTTCATGCGCATTCCAACCAAATGCTTACCAAAAGCTTGACGAATCTGTGGACACGATACGGTGCCGTGGGGACAAGCTGAGCCAAGCCACAGGTCAACGGGCACAAGGCTGTGGTCGCGAAATGCATACCAGTGGTCCACAGCACCACCCAAAGATTTTTAAATTCATTGCCAAGTCGCTTATGAATACCCCTTTTGAACAATTGAGTTGGTCAACCACGCTGGTCGGAAGCCGTTTTTTTGGCACCTCAAACCCCACTGCAACGCCAAGCGCGGCCGAGCGTTTTAAAAAATGCCAACTTTTCTGTTTGCACTTTGCGATTCCTCGTGTATACTGACTTTCGCATTTAACGGAGAGTTGTCCGAGTGGCCGAAGGAGCACGATTGGAAATCGTGTAGGCGTCAAAAGCGTCTCCAGGGTTCAAATCCCTGACTCTCCGCCAGTTAATTCCAAAGCAGGCCTTCGAGCCTGCTTTGTTTTTACCCCATGCGGAGGGGTGGCAGAGTGGTTGAATGCGGCGGTCTCGAAAACCGTTTGGCCTGTATAAGGTCACGAGGGTTCGAATCCCTCCTCCTCCGCCATTTTGGTTGAGAAAGCTCCCGGGAATGGGAGCTTTTTTGTTTTGAGTCCCTAACAAGCAAATACGGCGGAGGAGGAGGGATTCGAACCCGCCAGGGCGCGGAGCGTAAAGAAAACGCGCCCGTGGCGCGTTTTTAGCGCAGCGCGGTCGGCGTAAGCCGACCGGATAAATTTTGAGCAAAGCTCAAAATTTGGACATCCCTCCTATTCAACCGCGCCCCCATCGCGGTCGATCCCAGCCCATATCTCAAACATGTACACCACCCTCCAAAGATGTCAAAAAATGTCGTTTTTGGAGTGTGATGTACACGTTTGCATACGACGCGCACCGAGCATGAGTCGATTTGCTTGCATCCGGTATATTTCCCCACCTCAACGGACATAAGAGTTTGGTGTCAGCTCGAAGCGAGAGGCCCCCAATGGATACTCCTGTTCTCATTTCGCATAAAACGGCGTGGCTCGTCCATCATGCACCGCGGAACCTGGTTCAAGCCGTCGCACAACGCGACTACCAGATAGGTGTGCGGGGCCTCTCTACCCAGCAACGCATCGCGCGCATTCGGCAGGCACTTACCGACTGCGGCATTCCGTCCACCATGCTCAAGACTATCGACATCTCCGTAGTATTTGCTTTCGAGCGAATTCGCACCAACGGTGTCACCTGCCACGTTCTCGGCCAAAACCTACCCTACGACCATATTGACGAGCTTACGCCCGGCATCTTTATCACCGACGAAGCCTTCACCTTCGTGCTCGCTGCCGAGTGGATGGATAGGATCGAATACCTCGAGTATGGTTACGAAGTTTGCGGCGACTATTGCATGGGGCTCAATTCCTCTGACCCTTACACTGAGCAACCAGCCACCACCTCCAAGGACGAAATTGTCGAGCTACTCGATCGGCACCCTGGCAAACCCGGCGCCACACGCGCCAGACTCGCGCTCAGACACATCTACGACCACTCAGCCTCGCCCATGGAGACCGCATCGTCCATCACCCTCTCGCTCCCAACAAGCGAAGGCGGCATTGGTATCAGAGGTATCGAACTCAACAAACCGCTCGAAATCCCTCAACGTCTCTGGCATTGCATAAAAGCCCGATCGCTCAAAATCGACGCTCTTGTTACTTATCAGCGCAGAGAACTCGGCATCGAATATAAGGGCGGTTTTCACGACGAGACCGAGCGCAAGGGCGCAGATGCGGAACGAGAGGCCGTACTCGCCCAAATGGGATATCGAATCGTTACGCTCACCTCGGCACAGTTCGCAAGTCAACTTGCCTTTCATCGCGCCATGAACAGCATTCGCGAAGCACTCGGTATGCCCCGCTGCACGGACGCCGAGTACCAGCGTAAGCAAAACGAACTGCGCAAGGCACTTATCCGCAACTGGAAGAGCGCGCAGGGCGAAGACACGCCTTCCGAGTAGCGTCATCCCAGCACACCCCAACCAAAACATGTACATCACCCTCCAAAACCGACATTTTTTGACATCTTTGGAGGCTGATGTACACGTTTGGTGCCTACGCCCGCATCCAGTCCCGACCGTTTGCCGAGCAATAGGGTCGCAATCGGCGCCGAACATGTACTATGTACGGGCATTGTCTAAACCCGTAACTCAAAGGACCCCATCTTGCCCGTTGCCGCCGCTATGATCGTTACCGCACACGCCTCGGATGCCATGGTTGCCATCCCGTTTTGGCTCGAGATGTTCGCCGTCGTCGCGGCATCGATCTCGGGCGTGTTGGTCGCACGCGAGCACAAACTCGACCTGGTGGGCGCCGTCGCGCTCGCCGTGGTCTGTGGACTGGGCGGCGGTCTTTTGCGCGATATGACGCTGCAGGTGGGCAACGTCTACATCCTCAACCAACCGATGGCGCTCCCGCTCTCCATCGCCACCGCGGCCATCATCTACATCTTCCCGGCAATCGTCGACAAGCCCGAAAAGCTCATTCCCCTGCTCGATATCATCTCGGTGGGTATTTATGCGGCAACCGGCGCAGACAAGGCGCTGGTCTACGGCTTTGCGCCGGCGGTGTGCATCATGATGGGCTTTTTTACCGCGGTGGGCGGCGGCATGCTGCGAGATGGTTTTATGGGTGTGGTGCCGGGTATCTTCCAGCGCACCAACTTCTATGCCATCGCGGCCATCGCCGGATCGGCAAGCTATGTTTGCCTTGTCATGAGCGGCTTGGTCAGCAATGTCGTCGCACTGGTCGTTTGCGTCGTGGTGACCATGGGACTACGCTGGCTGTCGCTGCGCTTTGATATCAAAAGCCCCACCGAGGATGACATCGCACGCTTTTTGCACCGCAAAAAGTAGGTGGCGCGGGCTCATCCTTCGAAATGCAACCGAGAGGTTCTTTTAGAGCGTCCACGCGTTGGGTACCCTGTTAGGTGCATGTCGAGCATCTGACGAAGGATTCACTATGCCCTGTAATCAATTCCCGTCGACCCAGCGCCGTAAAGCGTGGGGCCGCATCACGATCTTATTCGCGCTCATCGCTCTAGCGGTCACCGCGCTTCCCACGGCGTCGTTCGCCGGCACGGACACCGCAGGCAACGTACTTGCGACCGACAATGACGCCAATTCGTCCGGCGTCGAAGGTGACCTGTACTGGGCAGGTCAGGCCCTCAACTTGGATGATGCGTCCATCGGCCGCGATATCATCGCCGCGGGCGATACCCTCTCGATCCGTGACTGCACAGTGGGCGGCGCCGTCCGTCTGGCGGCACGCACCATCGACATTGCCAAGACCACGGTTGATGGCAGCGTGACCGTCGCTGGCCAGCATGTCGTGCTCAATTCCGACAGCACCGCCAACTGTTTCTACGCGATAGGCGAGACGGTTGCCCTGCGAGGCTCCACCAAGTCGGCAGCGCTTGCGGGCGACACGGTGACCATCGATGGCACCGTCAAGGGCGATGTCGAGGTTTGGGCCGACAAGCTCATCCTGGGCAAGAACGCCCACATCACCGGCACCGTGAACGCGCACGTCTCCGAGGACCCCGAGCGCGCCGCGGGAGCCGAGGTCGGTGCGCTCAAGATCGACCGCACCGAGAACGAGGATACTTCCACCGTTAACGATGTCATCGGCGGTATCGTCGCCGCGGCACTCTCGACCTGCTTTGTCGCTCTGCTGCTCGAGCTCATCTTTCCGCGCGCGACCGCCAGCGCCGCCGGCATGCTCCACCAGCGCTCCATGCCCCTGTGGGTGAGCGGTCTTCTGGGCACGATTGCTATCGTCCCCGCCGTCCTACTGCTGATTATCTCTATCGCTGGTCTGTCGCTTGCCGGAACCCTCTTGTGCGGCGTTATCGGCATCGCGTTGATGTCGAGTGCCTTTGCGGGGTGCGCGATCGCCCGCATGGTTGGACACAACCAAAACCGCTACGCCATGGCAGCCGTGGGCGGCGTAATCGCAGGCGCCCTCACGGGGCTTCCCCTCGTAGGTGACTTCATCAGCGGCGTGGCCTTTGTCTTTATGCTCGGTTACATCATCCAAATCATCTGGCGCAACGCCCGCGTCAAGCCGCAGCAGCCGGCTAACACGCCAGGACTCCCCACCGCTTAGCCGCCAACCACCACAAAGGGACCAGGCACCTTTGTGGTGGTGCAGACCAGCTCAGTCCCTATGCACAAAAAGGGCGCCGACCATTACGGTCGACGCCCTTTCTTGTTAGACGCTATAAAGTCCAGCGCTTATTTGTTGACCTGGCCGGCGCGGACGGCGGCCTTCTTGCGGTCGGTGGCGTTGAGCAGGCGCTTGCGCAGGCGGATGTTCTTGGGGGTAATCTCAACCAGCTCGTCGTCGGCGATGTACTCCAGCGCCTCCTCCAGCGAGAAGGTGCGGGGCGGCACCAGCTGAACGGAGATATCGGAGGTCGAGGAACGCTGGTTGCCCAGGTTCTTGGTACGGGCGATGTTGACGACCATGTCGCCAGCCTTGCTGCGCTCGCCCACGATCATGCCCTCGTAGCACTCGGTGCCCGGCTCAACAAAAAGCTGGCCGCGCTCCTGCAGCGTACCCAGAGCATAGGCAACGGCCTTCTCGGTGGTCATGGAGATCATGGCGCCGTTCTGACGGTTGCCGATCTCGCCGGCGTAGGGACCGTACTCCAGGAAGGTGTGGTAGAACACGCCCTCGCCGTGGGTGACGTTCATGATGCGGTTCTTAAGGCCCATGATGCCGCGGGTCGGGATCTTAAACTCGAGGTGCGTCACGATACCCGAGGTATCCATGCTCGTCATGATGCCACCGGAGGTACCGAAGACCTCAACGACCTTGCCCGAGTACTCGTCCGGGCACTCAACGACGGCCTGCTCGACAGGCTCCATCTTGTTGCCGTTCTCGTCCTTCTTAAACAGAACGCGGGGACGGCCGACCTGGAACTCAAAGCCCTCGCGGCGCATGGACTCCATCAGAACGGACAGGTGCAGAATGCCGCGGCCCGAGACCTCGACGCCGCTCTTGTCCTCGAGCTCCTCGATCTTCATGGTCACGTTGTTCTCGGCCTCGTTGAACAGGCGCTCCTTGAGCTGACGGGCGCCCACGATGTCTCCGTCGCGACCGACGAGCGGGGAGGTCGAAGCCTCGAAGACGATGGACAGGGTCGGCGGGTCGATCTCGATGGGCTCGAGCTCGACGGGGTTCTCGGGATCGGTGTAGACATCGCCGATATCGGTGCGGTCGATGCCCACGACGGCGGCGATGTCGCCGGCGCCGACTTCCTGGCACTCGGTGCGGCCCAGGTAGTCGAAGGTAAAGAGCTGCTTGACGGTAGCGGTGGCGCTGGAGCCGTCGTTCTTCACAACCAGAATCTGGTCGCCCTGATGGATGGCGCCGGAATACACGCGACCGATGCCGATACGGCCAACGAAGTTGGAGTGGTCGATGGTCACGCACTGCATGGCCAGCGGAGCGTTCTCGTCAACCTCGGGCGCGGGCATGTCGTCGATGATCATATCGAGCAGCGGATACATGTCCATGTTGCCGTCGTTGGGATCAAGGCGGGCAAAGCCATTCATGGCGCTGGCGTAGACCACGTGCTCCATGGCGAACTCAAGCTGGTCGTCGGTGGCGCCCAGGTCGGCCATGAGGTCCAGGCAGTCGTTGTAGGCCTTCTCGGGGTTGGCGCCCGGACGGTCGATCTTGTTGATGACGATCATGATCTTAAGGCCGGTGTCGATAGCGTGACGCAGCACGAAGCGGGTCTGGGGCATGGGGCCCTCAAAAGCATCGACCAGCAGCAGGGCGCCGTCGGCCATACGCAGCACGCGCTCGACCTCGCCGCCGAAGTCGGCGTGGCCCGGGGTGTCGATGACGTTGATCTTGACGTCCTTATACTCGATAGAGATGTTCTTGGCGAGAATCGTAATGCCGCGCTCGCGCTCCTGGTCGTTGGAATCCAGGACGCGGTCCTCGACCTGCTGGTTGGCACGGAAGGCGTCCGTGGCACGCAGGAGCTTGTCGACCATCGTCGTCTTGCCGTGGTCGACGTGGGCGATGATGGCGATGTTCCTCAGATTGTCTACGCGCATGTAGTTCCCCTATCTTCTATCCATATACAAACGGCACGCGTATGCGGCCCGCCCAGCGATACAACGCTCAGCGGGAATATTGAGCCTTTTACCGAAAACTCGTTTATTTTAGCGATTTTAGATGAGAGGGGTTTCCTCACCTGCAGGTTCAGGGTCGCTCCACATAAAACCATCGCCGGCGCCCATGCCCTCATACAGCACATATGCCGAAAAACCGCTCTCGAGCGTCGTCTCGAAAAAGCTCACGAGCAGGGCGTCATGGTAGCCGCCATCGATCTCGACGCAGCCGGTGTAGCCGATGGCATAGCGGACGATACGGCCCAGGCCCTCGTCCTTAAGACCCATCTTGTGCTCGGAGATAAAGTTGGTGGCCGCCTCCAGGCACGCCTCTTCGCCGTCCTCGTCGAGCGCCGCCAGATAACGGTTGGAAGCAGCATCCTCAATTGCCACGACCACGCCAGGGTTTTCACCGGCGGCAAGGTCGTCCAAGAACGCGCCGATCAGATCGCACACCATGGCGTCGAGCTCGGCGGAGACGTTACCGGCATCCTGCATATCCTGTGCCATCTTTAGACCTTCCCATCGAGTCTGACGTCGTTACAGTTCTTGTGCCTCGGCGGCGATCTTGGCGGCAGCGTCGCGGGTGCGCATCATGTCCGCCGCGCGCTTGTCGAGCACCTTGATCTGACTGGTCAGCATGACTGCATCGACCACGCCCCAGATCACCAGGCCCGTAGAGATCGAAAACCCAAGCGCACCAACTGTACCACGAAGGCGTGAGCAGATTGCCGCGACAAGGGCGGAGACGACAACCATCTTGATAAACGAGCCGCGGCGCTCGCGGAGCGTGCGGGCCTGCGTCACATAGGCAATGCGAGCCGCCTCAGAAGCCTCCGAGCGCATCTGGGCCTCGCGGGCGATCGCAGCCGCCTCAGCCGACATACCGCCGGCCATCAGCGAACGCTCCGCATCCTGGCCGCCCCGCATTTAGAAGTCATCGGGCGAGAGCGTATGGACGAACTCGTCGAACTTCTCGAACTCCTGCTCGTCGTCAACTTCCTCGGTATGGGCAGAAACAGTGCCCAGGCGATTCATGATGTCGTCCTCCACAAACATGGGGGCATTGCTGCGCACGGCAAGGGCAATGGCATCACTGGGACGGGCATCGATCTTGCGCTCGTCACCATCGGCCAGTACGACAATCGTCGCGTAGAACACCGGCGGCTCGGCGCGAACGATCTCGATGCGCTCGAGCTTGGCGCCCAGGGCGCCAACAGTATCGAGCAACAGGTCATGGGTAATCGGGCGATCGGCGCGTCCGCTGTCGATGCCGCGGCTGATTGCCGCAGCCTCAAACGAGCCAGTCTGGATGGAGAGGGAGCGCAGCGGCGCGGGGGAATCCGACTTGCTGCAGCGTTCGCGAAGCACGATAAGCGATGGCACGGGACCGGCGGCCATGACGATGGTCTCTATGTCGACACGAACCATGGAACACCTCCGGTACGTAGCGGTTAACACGCGGCGGCCCGCCGCGTTGAATAGCTATACTACCCAAACTTTCGCGTAGCACACAAAATCAAAGTAGTTAATTTGGGACAGAGCTTTTTTGACTACCTTCTGTGGCTAAGAAAAAAGCCTCGAGGCAATTGCCCCGAGGCTTTTAACAGTTTTGATGGTGGACCTGACAAGATTCGAACTTGTGACCTCCCGGTTATCAGCCGGACGCTCTAACCAACTGAGCTACAGGTCCATCATGGTGGAGGTTAGGGGGATCGAACCCCTGACCTCAGGCTTGCAAAGCCCGCGCTCTCCCAGCTGAGCTAAACCCCCACGGAGACAGTAATAAACACCCCAGCGGCGACTCGGCTCTCGCTGGGGTGTTTATTGCGAAAGAAAGTGGTGGACCTGACAAGATTCGAACTTGTGACCTCCCGGTTATCAGCCGGACGCTCTAACCAACTGAGCTACAGGTCCATCGCGCAAGGGATATATTAGACGAGTCGTTACGCGCGCGTCAACAACTTTTTTGAAAAACTTTGGAGTGTGCCCGCCGAGCGGGCACGGGGTCCAAGGTTGTCAAAAAAGCGGTCGGCGCGCAGTGCGCCGACCGCCGATATATGGGGTCTGATATTTTCTACCGCTAGGGCCTCTTACTCGTCGAGGAGATCCTCCGGCATGTCGTTGCCGTCGCCTAGGTCGACTGGAGCCTCTTCGGCGTCGGCTGCGGCCTCGGCACCTTCGCCCTCGGGCTTCTCTTTGGCCGCCGTCATGCGGGCTACGGCGCAGATGCGGTCGTTGTCGTCGACGGTCATCATCTTGACGCCCTGGGTGGCGCGGCCAGTCTGGCTGATCTCGTCGGTCTTAACGCGAATGACCGTCGCGCCCTCCGTCACGATGAACAGCTCGTGCTGCGGACCCACCGTCTTCATGGCCGCAAGGTTACCCTTACGCTCGGTCATTTGGATGGTGTAGACACCCTGGCCGCCGCGATTCTGCTCCGGGTAGTCCGCAACCGGCGTGCGTTTGCCGTAGCCGCGCTCGGTGATGACGAACAGATCGCCGTTGCCGTTAGTGACTTCCATGCCCAGAACGCTCACGCCGTCCTTCATACCGATACCGCGAACGCCGCTGGTATCGCGGCCGGTGGCGCGCACCTGCTCCTCGGAGAACATGATCGCCTTGCCCGCGGTGGTGGCCAGGATAATCTTGTCGCCCTCGCGCACGCGGCGCACGTTCAGCAGCGCGTCGTCGTCACGCAGGTTGATAGCGATCAGGCCATCACGGCGGCTACGATCGTAAGCGCTCATCACGGTCTTCTTGACCATGCCACTCTTGGTGGCAAACATCAGGTACTCGTCGGCCGGGAACTCGCGGCAGCTGATGACGCTCGCGATCTTCTCGCCCTCCTCGAAGGGCAACAGGTTGACGATCGCGGTACCGCGCGCCTGGCGCGTACCCACCGGCAGCTCGTGCACCTTCAGGCGATAGACCTTGCCCTTGCTCGAGAAGAACAGCACGTACTCGTGCGTGGACGCGATAAACATCTCGTCGATAACATCGTCCTCTTTGAGGTTGACGCCCGACACGCCCTTGCCTCCGCGCTTCTGGGCACGGTAGGCAGCCACCGGGATACGTTTAACGTAGCCGGTATGGGTGATGGTCACGACCATATCCTCGTCGGCGATGAGGTCCTCGACATCCAGGTCCTTCTCAACCTGGCTGATCTCGGTGCGGCGCTTGTCGCCAAACTTCTTGGAGATCTCGCGCATCTCTTCCTTGATGACGCCCAGGATCTTCTCCTCATGCGCCAGCAGGTCCTCGTAGTAGGCGATGGCGCGGCGCAGGCCGTCCAACTCTTCCTGGATCTTGTCGCGCTCCAGGCCGGTCAGGCGACGCAGCTTCATCTCGAGGATGGCCGTGGTCTGCTCGGGCGTAAAGCCAAAGCGCTCGATCAGGCGGCTGCTGGCCTCGGAGTCGGTCTGCGAGGAGCGGATGATGCTAATGACCTCATCGATATGGTCAAGGGCCATCAAGTAGCCCTCGAGGATATGCGCGCGGGCCTGGGCCTTCTTAAGGTCGAAGCGGGTGCGGCGGGTGACGACGTCGACCTGGTGGTCGATGTAGTGCTGCAACATCTCGCGCAGGCTCAGGCATTTGGGAACGCCGTTGACGAGTGCCAGGTTGTTGGCGCCAAAGGTCGTCTGCAGCGAGGTGTACTTATACAGGTTGTTGAGCACGACCTGCGGAATGACGCCCTTCTTGAGCTCGATGACCAGACGGATACCCTTCTGGTTGGACTCATCGCGCATATCAGAGATGCCCTCGATGCGCTTGTCGTTGACGAGCTGGGCGATCTTCTCCTGCAGGGTGCCCTTGTTGACCATGTAGGGAATCTCGGTAAAGACCAGGCGGCTGCGGCCGGTCTTGGTGGACTCCACATGTGCCTTGGCACGCACGGTAATAGAGCCGCGGCCGGTCTCGTAGCTCTGCTTAATGCCGGCGCTGCCCATGATGATGGCGCCGGTGGGGAAGTCCGGACCGGGCATGATCTGCATGAGCTCGTCGACGGTGGCGTCGGGGTTGTCAATCAGGTAGCAGGTGGCCTCGATCGCCTCGGTGAGGTTATGCGGGGCGATGTTGGTGGCCATGCCGACGGCGATGCCCTGGCTGCCGTTGACCAGCAGGTTGGGGAAGCGCGCGGGCAGCGCCACGGGCTCGGCGAGCGATTCGTCGTAGTTGGGCTGCCAGTCGACGGTATCCTTCTGCAAGTCACGCAGCAGTTCCATGGCGGGCTTTGCCAGACGGCTCTCGGTGTAACGCATGGCCGCCGCGCCGTCGCCGTCGATGTTACCGAAGTTGCCGTGACCGTCGATGAGCGGCGTGCGCATGGAGAACCACTGCGCCAGGCGGACCATGGCCTCATAGACCGCGGAGTCGCCATGCGGGTGGTACTTACCGATAACTTCGCCGACCGTCCAGGCCGACTTCTTGTGTGGGCGGTTGGGGTAGATGCCGCTCTCGTTCATCGCGTACAGGATGCGGCGGTGCACCGGCTTTAAGCCGTCGCGCACGTCCGGCAGGGCGCGCGCTGTGATAACCGACATCGAATACTCAATGAACGACTGCTTCATCTCGCGACCGAACTCCGAAATCTGGAGCTGGCCGCCGTTGATATCCTCGCCGGCCGAGGCGCCACGGTCGACTTCGCCAAAGCTCTCCTCGAGCTCGGCGTCGTCTTCTTCCTCATCATCATCGGCATCGGGGTTATAGGCGTCCGGGTCGCCGTCCTCGCCCTGCTCAGCACGGGCAAGCAGGCGCTTCAGATCGTCGGGCATACCGGCATCGCCGGCCTCGTCCATACCCCCGTTATTGTTGATATCGTCTGCCACGTTACCTCCTCTTAAGCATCAAGGAAACGCGCGTCATGCGCATGTTTTTCAATGTACTCGCGGCGATAGCCGACCTCGGAACCCATCAGCTCGCGCACGGCGCGGTCCGCCACCACGGCGTCCTCGATCGACACACGCTGCAGAATGCGGGTCTTTGGGTCCATCGTCGTCGAGGCAAGCTGTTTGGGGTCCATCTCGCCCAGGCCCTTGTAGCGCTGGACGGTATAGCCCTTGCGCTTTTTGGTGATCTTGCCGTCCTTGGCCTTGCCGTCTTCGTCGTTATCGTCGGGGTTCAGGCCCAGGCTCTGGATGGTGTCGCGCAGGATCTCGTCTTCGGGCTGGCGGCCGTTGGGATACACGTAGTGGATCTTGTTGCGCACCTTAATGCCAAAGATGGGCGGGCAGGCAACATAGACGTAGCCGGCATCGATCAGCGGACGCATGTACTTGTAGAAGAACGTCAGCAGCAGGATGCGGATATGCGCACCGTCGACGTCTGCATCGGTCATGATGATGATCTTGTGGTAGCGCGCCTTGGTGATATCGAAGTCGCCGCCGTCGCCGGCACTCGTCGTGACGCCGCAGCCGATCGCGGTAATCAGCGACTGAATGGTGTCACTCGAGAACGCGCGATGGTCACCAACGCGTTCGACGTTCAAAATCTTGCCGCGCAGGGGCAGAATCGCCTGGATGTCTCGGCGACGGCCGTCCTTGGCCGAACCGCCTGCCGAGTCGCCCTCTACGATGAAGAGCTCGGTCAGCTCGGCATCGCGCACCGAGCAGTCGGCGAGCTTACCGGGCAGGGACGCCGTCTCGAGCAGGCTCTTGCGACGGGTCGCTTCGCGCGCTTTGCGGGCGGCATTGCGCGCCTTGCAGGCCTGTTGCGCCTTCTTGACGATCTCGCGAGCGGGCTTGGGATGCTCCTCCAAGTAATCGGCGAGGCCGTCGGTCACGATCTTGAGCGTCAGCGCTCGCATATAGGAGCTACCGAGCTTGGCCTTGGTCTGGCCCTCAAACTGCGGGTCGGGCAGCTTGACCGAGATAACGGCCGAAAGGCCCTCGCGCACATCGTCGCCGGTCAGGTTGGCGTCTTTTTCCTTGAGCAGGTTCTGCTTGCGCGCGTAATCGTTGATCACGCGGGTGAGCGCGGTGCGGAAGCCCTCAAGGTGCATGCCGCCCTCGGGGGTGTAGATGTCGTTGGCAAACGACATGACGTTCTCGCCGTAGCCGCTATTCCACTGCAGGGAAACCTCGACCTCGCCCATCTTGGCCACAGGTGCGTCCGGGTCCGATTTGCCCTCGATGTAGATGGGCTCCTTAAAGGCCTCGGGGACGTCCTTGCCCTCGTTGAGGAACTTGACGAAGTCGATGATGCCGCCCTCGTAGCAAAACTCCTCCACGTGGGGAGTCGCCTCGCGCTCGTCGGTCAGCACGATTTTGAGGTTCTTATTGAGGAACGCCGTCTCCTGCAGACGGTTATGCAGCGTATCGAAATCGTAGATGCAGGTCTCGAAGATCTCGTCGTCGGGCCAGAAGGTGACGGTGGTGCCCGTCGAACCCGAGGTGCCCACGACCTCCATCTTCTTGACGGTCTTGCCGCGCGAGAACTCCATCTCGTAGGTGTTGCCGTCGCGACGAACCTGAACGACCACGCGTTTGGACAGTGCGTTGACGACGGAGATGCCAACGCCGTGCAGGCCGCCCGAGACCTTATAGGCCGAGTTATCGAACTTACCGCCGGCGTGCAAGATCGTCATGACGACCTCGAGCGTCGGGATCTTTTTAACAGGATGTTCGTCGACGGGGATGCCACGCCCGTTGTCGACGACCGTGATGGAGTTGTCGGCGTGGACCGTCACCTGGATCTCGGTGCAGAAACCGGCCATGGCCTCGTCGACGGAGTTGTCAACGATCTCCCACACCAGGTGATGCAGACCGCTGGCGCTCGTCGAGCCGATATACATGCCCGGGCGCTTACGAACGGCCTCGAGACCTTCGAGAATCTTAATCTCGCCGCCATCGTAATCGTTTTCGTTTGCCACACGTCCTCCTTCAGTCAAGAAAATGTGTACAGCCTTACTAGTTTATCGTAAAAAAATACCCTCGGGAACGAGGGTATTTGGCTCTACAAGGCCACCAGATGCGATTTAAGGCTCTTTTTTGCTTTGCACGCCCTTGGCCCACTCGGCGCTGGCTCTCATGGCGTTCTCGAGGGCCTCGCGCAGTTTTTGGTCTTCGACGGGCGCCACTTGGCGCTCAATCTCGGTGCGCTCGGCCTCACTGAGGTCGGCGTGCGGAGCCGGCGGGCGCTCGGTCGTCGCCGGACGCAGGCGCTCCTTGGCGGCGGGCGGCGTGTGACCGGGCGCGGTGGTTTTGAACACCAGGCCATCCACATGTGCACCGGCGCGCTCCATGCGCGCGCGGATGATCTCGCGCAACAGCGTCATTTCCTGCGTCCACGAGGGCGAATCGAGATATACCAGCAGCTCATTGGACTCGGGCAGGTAGCGCAGGCCCGTCACATGCCGCCCCTCGCGCGTGCCCGAGCACACCGCATTCCAGGCGCGATAGACCGCACGAGATTCCTCTGCAGCCTCCATCTGCGCGCGGCGCTCAGGCGTCGCGGCCGCCAGGATGCGCTGGCGCTCTGCGTTCAAAAATCCACTGAAGGCGACCGTTTCGCTCTCGCGCTCGTAATTAGCACGTCTCACCCATGCTCACCACCTTGGCTCGATCAAGCAGGTCATCGGTAAAATACCCCAGGTTGGTCGTGGTTATGACCGTCTGGATATCATCGCCGATCAACCGCAGAAAAGCACCGCGGCGCTCGCCGTCGAGTTCGCTCATCACGTCATCCAAAAGCAGCAACGGAGCGGTGCCCAGGACATCGCGAGCCACGGCCACCTCCGCCACCTTCCAGGCCAAAACCAACGTTCGCTGCTGACCTTGGCTGGCAAATGAACGGGCGGAGCGGCCCGCCACGGCAAACTCAATCTCATCGCGATGCGGTCCCACCAACGTCACGCCGCGGCGAATTTCCTCGTCGGCGCGCTCATCAAGGGCAGCCAGCATGCGCTCGTACGCCCAGCCCTTCAGCTCTTCGCGATCCTCGACCTGGGGCAAATCCCCCAGCGTGGACGTATAGGTCACGCTGGCAGTCTCGCCGGACGCCACTTGACCGTAGGCAGTGTGCACATGGCCCGCCAGCCGGTCGAGTAGGGCCAACCGGTGCACGAGCAGGGCCGAGCCCGCGCGGGCAATCGAATCGTTCCACGCGCCGAGCATCTCGCGGCAGCACCAGGTCTCCTTAAGCAGGGCGTTACGCTGGGTCACGCAGCGCCCATAGGTGCTCGCAAGATCGGCATAGCGTGCGCTCAGTTGCATGCCAAAGTCATCGAGGGCGGCGCGGCGCACACTGGCGCCTCTCTTAACCATGTCCAGATGGTCGGGGCAAAACAGTACGCTCGGCAGAGCCCCGCGCACACCGGCGGCAGAGCACCTCTTGCCGTTGCGGCTAAACGAGCGCTTACCGTCCTCCACGCTCAATCCCATATCAAGCACGCGGCCGTCGCCCTCGAGCCTCAGCTCGACCTTGCACGAGCCCACGCCGTCATGGACGAGCTCGGCTGCGGTCGGATGCCTAAACGAGGCACCGCTCGTCAGCAGCTGCAGCGCCTCTACGAGATTGGTCTTTCCTGCCGCGTTGGGTCCCGCAAGTATCGTCACGCCCTCGTCCAGGGCAAGGCGATAGCTATCGAAGCTGCGGTAGTGCGCGACGGAAAGATCGCGGGCGAACATGGTCATGGCGCAGCGCTAGATGCGGACCGGCATGACCAGGTACAGGTAGTTGATCTTGTCGTAGGACTTGAAGATACCCGCCTGCGAGTAGCTCTTGAGCTCCAGCGTGATCTCCTTCTCCTTGGACAGGGCGTTGAGGCAGCCGAAGATGTAGTGGTAGTTGAAGGCGATGGTACCCGACTCGCCCTCGGCCTCGACATCGATCGTCTCCTGCGCAAGGTCCTGGTCATTGGAAATGGAGGACAGGCCCATCTGCCCGCTCTCGACATCGATCTCGAACTTGACGGCGGGGTTGGCGCTCGCGATAACGGCCACGCGCTTGAGGGCGGCGTTAAAAGCGGCGACATCGATCTTGACGCTCGTCACGCACGAATCGGGGATGAGCTGCTTGTAGTTGGGATACATGCCCTCGATGCGGCGCGACACGTAGGTGGTGTTGCCGGCCTCGAAGACGACCTGGGTGTCGGTAGCCCCGATCATGATGGTCGCCTGGCTGGCCATGATGTTCAGCGCGTCGTTAAAGGCGTCAGCCGGAACGTTGAGCTCAAAGGAGCCCTCGAGGGTCGAGGTCTCGACCTGCGTATCGCACACGGCCAAGCGGAAGGAATCGGTCGCCACCAGGCGCACGGTATTGTTCTCGACCTTCATGTGCACGCCGCCCAGGATGGGGCGGGCCTTGTCGGTCGAGGTGACGCGCCACACGCGACCGACCATTTCGGACAAGATATCGGTCGGCAGCTCCACGGCGCTCTCGATGGCATAGGCCGGAAACTCGGGGAAGTCATTGGCATCGAGCGTGTTCAGCCTAAAAGAGCTCTTCTCGCAACCAATCAGCACCTGGCGCTCGGACAGCTCAAAGGTGACCGGGGCATCGGGGAGGGTCTTGGTGATATTGGAGAGCATCTTACAGGGGATAACCATCTCGCCCTCTTCTTCGACATGCGCCGCGATGCGATGACGGATCGAGATGGTGTAGTTAGAGGTCTGGAATTCCAAGATGCCGTCTTGGGCCTTGACGAGCACGCCCGACAGGATGGGAAGGGTGGATGCCGAAGCGACACCCTTCATAACGACGCCGATGGCTTGTGTAAGCGAGCTCTGGCTGACGGTGAACTTCATCTTTTAATACCTTTCTATAGATATAAATATCTTAATAATAGTAATAGCACTGACGAAACTGTTGATTACTCCCAAAGACGCAGGTCAGACCCAGAAAGAGAATCGACAGCAACCTGTGTGCAACAGGGGTGGTTTTCCACGTTCAAAACCTGCGCAAAACTTTTCATCATCGCGGGTTGGGTTTTAGACACCTTATGCCCGTGGTTTCGACAAGTTTTCAACAGGTGTCTCTATTTCCCTACGAGCGCAGTGTAATTTTATCGCGCAGCGACTTGAGGTCTTCGGTGACGGTGCGGTCTTCCTGGATCATCTTCTGGACCTTTTTGTAGCTCGTGCTGACGGTCGAGTGGTTGCGGTTGCCAAATTCGGCGCCCACCGCCGTGGTCGTCATCTCGCACATCTCGATGGCCAGATAGATGGCAATGTGGCGTGCCTTGGCGATATTGGCGTTGCGTCGCGGGCCGATGAGCTCCTCGTGCGTCACGCCGTACTGCTCTTCAATGACGGACTGAACCGTTTGCACGTTGATCTTTTTGGCCGATGTGTCGAAGTACTGGCCGGCGATGGCGTCGATATCGTCAAAGGTGAGCTCTCCGCCCTCGCGCTCGCGGTCGCCCGCCTCGCCGGCGCAGCGCTCGCAAAAGCTCTCGAGTTCGCGGATGTTGGTGCCCGAGACCTCGGCCATGTGTTTAAAGTGCTCGTCGGTCAGGTGTCCGCCGTCGCCCCCATAGGCCGCCAGCAGCGAGTCGTCGCCTGCCTCGGGAACGGCGACGATGGTGTTTTCGTAATAGCGCTGCAAGATCTTGTATTTCATCTCGTAGCTGGGCTCTGCGACCAGGCAGAGCATGCCGGCGTTGAAGCGGCTGGTCAGACGCTCGTCCATGCTCAGGTCCTTGGGGGCGCGGTCTGCCGCGATGACGACCTTCTTGTTGTTGCGGATGAACTCGTCCATGAGCTGGAAAAAGTAGTCCACGCTCGCGCGCTTGCCGATGATGTTTTGGATGTCATCGATGATGAGTACGTCCACGCCGTGGTACGCCTGCATGATGGGAGCGTTGCTCTTCTTTTGACGGTCGAACTCGGTCATCAGGTCGTCCAGATACGCCTGGGAGTTGGCATACTTGACCTTGATCTCAGGCGACTTCTCGGCGAGCTCGTTTTTGATGGCAAGCAGCAGGTGCGTCTTGCCCAGGCCCGATTTGCCGTAGATGAACAGCGATGTGCACGTGCCGCGCTCGTCCGCGAGGGCGGCAAACTTGAGTGCCGAGCGATAGGCATGGCTGTTCTCGGGGCCGTAGACAAAGTTCTCAAAGGTGAATTTTGAGTTCGCGGCGAGTGGGGCTCCATCCGTATTCTGCTCGGCCGGCACGGTCGGCGCTGGCATGGGTGAAGCGGGGGCCGCAGCTTGCGTGGATTTAGTCGGCGCTCCGCCCTTCATCTGGTTCATCATGCGACGAAAATCATCGGCCGAGAGCGTGTTCTTGATTGCAATGCCCGAATCCGCGCCCGCCGCTGCGTCGTGAGCGATGGGCATGTGCGTGACGGGTGCATTCGTTGACGTCGCTGCCGCGGTTGGCAACGGTGCCATGGTTTCACGGGAAACATCGCTGTGCTGGTGCTCGATTGTCGGCACGTCGCCTGCGGAGGCCGGCACCGCCGGGGAAGCAGCGGGAGCCGTGGCGGGCGCCGTCGCGGCAGCGGATTCCGTCGCGGCGCCTTGCGGTGCCACGATGTCGAGCGCAATCGGTGCAAAGGCGATTTCTTCCAGATAGGCCTCAATAGTCGGCTGATGCTTTTTGAGCTGCGCGATGGCAAAGCGCGAGGGGGCCTCGATCGTGAGCGTATCTTCGGTCAGGCTTATGGCGCGCGATTGCCCCAGCATGTTGATGAGGCGTGCATCTTGGCCGTCGCGCTGACAAAAGGCGATGGCATCCCCCAGGATGATGCTTGCTTCCTCGTCCACTGTCTCTCCCGTTCTTTAGCTCTGAGCTCGCACGCGAGCGGCGCCGAGTTCGGTCAGATGGTATTTCTGGCCATGCTTGATGACCAAGCCGGCCTGCGCCAAGTCATTGAGTGTGCGTGACCAAGTGGGGGCCGAGTTTCCAAACGTCCTCGCCAGATCGGTTGCACCGCACGCTTGATTTTGCGCCAGATAGCCCAGCGCGGCGTTGCCGCGATCGCTTACGAACACGTCCGGTTGTGGCTGCGCATACTGATTTGCTGCATTAGGATACATCATTTGAGCTGCTGGTTGTTGAGAACTCTGCATCGGCGGCATTTGCTGTTGAAAACTTTGAGGCCACTGTTGGTAAGGCTGCGGAGGCGTCTGCTGGGCCCAGGGGTTGTACTGCTGCTGCGGCATCTGCTGGTACGGCTGCTGATATCCCTGCTGGTACTGCTGCGGGAACTGCTGGCCATACCCCAGTGGCGGCATCTGCTGATATGGATATCCCTGTTGGTACGGCTGATAGCCCATTTGCTGGCCACCCGGCGCCCCCGTCGCCTGCTGCATTGCTGCTGCATCCTGATCAGCCAGCGGCATGGCCTCTGGCATGTTTGGCGGCATCGACATAGATGCCGCCTGGGGTTCTTGTGTGGGAAGCATTCCGGGCTGCTGCATCTGTGCCACGGGGGGCTGCACCTGCTGCGTTGCCATGGGCTGCTGCGCAAAAGCTCCCGGCAGGGGATATGTGGGCTGTTCCGTCTCGGGCCGCACGGCAGCGCCGCGTCCGCCGGCACGCTCGATTTCCTGCACGCGTTTAGGGTTCAGGCTTACCGTAACCACGGTGCCGTTGCCCATGTTGTCCTCGATGGATACGGCACCGCCGGCGTTTTCCAAATACTCCTGCACCATGGGAAACCCTGCTCCGGTTCCACGGATATAGCGCTTCATCTTGCTGTTTGCGCTGGTAACGCCAAAGTCGAAAGCACGTTCCTTGTCGTCGATGCCGGGTCCTTGGTCAGCAAAGCGGATGGTGTCTCCGCCGTCCAGAATTGAGATGATGGGCTCGGCAAAGTGTGCGTGGATAAAGTTTTCGACAATCTCGCGGATGACCATGAGCGAGATGTGGCCACCTTGTTCTTTCATGCACTGGTAGACGGTGTTGGTCGTCTCTTCCAAATACGTGCGGACATCTTGCGGATCAATGACGATCACCCGCGGTGTCGACAGCATGTCGTCATAGACGGCGATGCGCGCGGCGTACATGGCTTTTGGCGCCTGCGTGGTCGTCTGCTCGCCTTCCGCACGCTCTTCGCGCACGCCGGTGATGTGCTCGTTGTCGGGTGCCGGGTCTCCGGAATCGACCATGGTGTAAAAGTCGTCAGACATGCCGCTCGCAATCTTTCAAAAGGTTTCGAACAAATAGTAGCTCACCGTGCAACGTTTCTCATCTTTCGACAACTTTTCAAAACTTGTTGAAAACTTTGGAAAACTGGCGAAAAGTTCTCAACATTGCCAACATGACCTGTTGAAAACTCGATGAAATATCGTGAAAGGTTGCCATGAGGCGCAAATTTCGGTTGTGCTTATGGGGGAACCGTGTGAACTGCGCAACCTTTTACCTTTGATTTCTTGACATTTGAACATTGATTTCCCTACAATCTTCAAGCTCACGTGTCTATATCTGCGTCCGCGTCCCCGCGGACACTCGAAATGCAGCAGGAGGAACTTAAGATGAAGCGTACGTATCAGCCTAATAAGCGTAAGCGTGCCAAGACCCATGGCTTCCGTGCCCGTATGGCCACTAAGGGTGGTCGTGCCGTGCTCGCCCGTCGTCGTGCCAAGGGCCGCAAGCGTCTCACTGTCTAGCAGCGATACACACATCTCGCATGAAGACTATTAAGTCTCGGCAAGATTTCGAGCATGTGTTCAGTCAGGGGCGTCGTTTCAATCACCCTCTGATTCGAATGACCATATGTGAATCGGTTGGCGAAGGCGACTCCGGAAGGGTCGCCTTCGTTGGTGCTAAGCGGCTCGGTTGTGCCGTCGTGCGCAACCGATCTAAGCGTGTGATGCGCGAGGCCGCCCGCAGCTGCGGATTTCCCGTTGCGGGTTATGACATCATCTTGTTTGCAACTCCCAAGACGAGGGTTTCCTCGCCGCAGGAGATGGACAAGGCGTTGCGTTCGCTTATGAAGCGCGCCGGCGTTGCCGGGGAGGAGCGATGAGCAATCACGTTTTGCGACGTGTTGCCATCGCTCCTATTCGCATATATCAACAGGTTATTTCGCCCTTATTGCCTGACGCCTGCATTTATTACCCAACGTGCTCGCAATACGCCATCCAGGCGATTGAGAAGCACGGTGTTTTGAGAGGCTGCTGGCTTGCCGTGAGGCGCATCGCTCGCTGCAATCCCCTGCACGTCGGCGGTTATGACCCTGTGCCCTAGCGGGCACTCGCTATCGGAGGAAAACTTACATGTGGGATTGGATCGTTAACATCCTTTTCGAGCTGCTCAAGCTCATCCAGACCTTTGCGGTCGACTGGGGCCTGTCCATCATCATCCTGGTGGTCATCATCCGTCTGCTGCTGACGCCGCTCATGCTCAAGTCGACCAAGTCGACGGCTCGCATGCAGGTGCTGCAGCCCAAGATGCTCGAGATCCAGGAGCGCTATGCCGACGATCCCCAGCGTCAGGCCGAGGAGATGCAGAAGTTCTACAGCGAGAACAAGTTCAACCCCATGGCTGGCTGTCTGCCGCTGCTGATTCAGATGCCTATCCTGTTCGCCCTGTTTACATTGCTGCGCAACCTGCCGCAGTACTTTAACGACGGCACGTTCTCGTTCTTCAACATCCTGCCCGACCTGACCACCACGCCGAGCGCTTCCTTTGCCGATGGCTTTATGGTTGCACTGCCTGCGCTGGTTTGCCTGATCCTGTTCGCCGTCCTGACCCTGATTCCGCAGCTCTATATGTCGCGCAACCAGACCGGCCAGCAGGCTCAGAGCATGCGTATGATGGCCGTTGTCATGACGGTCATGATGCTTTGGATGGGCTGGAGCCTTCCCGTTGGTGTTCTGCTGTACTACGACGTCTCGTCTGCTTGGCAGGTTATCCAGCAGATTTTTGTGACGCAGAAGGTCATCGACAAGGCGAAGGCCGATGAGGAGGAGCGTCTTAAGAACGCTCCGCTGCAGGTTGAGGTCATTCGTCGAGAGAAGAAGCCGCGCCCGCACAAGAAGAAGTAACGGGATATCAATCTTATTTAGGTACCTAACTTTTGGAGTACGTTATGTCTGAAGAGATCATCGAGGATATGCTTGAGGAGGTTGCCCCGCAGGTCGCGGGCGATTATCCCGAGATTGCACAGCGCTACAAGGCTGGTGAAGAGCTGACCGATGAGGAGCTCGACACCATTGCCGATGTTGCGATTTCCATCCTGCGTTCCATCCTTTCGCACTTCGATGCCGCCAACTCTCCTATCGATGAGTATGAGGGCGACGAGGGTGAGCTGATTTTGGATGTAACGGCTCCCGACCTTGCTGTTCTCATTGGCCGTCATGGTCGCACCCTTGATGCCCTTCAGGTTATGTTCTCTTTGCTGGTGAGCCGCAAACTTGGCTTTAGGTATCCGGTTGTAGTGGACGTAGAGGGATACAAGAGTCGCCGTCAGGACAAGGTTGCTTCCATGGCTCAGTCTGCTGCCGAGCGTGCCATCCGCACTCATAAGAGTGTTTCGCTTCCGCCCATGAATGCCTACGAGCGTCGACTGGTTCACATTGCACTTCGTGGCAATGATGCCGTCGATACTCATTCTGAGGGTTCTGACCCTGATCGCCATGTGGTGATTGTTGCTCGATAATCTTCTCGAGCTTATGCTAAGGGGACGTGGTTTCCACGTCCCCTTTTTTTGTCAAAAGTTCTCGATACACTGATTTTTGTCAGAAAGGAGCTTTCGTTGTTAGTACTTACTGATCAGCAGGCTGACGAGATGTTGAGTCGTCTAACTTCCTATTGCAAAGAGTATTCCTTGAGCGTAACTGATGTTGAGCTGAGGAAATGTATTCAGCATTTGGATTTGGTTCTAGAAACAAATAAGACAACCAATCTCACCCGTATTCTTAACGTAGAAGATGCTGCAGTACTTCATATTCTCGACTCACTTGTTTTGCTCCCCTATATCAACAAGGCTCCTGAGGGAGCTTTGCTCGATATGGGAACAGGTGCGGGTTTCCCTGGTATTCCATTAACCATAACCACGCATCGTAAAGCTACTTATATTGACTCTGTTGGCAAGAAGGTTGATGCGGTTAATTCCTTTGTCCATGCTCTTGGATTGAAACATGCTCATGCGGTTCATGATCGTCTTGAAGAATATGCTCGAAGCCATAAGAAGCAGTTCTCTGTTGTAACCGCCCGCGCACTGGCCCCTCTACCGATTCTTGTTGAGTATGCGGCTCCGTACCTCAAGGATGGAGGGCTATTTGTTATAACCAAGGGCAATCCTTCGGATGAGGAGCTTGCTTCCGGCATGTCAGCAGCTAAGATTTGTGGCTTCACTTTGCTTCTGAATGACGCAATTGATTTGCCTGAAGGCTTGGGTCACAGGGAGTTCATTGTTCTTAAGAAGAGTCATCCAGCATCCGTCTCATTGCCTCGTGCAAATGGCGTGGCAAAGAAGAATCCGCTTGCCTAGATGTTTCACGTGAAACATAATGGATACTAACAACTTGCAGTGTTTCACGTGAAACATGGCGGTTGATATCGATTCGGAATGTTTCACGTGAAACATCCTCCGTTTGACAGCTTTAATACACACCAGGAGGGACCGTGGGATTTCGCGACGTTAAGCGTTCTAAGAGCGCAAAAGACACGCGTATCATTGCAATCATCAATCAAAAAGGCGGCGTCGGTAAGTCAACGACGGCTGTAAACCTTGCAGCAGCACTGGGTGAGCAGGGTCGTAAGACACTGATTGTCGATTTTGATCCGCAGGGAAACAGCACCAGTGGATTCGGAATTGAAAAAGAAGACCTTGATCACTGCATCTATGATGCATTGTTGAATGATGTACCGGCAGAATCGCTTGTTCTTGATACAAATTGTAAAAAGGTATTCGTTATTCCGGCTACAATTCAACTTGCAGGCGCGGAAATTGAGCTCGTAAGCGCAATTGCTCGTGAAACCCGCCTCAAAGATTTGCTTGAGCCGATTCAGGACGAGTTTGACTTTATTTTCATTGACTGTCCTCCTTCGCTCGGCCTGCTTACTATCAACGCTTTGACCGCAGCAGACAGCGTTTTGATTCCGATCCAGTGCGAATATTACGCACTCGAGGGCGTTACGAAGCTGCTTGAGTCAATGAAGATGGTCAAATCACGGTTGAACAAGGGCTTAGACACCTATGGTGTGCTTATGACCATGTATGACTCGCGTACTTCACTATCGAATCAGGTTGTTGAGGAGGTTCAATCGTACTTTGGTGATAAGGCGTTTAAGACGCTAATCCCCCGTACGGTTAAAATCTCCGAAGCTCCGTCTTTTGGAGAACCAGTAATTACCTATGCACCTCAAAATAAGGGTGCAAAAGCATATATGAACCTTGCAAAAGAGGTGATCAAGCGTGCCTAGTGTAAAGAAACGTGGCGGATTGGGACGTGGACTGAATGCTTTGGTTTCAGAGGCCGAGTATGAGACCGGCGGTTCGGCTGTATCGGCTTCTAATGCTGCATCTGAAACAAAACTACCTATTGAGGATATCGTTCCCAACCCTAATCAGCCGCGAATTCACTTTAACGAAACTGAACTTCGCGAGTTGAGCGAGTCAATCCAAGAACATGGCGTTTTGCAGCCGCTTTTGGTTCGCAAGCATGGAAACGGCTATGAGATCATCGCTGGTGAGCGTCGTTACCAGGCGTCAAAGCTTGCTGGCCTTGAAGAATTGCCAGTCATCATTAAAGAGGTAAATGATGAAGAGATGCTGGCTCTTGCTCTTATCGAAAACCTTCAACGTTCAGATCTGAATCCCGTCGAAGAGGCTAAGGGCTATCGACAGCTCATCGATGCCAGCGGTATGACCCAGGAGGCATTGTCGAAGGCAGTAAGCAAGTCACGCTCTGCAATTACAAACTCACTGCGTCTTCTCGATCTCCCCGAAGTAGTTCAGCAGATGATTTTTGAGGGTAAACTTACTGCTGGTCATGCACGTGCGATTCTTGCAGTTCCCTATGAGGATGCTCGTATTCGACTTGCAGAGAAGGTTGTTGCAGAGGGCCTTTCCGTAAGAGCGACAGAAAATCTTGCTCCGTTGTTTTCTGCCGGAGAGACACCTAAGACGCCGAGGCCTGCAACCCCTCAGTCTTTTAAAAAGGCAGCCCGCGTGCTTCGTCAGGTTTTTAATACCAACGTGCGTGTGAAGAGCTCGCGTGGAAAGAATAAGATTGAGATTGAGTTTAAAGACGAGGAAGAGCTCTCTCGTATTCTTGGCGAAATGATTCAGTTTGATCAAGGAGGCCAAGATGAGGAATAGAATTTTAACTGCGATTGCATTGGCGACGACTGTCGCGGCTGGTGCCTTTGCTGGCTATAAGATCGCGACAGACGATGAACTTCGAGGTCGTTTGCTTCGTAGTGCGCAAGATATTATCGATACATCCAAGAAGAAAATGGATGTTATGACAGAAGATGTTGCAATGCGTACTGCTCAGGTAACGAAGAATCCCAAGATTAATCAGGGTTGGGTCAGCAACCAATGGGAAAATGTAGGCTATTAGGTACCTAACAATTACTTAGCATATTGTGATGGGTCCTTGTCTGATTCACGAGACAAGGACCCCTTATTTTGGTCGTAAAAATGGGACCAGTAGCAGCTGATTCAAAATTAAGGTCAATAAATGAAACGACCCCGGTTGCATATCCTGCAACCGGGGTCGTTCGATGTTTCACATGAAACGTTTTGGGTGCGACTCCCCTATGCGTTCTTCTGAACTTTGAAGCGCTGCTTCAGCTGCCCGCAAGCGGCGTCAATATCGTTACCACGGGAGTTACGAATCGTTGTCTCGATGCCACGGGACTCAAGGCGACGCTGAAGATCCTCAACCTTATGAATCGGCGACGGCTTGAGCGGGCTACCCTCGATGTCGTTAAGCTGAATGAGGTTAACGTGGCACAGCGTTCCCTCGCAGAAGTCGCAGAGCGCCTGCATTTCCGGATTCGTATCGTTGACGCCTTCGATCATGGCATACTCATAGGTTGGGCGGCGGCCGGTCTTCTCGGTGTAGAGCTGAAGCGCTTCGTGAAGGCGAAGCAGCGTGTACTTCTTAACACCGGGCATGAGCTTATTGCGCGTCGACTGGATGGCGGAATGCAGTGAAACAGCAAGCGTGAACTGCTCGGGGATGTCGGCAAATTTGCGAATACCGGGAATAACGCCACTGGTAGAGACGGTGAGGTGACGAGCGCCGATACCGATGCCATCGGGGTCGTTGAGGATTCGCAGCGCCTTGAGAACCTCGTCGTAGTTGGCAAACGGCTCGCCCTGGCCCATGAAGACAACGCTCGTGGCGCGCTCGCCAAAGTCGTTGGATACATGAAGTACCTGGTCGACGATCTCTTGAGCGGTCAGAGAGCGCTTGAGGCCGTTGAGACCGGTAGCGCAAAAGGCACAGCCCATGCCGCAGCCTGCCTGGGTGGAAACGCAGACGGAAAGCTTGTTACGACGGGGCATGCCGACAGTCTCGACGGAAACGCCGTCGTGGTATTCGAGCAGATACTTGCGCGAGCCATCTTTGGAAACCTGCTTGGTGAGTTCAGTGGGCGTGTCAAAGGCAAAAGCCTCTTTAAGCTGCTCGCGGAAAGCCTTGGGAATGTTGGTCATATCGTCAAACGAACAAACGTTCTTCTCGAAGACCCATTCAATGAGCTGCTTCGCGCGGAACGCGGGCTGGCCAAGTTCGGCCACGAGCTCGCGAATATCGTTTTGGCTCAAGTCGCGAATGTCCTGAGATTTAGTCCTGGGATTCATGGAAGCCTTTCGATTTTGGGGAAACGTAGAGGGTATCGCTACAATATGGTATCAGCTGCAGAAATTATAGAGGAGGAGTCTGCCCATGCCGGGTAAAAGCCTAGAGAACATGCACGTAGCGGTCTTGGCGGGCGGTCATTCCGCTGAGCGCGAGATCTCGCTCAATTCGGGAAAGAACGTTGTGGTGGCACTGAAGGAAGCCGGCTACACCTCGGTGGAGCTGCTCGATACGGCCGCTGATGACTTTATGGTAACCATGGCAACCGGCGGCTTTGACGTGGCGTTTATCGCCATGCACGGTGCCGGCGGTGAGGATGGTGCCATGCAGGGCGCCATGGAGACCCTGGGTATCCCCTACACGGCCTCGGGCGTGCTTGCTAGCGCCTGCGGTGCCGACAAAGAGGTCTCTAAGCTCCTGTACGCCAAGGCGGGCATTCCCATTGCCCCCGGCCTTGCGCTCGAGGTGGGCGATGAAGTCGATATCGATCATATCGTCGAGGTTTGTGGCGAGCGCAGCTTTGTGAAGCCGGCCGTCAACGGTTCCAGCTATGGCATTTCCCTGGTCCATGAGCCCTCCGAGCTGCCCGCGGCAATTGCCAAGGCGTTTGAGTACGGCGACAAAGTGCTGGTCGAGAAGTGCATCGAGGGTACCGAGATCACCGTCGGCGTGTACGGCGAGGACGACGTGCGCGCCCTGCCGATTGTCGAGATTCGCAAGCCCGAGGACTGTGAGTTCTACGATCTGGACGTGAAGTATGTCGACCCTACGGACATCCATCGTATTCCGGCGCAGATTTCACCCGAGAATTACGCTCGCGCTCAGGAGCTTGCCTGTGCTGCTCACAAGGCCCTCGGTTGCCTGGGTATCTCGCGCAGCGACTTTATCGTGAGTGAGGACGGCCCCGTTATCCTCGAGACCAATACCATTCCCGGCATGACCGATACGTCGCTGTATCCGGACGAGATCCGCCACACCGACGACATGACGTTCCCGCAGGTCTGTGACAGCCTGATTCGTATGGGCCTTCGTCGAGCGGGCATTGCATGCTAATCGAGGACGCGGTTTCGTCAGGAACGCCGCAGTTTGTCATCGACTCCTATGCCACGCTTGCCGAACGCGCCAAAACGCAGTCCTTCGGCCTTATCGAGGAAGATGTGATTGTCCTCGATACCGAGACCACAGGTCTTTCGGTGCAGGACAATGAGCTGATCGAGATCTCGGCGGCCCGTCTTTCGGGCCGCGAGGTCGTCGACCGCTTCGATACCTTCGTGCATCCCAAGCAGCTGATTCCCGCCGAGATCACCGAGCTCACGAGCATTACAAATGCCGATGTGGCAGATGCCCCGTCGGCCGTTGAGGCCGTAGCCGCTCTCGCCGATTTTGTCGGTGGTTGCCCGGTAATCGCACATAACGCCACGTTCGACCGCTCGTTTATCGAGTCGGTCAAAGGCGGCGTCAACGTGAGCGATATCTGGATCGATTCGCTGGCGCTGTCGCGCATCGCGCTTCCGCGCCTGGCATCGCACAAGTTGTCTTTTATGGCCGATCTGTTTGGCTGTGACTCGGTATCACACCGTGCCAATGCCGACGTCGACGCCCTGTGTGGCGTATGGCGCGTGTTGCTCGTGGCGCTCACCGACTTGCCTCAGGGCCTCATGGCGCGCCTAGCCGACATGCATCCGGATGTGCCTTGGTCCTATCGTCCTATCTTCTCATTCTTGGCAGGGCAGAACCCTGGTTCTATCTTCTCTCTCAGCGCCGCTCGTGCTGACGTTCTCAAGGCCGATCGCGCCGACGATCGGGTGGACGCCGACGAACTGCCGGTCCTCAAGATGCCGAGTCGTGAGGAGATTGAGGCAGACTATGCGCCAGGTGGCCTGGTCAATCGCATGTATCCCACCTACGAGCCGCGTGATGAGCAGATCGCGATGGCGCTCGAGGTCCGCGATGCGCTGGTCACGGGCACTCATCGTGTAATTGAGGCGGGCACGGGCGTCGGCAAATCGATGGCCTATCTGGTGCCTTTTGCCGAGGCAGCGCGCCGTAACAACATCACGGTTGGTATTGCGACCAAATCGAACAATCTTGCCGACCAGCTCATGTACCATGAGCTGCCAAAACTTGCCGAGCAACTGGACGGTGGTCTGTCATTTTGCGCTCTCAAGGGGTATGACCACTATCCATGCCTGCGCAAGCTTGAGCGCATGAGCCGCGGCCAGGTCGAGATTACCACCAAGCGCGATCCGGCGGACACGCTCACGGCGGTCGCGGTCATTATGGCGTACGTCTGCCAATCAGCCGATGGCGACCTCGACTCGCTCGGCATTCGGTGGCGCAGCGTCAACCGCCCCGACTTTACGACGGCCTCGCGCGAGTGTGCTCGTCGCCTCTGCCCGTTTTTCCCTGATAAATGTTTGGTCCACGGCGCTCGCCGTCGTGCAGCGCATGCCGACGTGGTGGTCACCAACCATTCCCTGCTGTTCCGCAATGTCGCGGCCGAGGGCAGGATTTTACCTCCGATTCGTCATTGGGTAATCGACGAGGCCCATTCCATCGAGCGCGAGGCGCGCCGTCAGTGGGCGCGCGTGGTGTCGGCGGACGAATCACGCGTTCTGTTTGAGCGCCTGGGTGGCTCGAGCACCGGTGCGCTAAGCCAGGTCTCCCGTGATTTGGCAACCTCCGAGGGCTCTACGCTCTATCTGGGCCTTACTGCCAAGGCGACGTCGACGGTTGCGCGCGCGAGCATGGCAATCGCCGACGTGTTCGATGGCGTTCGCGAGCTCGGCCGCCGTGCCCGTGGGGGTTATGACAATGCCAATCTATGGATTGGCCCCGAGCTGCGCGAATCTGACGACTGGCATGATTTCTTACAGTCGGCCTACGCTGCCATCGACGTATTGGAACAGGCTGACAAGAGCGTCGACGCGCTGGTGCAAGCCGTCGCCGCCGACAAGCCCGAGGTTGTTGTCGACCTGGGTGATATCTCGCGCCGCCTGCACGAGCTGGCCGAGAACCTCAAACTCATCATTGATGGCACCGATGAACACTACGTGTATTCGCTGCAGGTCAATCGCAGGCTGCGTGCCGGCGGAGAGTCAATGACCGCAGAGCGCATCGACATTGGCGAGGCCTTGGCAACCGAGTGGCTGCCCGAGGTTCACACGGCTATCTTTGCCTCGGCGACCATGACGGTGTCCAAAAGCTTCGAACACTTTAACCACGCGGTCGGCCTCGATCGCATCGGCGCTTCAACATCCTCATCGCTGCACTTGGACTCGAGCTACGACTTCGATTCGAACATGGCCGTAGTCGTTGCGGGCGATATCCCCGATCCGCGCGATCGCGAGAGCTATCTTACGGCGCTCGAGCGCGTGCTGGTCGACGCCCATCTTGCCATGGACGGATCGGTGCTCACACTGTTCACCAATCGGCGCGACATGGAAGACCTGTACGCCCGCGTTGAGCCCAAGATGGCCCGTGCGGGTCTGGAGCTCAACTGCCAGCAGCGCAACTCATCTCCTCGTCGCCTGCGCGATCGGTTTATCAACGAGCCGACTTCATCGCTTTTTGCGCTTAAGGCCTTCTGGGAGGGGTTCGACGCCAGCGGCGAGACGCTGCGCTGCGTCATCATTCCCAAGCTGCCGTTCTCGAGTCCCACGGACCCGCTCTCGTGCGAGCGCAACCTGCGCGAAGACCGCGCTTGGGCGCGCTATTCGCTGCCCGAGGCGGTGCTCGAGGTCAAGCAGGCGGCCGGCCGCCTTATCCGCTCGTCGACCGATTGCGGCGTGCTGATTCTGGCCGACCCGCGCCTGGTGACGAAGGGCTACGGAAAGAAGTTCTTAACGTCGCTGCCCACGAGCTCCTACCAGCGCATCGAATCGGCGCAGATCGGGCACTATCTGCAACTGTGGCGCGCACGCCACGAGCGGCGGCGCTAAAGCGGACAGACGAGGGTTTTTGCCATATCGCACAGGCGCTTTGACAGGGCGGGGTCATCCAAGATGCGGATGGCTCCGCCCGCTGCGATTACCTGGCTCAGTAGCCAACGCTCGGAGCCGTAATGCACAGTTACCGTTGCCATGTCTGCCCCGCCGCGCTCGATTAGGGTGATGCCGGCCCACTCCAGATGCTCCGCCATATCGAATGGCATCAAGAGCTTTGCGCTGCGCTGCGTCCGGGCAAGGGAATCGTGGAGGGATGCGACGTCCGGTGTGTGAGGCACGACGGAGTCTTCCGTCAAGGCGAGTCCCTCGATTTTATCCATGCGATAGGTGCGCTGCTCATCGACTGTGATGTCCCAGGCAATCAGGTATGTTTGGTCGCCGTTTGCCGTAATGCGCAAGGGGTCGACCAGACGCTCGCGTGGCCGTGCATCGTCCATCGAGCGATATGAGATGCGGCAGCGAACGCCGTCCTGAATGGCACAGCTCAGCTGCTGCCAGTGCGACCCGTGGTTGACGGTGTCAAAGACGCGCTGGTTATAGCCGAGCTCTTCGGGTAGAAGGGCATGTCGAATCCGAGCTGCCGTCTGCGGCTCGATCCCCAACGATTCAAGTTCGTGGTTGAGCACAGCGCCCTCGGCTGCACTCAAGCGCAACGGTAGCACACGCCCGGCGTCACCAGTGAGGACCACACGCTCGCCGCGGCATTCGCAGATGATGCGCGCACCAGATTCTCGGTCCGCGAGCGTCGAGACGATCTCGAGAATCTCGTCGAGCGATACTCCCGTGATGTCAAAGCGGCCGCAAATCTCGGTTCGTGTCATGCCGCTCTCGCCGGCGGCGTAGAGGGCCTCCATGATGTCGATGGCGCGCGAGAGTCTCTGCTCGCTGGTGAGTTTACGCACGGGCATACTCGTGCACCGTCCTTTCAATGAGGTGGTTCCACGCCTGCTTGAGCGATTTGGGGGCCATGGGCCTCATGCCGTCCATGGCGTGGGCCATGCAAAATGAGGCGGCGGCTTCAAGGTCGCGCACGTCAACGGTCCAGATCCATCCCGCATCGGTGTGTGTGAGCTCACCTCGCCCGCGCGTGAGGCCGTTGATCATATCGATCTGCGTCTGAGGGGCGAACGAGAACGTGGCTGCAACGGGCGGTCGGTCGGCGAAATCGAATTCAAAGAACAGATAGTCGTTGAGATTGAAGTCCGCAGGGATGGCGTAGGCCTTCGAAGGACGCCATGCGCGAACGATACGGTCGCAGCGGAATGTCCTGATGTCGTCGGTGACATTGTCGAGGCCGCAGAAGTACGCCACGCCCCCGCGTTCGAACATGCCGTAGACACAGACGGTACGTTCTTTCTGCTCGCCGCGTCCGTTCTGATATAAAAATCGCAGCGCGCATCGCTCGGCAAAGGCGCTCCATACCGCATCGACGGTGGGAGAGCGGCGGATCGGTACTTCGTCCACCGTCGTCCTGCCGGTGAGGTAGGCAATTTTGGAGCGAATATCGGCAAGCGGCGCGGCAAAGGTGGAAGAGCCGGCCGCTAGCGTCTGGTCGATGGCGTTGAGTAGGATATCGGCGTCGTCTGCGGTGATGAGGCCGCCTGCAGCAAACGTGTGCTCGCGGTCGATTGTCCACGAGCTTTCCTCGGTCTCCTGCGCACCGGCGGGGCGAACCTCCTTGATTAAGATGCCACGCTCGAGCAGTTTGTCACGATCGCGCCGAAACTTGCGCTTATCCGAGTCGATATTGCCCGAGCCATATCCCAGGTCAGAATCCAAGACGATCTGCTCGGTCGTCAGCGGTTCGGGGGAGCTGTTGAGCACAAAGAAAAGATTGAGGATGCGCTGAGCCGTTTTATCGAAACCGGGCTCCGAATTCCCCTTTTTAATTGTCGCGGTCGCGTCGCTTGCCGTCATAGAGTCCTCGCATGAGAAGGTGGTTTGCTGCCATGATTTTAGTCCGATATGGAGATTAGGCTATATCCTTGTCCGCTCGAGGCGTTAAGATGGCCCGAATTCGGTCGTTTGCGCTCGCTCGGGGTATACTTTCGACTATATACGGTTCTAATGTGCATGCATTGGGCCTATTTGTCGGATTATGGATGTGGAGCGCACATGGCGAACACCCAGAACTATATTAACCACCTGCTGCAGAACACCGGCATTACGCCGGCATGCAGCGAAGAAGAGCGCTTGGCTGCCGAGGATATCGCTCAGATCTTCCGCAACCACGGCTTTGACCCCGAGGTTCAGGAGTTCAATGCCCCGGCGCCCAGTAGATTGGCATTTGCCGTTACCGGTATTCTTGCGTTTGCCGGCGCCCTGCTGATGGGCATCGGCGGCGGTATCGGCTTGGTCGGCACCTTGCTGGCCATTGTCGGCGCCGTTCTTTACGTGCTCGAGCGCACGGGCCACCCCGTGGTTTCGCGCCTGGGCAAGACGGGCGTGAGCCAAAATGTCATCGCCTACCACAAGGCCTCGGGCCCGCTCGCGTCCCCGCGTAACCGCCCGGTGGTCGTTGTCGCACACTACGACTCTCCCCGTGCTGAGCTGCTCGCCCGCGAGCCCTATGCTTCGTATCGTGCACTCATCGCCAAGCTGTTGCCCGTTGCCACGGTTGCCCCCGCTGCCGTTGCCATCCTGCGTATTCTGCCGCTCCCCGGCGCGCTCAAGGTTCTGCTGTGGATTGTCGCGATCCTCGCTTCCCTCGTTGCACTCGCCAACGCGGTAAACATCATCTCTAACCGCCACATTCTTCCCTATACGTCTGGCGCGGTGTGCAACAAGTCTTCTGTCGCCGCTATGCTCGGCGTTATGGACAACGTTGCTCCCTTCCAGGGCGAAAACGAGTTTCCCGACGATGTTCCGTTCGATACCTATTTTGGGGAGCAGAAGCGTCGTGCCGAGGAAATGGCGCGCGCAGCGGCGGAATATGCCGCGGCCCAGCAGCAAAACGACTACGGCAACACCATCGAGTATGAAGAGCCTACCTACGCCGAGGACGAATTCGGTCAGCCGATTGCTCCCGACGCTCAGACCGAGCCCGAACAGGGTGAGGCTTTCGACGAGCAAATCGAGGGCTTTGAGGGTGCGTCTGCCGACGAGACGCTGATTGGCGCCATCGTGCCTGAGGATCAGAATCAGGCTGCCCAAGCCGAAGAGTTCAATGACGAGGTTCCCGCTGCCGAGCCGGCGGAGGAGTCTGCCGAGCCCGAGCCCAAGCTCTATCGCAACGCCGCCGGCAACATCCGCTTTGGTTCGGATGCCATCCGTGCGCTCGGAATGCTTCCCGAGTCCTGCACGCTCGATTACGAGGAGGGCGAGGAGCCAACGTTTGAGCCCGAGCCTGCCCCCGTCGTGGCTGCGCCTGCGCCCGTTGTCGCTGCGGATGATGAGTCTGCCGCGGTTACCGCTGCCGTTGCCGATCCCGAGGCGGTGTCCGCGTTCGATCCCGCGGCAGGACTGGACATTTTGGCTCCCGCCGCACCGGCGCAAGACGTTGCGGACGAGTCTGACGACGATTACGTTGAACAACCGAGGCGCGTGTCTTACGAGAGCGATACTGATTTCTCGGCCGAGATTCCCGCGGCAACGCCGCATGCCGACATTGCATCCGCGTTCTCGTCGATTGGCGCCAGCGCTTCCAACTTCTTTAAGGGTGCGTTTGCAAAGGGCAAGAAATTTGTCGACGATTTCGAGGAGAAGCGCGCTGCCGCACGCGAGGCTGCCGAGCAGGAGGCTATCGCTCAGCAGCAGGCAGCCGAGGCGGCACGTGAGCTCGCGGCGCAAGAGTTCGAGCAGAACGAGGCTATGCAGTCCGCGCCCGTCGAAGCCGCCGAAGCTACAACGTCCTTTGAGTCCCAGCAACCGGCGTCCGCGGATGTTGTTGAAGCGACGACGTCTTTCGAGGCTCAGCAGCACGTCGATAGCACCATGTCGTTTGATGCCGCGCAGTTCGATTCCACGATAACGTTTGAAAAACAGGGCACCGCGATTGCCGAGCCCCTTCCTGTTTCCGATGAGCAGGGCGACGCGGCAGACGATGACGAGCCTGTTGATGCTGCCGAAATCCAAGATGCCGCCGAGGACGAGCCCGTCGAGGCCAACTCTGACGAAGAGCAATACGCGGCAGCCGAGCAAGATGATTCGACCGAGGTCGAGCAGGAGGAAGTGCCTGCGGTTTCCGAGACTCCCGAGACGGATGAGTCGAGGCCTTATTCCACGCAGATTTTCACCATGCCGACCCCGAGTGGTTCCGGTGCCACGGTTGCCAATGTCGCTCCCACCCAGGACGAAACGGTCGATTCCCTTATGGCCCAGATTTCCTCCCAGGCATCGCCGCGCCCGCAGATGAATGTTCCCGATCCGGCGTCGGCACCGTCGCCTGCACCTTCCTCGTCTCCGCTGGCTTCGGTCCCCGATCCGTCGCTGCCGTCTATGAAGCAGGCAAACGTTGCGTCTCGCACGTCGCTGTTCGACCTTCCCGACCCCTCCGCACAGGTCAATGATCCCTTTGCTACTGCCCAGGGCCCCGAACCCACATCGGCACCCGTTGCGCCTCCTATGCCCGTTGCGTCGGGCGCACAGCCGATCGAGACCATTTCGGCTCCCGCCCCGGCGGCACCCAAGTCTCGTAAGCGCGGCCTGGGTGGTCTGTTCGGCCGTAAAAAGAAAAACGAGCAGGACAGCATGAGTGACTGGCTGGGCGTCGAAGACGATTACGATGCCAAGAAGTCCGGTCGCGGTATCGGTTCGTGGGATAACTTCGAGGACGATAACGATGGCTGGAAGGGTGGCGCTACGTCTTCCGATGGCGCTTCTTCCGAAGATATGCTCTCGGCTGTCGCCTCTATGGGCGATGATGAGCTGCTCGGTCACGATATCTGGTTTGTGGCAACGGGCGCCTCGGATTGTGATGGCGCTGGCATGAAGGCCTTCTTGGCTTCGCATCGCGATAAGCTCCGCGGCGTATTCTTTATCAATCTTGAATCCGTCGGCGCCGGTAGGCTTTCGGTGGTGACGGTCGAGGGCGAACAACAACTGCTCAAGGGCGATCGCCGCATCATGAACCTGGTCAGCAAGGTGTGCAAGTCGTTCCATGTCGATTGTGGCGCGCTCGAGATGCCCTATGCCAAGACCGATGCCTATGCCGCGCTTGAGGCGAGCCGCCGAGCCCTCACCATCGCCGGCGTGGACGGCACGCGTCTGGCTTGCGCTCGTACCGAGGACGACCTGCCCCACAATGTCAACCCGACGAACATTGCCACGGTATCCGAGGTCGTGACCGAGGTTATCCGCCGTTCGTAGACGGAGCTCTAAGGAGTCAACGTGTTTTCGTATATTAAGCGCCATTGGCCTGTCTACGTGATTTTGACCTTGATTGCCATTGCGTTAGGATTTGGGGCTGCCTACATCGTGGGTGCAAAGGGCTCGACCCCCGCCTCCGCAATCAGCGAAGAGGTGGAGCAAGAACAGAGTACGGGTGCCGATGGGATTCCTGAGTCCGAGCAAGCAATCGTTGATGGTGGATCTTCGTCTGCAGAGTAGATACGGCGATTTACATGATTGAAAGCGGGCGAGCCAGGGGACTGTCTCGCCCACTTTTTCATCGAGCTAGCGCTTCTTTGGGATCGACCTAAGGCGAGCGAACCATAGGGCTGCGGCACCCGAGGTCAGGAGCGCGGTGATGCAAGCGGCGATGGGAGCTGATCCTGTTGCCGGTAGGTCCTGCGGTAGGGTACAGCGTTGAATGACGCTGTCCTCGTCATGTGACTCAAGTTTATCGCCGCCACCGTTGCGGCAAAGATCGACGCGCGCGCTGTTGGTGAGTGCGGTTTGGGGCGTATAAGCCGACGTTGCCTGCATGTGTACGACTGCGCCCCGAGCGTCTGTGCCAAGGATTGCTTTGGCATCGTCAAGGTCGTCGTGCTCATCTTTGAGATCATCGCGGGTCCAAGAATCCGCATCGCTTCGAGTCGTAAAGTCGGCGGCTACCGCACCGTATTCAATTCGAATGCCCGTTACGACGGTATTGGGTGTAAGGTCGAGCTCTTCCGCCTCGAGTGTGGTGGATTCCGTGGTCGAGACATCCGCCTTCCAGAGGCGCCAGCCGTCGTAATCGACGAGGCGACAGTCCTCACCAAGGCTCTCTTTTACTTCGTCGGACTCAAGCCAAGGATTTTCGTGCCCATCGTCAAGTGTCGCGTTTGCCGGCTCACCGACGTCTGTCGAGTCCAACGGCGTCGTGCGATACCATACGTTGCACAGACCGTTGAGGTCGCCGATGGCGACGGGGGTTTCGATTGAGATGAATCTCGCTGTGCCGTCTTTGGCGCACTCAAGATCATCGGTAATCGTAAACTCATCAACCCAAGTAGCGGAATCGTTTCGAGCATCGATGGTATAGGAGAAAAGCCCATCACTATTGGTTTGCGTCGTGGCGCGGTTTTTACCATCGCCGTTAGCCAACAGGCCCTTTTCGATAGGTTGGACAAGTTCCTGACGCTTGTCGACCTGTCCCTTGATCTCGATGGGCGCATCCTTCATCGCGACGGATTGGACTTCTCCCGTATCCTTTATTTCAAACGTTATCTCCTCGGCAAGGTCGTAGGTCCGCGGGGACATCATTTCGCGCAACGAGTAGGTGCCGGGTGCAAGATGTTCGACGCGGTGTGGCTTGTCGGATGAGGTCCAGGAGTCTATTTCGGTTTTATCGGGACCATATAAGGTGAGCTGTGCGCCTTCCACTTCCTGCTCGCTGCTTGCATCGACCTTGGAGATATCAACCTTGGTGTAATCGTCGGATACGTTAAGCCGTGCTTCTACAACGGGTGTTTTCTGGTCGGCATAAGTAAGGTCGACAATATGGGTTGTTCGATCGAGCAAGAACCCTGCCGGCGCTTGAGTCTCGACAACCTCGTAGCGTGCGGTGCCAGGTCCCAGCGGGAGGTTGTCCGCGCGTGCTTCTCCAGTTTCATCCGTCGTGACGGTAGCGACAGTCTCACCGTCGAGCGCGGCAATGCTACCGTCGGGGCGCACGATATCACCCGAGGCACGGATCTCAAAGACGGCGCCCGCGAGGCTGCTGCCGTCTATGGCATCGGTTTTAACGATCCTGATGTTTCCGGTCGCGGCGTGGTCATAATACGAGGCGACTGCAACGGGCGTTAGGTTCATGTCGGCGGGTATGTTTACCTCGATCTCTTCGCCGACAAGATAGGGCTCTTTGGCCGAGGTTTCGCGTACATAATAGGTGCCCGGCACGAGCGATTCGGGCAGTGTGACGGTCCCGGTCGCGTCAGTCGTAAAGGTGTCCATTACGTTATGTGCTGGATACCAGCAAGTTTGTGAGACAGGTTCGTGATTGCTGTCGAGGAGTTGGAAGGTGAATCCGGCTAGGGGAACAGAAGCGCCTGTTTGGGCATCGCGTTTTACAATCTGGAGATGCGTCGACAGCGCGTGGTTGTCCACGATATATTGAAGCTCGGCGGCGTCGGAAATCTGATTGGCCCCGACGGTCCATTCCCCTGCACGTTTAAAACCCTCGGGGACGGTTTCCGGAACCTCGCGAACCGTGTAGCCGGCACGGTCGTATGGGACGGCTCCGTGGACACCGGCGGGTCGCTTGCCTGTGCCGAACCATGCTTCGGGCTGATTTTTGGTGGAGGCAAAACCATAGATGTTTGTGGTCAGTGTGCCAACAACCTGCTGAGAGCTGTTGCTGACAACCTCAAAGACAACACCACCCGCCGGCTGCTCCAGGCCGGATTGGTCGCTATTGCCGTAATTCTTGAATTTGGAAATCTCAAGGTTAAACGCAATGGGGATATCGGAAATGCGAGACTCGATCTCGACCACGCCTGAATCGCCGAGCTGGTCGGCTCCAACGGTATAGGTCCAGCTATCGTTGGATGGCAGGTAGCCCTCGGGGGCTTTTGATTCGTAGATGGTAAAGGTTCCTAAGGGGACATCGGCGAGGGTGGCCCGACCGCTTTCGTCGGTCGTGAGGATTTGTGCCCATCCAGGGGTTGATTGCGACACACACGTGAACTCTGCTCCTGCGAGTGAAGATCCCACCTGGGGGCCGGCATTCGTCGCGGCATCGAGTTTTACGATACGCAGGTTGATGGTGCCGGGCTGTTCATCAATGGCGACCCGCCCGCCGTCATTCCCCGTGGTAAAAGCGATGCGATCACGACGGGGGACATAGCCGGCCGGCGCCTTCGTTTCAACTAGGTAGTATGCCGTGTTGGGCAGAAGTGTTGCCTGCGCTCGACCGTTGCTGTCCATCTGGACGGTGCCGACACGCGCGCCGCTGGTGCTCTCAAAAACATCGAATGTTGCCCCGTCAAACTGATAAGTATTGTTTCCGCTGGTAATGGCAGCGTTTGCAGACTGCTTTTGGAAGGAAACAGAGACCGCCGGCAGTACATAGAGCATGTCCTGACGTTTGCTGCCGCCCGATACGGCTCCTAGATAGCGCCGCGCGCGGTGCGGAGCGGCTTTGATGCTTCCTGATTTTGCGCTGTCGTGGAGCCACCGCCCCGCCGCCACGACTTCATTGTCAGTGATAAAGTGCCCACTCTTGGTTTTGCCCTGAGCGGTCGTGTAAGAGTAGGTACCGTCGACATGGGTAGTGCCGTTGAGCATCCATACGGCAAGCTGGGTTGCGGCGCGGGCACGATCGGGTGAAAGATGGTAACCGCCAAACGACGTGGCGGTAGGATATCCGTGACAAACGATTGCCGCGAACTCGTCGTCGAGCCACACCCAGCCTTGATCAAAGTTGAGCCATGGGCCGCCCGGCTTGGTGGGGCCGGGGCGCTCCTGGTTCATGCAGTAGGCAATCGAGGCGTCTTGAGCTTCATACTTGCCGATGAGGAAGGGCCCACAATCATCGCTAATAGTGCGGAAGCCGAGCTGGTCGTAGCCATCGACGGCAAATGCGGCTCCCGGTGTCAGGCAGCCGAAAAGCAGGAAGAGGAGCAGGAGCAGCGGACCTGTTGCGATTGCGCTGTGGACAGAGTGCGTGGGTGCGTTGGACATGGCTGCTCCTTATCCCTCGTGCGCCGCATGGGGAGGTTGCGACGCGTAGGATGAGGCTACCCCCGAGGTTCATGCGGGTAAGTACCGGAGCCTGACCAAAAGCTTGCCCAATTCCTGACAAATTGAGCTCAAATACAACAATCAAGCAAAAGCGCAGGTAGAAGATAAGGGGAACAGGAAGCCAAAGGTCCTCGTCTCCACAATTGACGCGATTTTCAAACGAATCTCCACAGCTAAAACAAGCATCGCCACCCTTGTATCGAACAAGACAACCGCGTTATACTATCCCCCACATATGCGGGCATCGCCAAGTGGTAAGGCATCAGCTTCCCAAGCTGACACTCGCGGGTTCGAGTCCCGTTGCCCGCTCCATTCGAATTTCAGGCACGGTAACGTTTCGTTACCGTGCCTTTTTCAATAAAGTGCCGGGACTCGAACCCGACAGGGTGCGAGCGTTAAATAAACGCGAAGCGTTTATAGCGAGCAGGCAAGGTCGCCGATAGGCGGCCGCAGCCGGTGCGGATTTGCGAAGCAAATACGCGGACGTCCCGTTGCCCGCTCCACCGAGCGCGGGAGAACTCGGGACGGCCAATTCAACAAAGTTTTCCCCATCGTCTCCGTGAATCCGAGGAGATCGCCGCAGCCGGTGCGCGTCCGCGACGCGGGCGCGCGGACGTCCCGTTGCCCGCTCCATCGAGTACGGGGGACCTCGGGAACGTCGGGTCCAACCCGCTGTGCCCGTGCGTGTGCGCGGACCGGGTCTGCCGACCGTAGCCGGTGCGGATTTGCGAAGCAAATACGCGGATGTCCCCATGGCTGCTCTTGCGGCAAAATGTTAGGTTAATGCCTGCTGCCCATACTTGCACCTGCGCACGGTACAATGGATGGGTTACGACCAACGTGCCAATAACCAAAAAGGAGCCGCTATGATCGATCGCTATACCCGCCCGGAGATGGGACACATCTTCTCCCTCGAGAACAAGTACGCCATTTGGCAGGAGATCGAGGTTCTGGCCTGCGAGGCCCAGGCGGAGCTCGGCAAGATCGGTATTTCCAAAGACGAGGCCCAGTGGATCCGCGACCATGCCAACTTTGAGAAGGCGAAGGTCGATGAGATCGAGGAAGTCACGCGCCACGACGTCATTGCCTTCCTGACCAACATGAAGGAATACATCGATGCCGATGTTCCCGAGGGCGACCCCAAGCCCAGCCGCTGGGTTCACTATGGCATGACCAGCTCGGATCTGGGCGACACGGCCCTGTGCTACCAGCTCACCCAGGCCTGCGACCTGATCATCGAGGACGTCAAGAAGCTCGGCGAGATTTGCAAGCGTCGCGCCTTTGAGGAGCGCAACACGCTCTGTGCCGGCCGCACTCATGGCATCCACGCCGAGCCGATGACCTTCGGCATGAAGTTTGGCTCTTGGGCCTGGGAGCTCAAGCGCGATCTGGATCGTCTTGAGGACGCCCGCAAGAATGTTGCCTTTGGTGCCATCTCGGGCGCTGTCGGCACGTACAGCTCCATCGAGCCGTTCGTCGAGGAGTATGTCTGCGAGCACCTGGGCCTGGTTCACGACCCGCTGTCCACGCAGGTTATCAGCCGCGACCATCACGCCTATCTCGCCGGCGTTCTCGCCACCACCGCAGCCACCTGCGAGCGCATCGCTACCGAGGTTCGCAATCTGCAGAAGACTGATACGCTCGAGGCCGAGGAGCCGTTCCGTAAGGGCCAAAAGGGCAGCTCAGCCATGCCGCACAAGCGCAACCCCATCACCATGGAGAAAGTCTGCGGTCTGTCGCGCGTCGTGAAGTCCAACGCCCAGGTTGCCTTCGATAACGTCGCCCTGTGGCACGAGCGTGACATTTCGCACTCCTCTGCCGAGCGCGTCGCCCAGGCCGATAGCTTCATCGCCCTCGACCACATGTTCCAGTGCCTCATCCGCGTTATCGACGGCCTGCAGCTGTACCCTGCCCGCATGATGGCCAACCTCAATAAGACCCGCGGCCTCATCTTCTCCTCCAAGGTGCTGCTCGCCCTCGTCGACACGGGCATCACCCGCGAGGACGCGTACGCCATTGTGCAGGAGAACGCCATGGCAACTTGGCACGAGGTACAGGATTGTGTCTCCGGCCCCACCTTTAAGGAGCGTCTCGAGGCCGACCCGCGCTGCACCGTCAGTCAGGAGAAGCTCGACGAGATCTTTGATCCGTGGGACTTCCTCACCCGTATCGACACGGTCTTTGATCGTCTGGAGCAGCTGAGCTTCGAGTAGGTTCGGGCATAACGTTAGCTTTTTAGGGCGCTTTGCTGGTAATGTGTGTTGCCGGCAAAGCGCCTCGTTGCATTTAGGGAAAGACGGGGATAATAGTCGTCTCGAATAACATTCTGAGAGGGGATCGCATGATTTCGTTTGATTACAAGCCTCAGGGCGTGTGTGCTCGCAATATTCACCTTGATCTTTCCGATGACGGCAACAAGGTGATGGGCGTTGAGTTTACCGGCGGCTGCGACGGCAATCTCAAGGCTATCTCCAAGCTGGTCGAGGGCGCTCCTGCCGATCGCGTAATCGAGGTTCTCGCCGGTAATACCTGCGGTATGAAAAAGACCTCCTGCGCCGACCAGCTTACACGCGCTATCGAGGCCGCTCGCACCGAGATCGCCTAATGGGTATCGCCGATCACATCAAGAACGGAATATCGCGTCGCGGCTTTGTACTCGGTGGGGCTGCCGCGGGCGCTGCCACGGTGCTTGCCGGATGCTCGAAAAAAACGGGCACCAGCGATGATGCCGCCGGCGAGCCGCAGGTTATCAAGGACGATTCCAAGATCATCTCGATTACGGATGAGTACGAGGCAGTCGACATCGATCTTGAGCCGGCGGCGTCGTGGACGCTGCCTCTGGGTACGCTGCTGTACTACTGCGACGGCGATTACGCCGCGGCGATGATGGCGCCCGCATCGGCGCTGCACGCCAACACACTCGGTGTGCTCAACCTGGGTGATGGCTCGCTTACCACATTAATCGAGGATCCTATCGAGGGCACGGGATATGCATTCTACGATGTCCGTGCCGGCGACGGCGTATTCGCGTGGGTTGAGATGAACTTTGCCAATTCATCGTGGAAGCTCTACGCTCAAAATCTGTCGGGCGCTTCGCTCTCTGGCGACGTGGTTGAGCTCGATCGAGGTGGCAAGGACTATGATCCGCCCCTGTTTACGGCGTTCGGGTCATCGGTCATCTGGTATAAAATGCCTTCGGCAGGCGGCAATAAAACGAGTAGTGATTCGTTTTGCTATCGTCGCTCGCTTGATGAATCCAAGGCCGAGGTAATTTGGAAATCGACGGGCCGCTTTGCATCGGCCCCGCGCGCGAGCGACGGCATTTTGACCATCTCGCCGCGTGTCCGCAACGACGAGGGCGTCTACTACGGCATAACGGCAATCGATCTGACCGACGGCAACAACACCAAGCGTGCCCAGTTGGTCCTCCCTTCGTCAGTTTCGCCTTTCGAGGCCGTATATATGGGCGATACCTTCGTGTTTTCTATCGAGGCGGCCTATAGTGGCGTGGGCAGCCTGGGCAATATGGGCACGTATATCGGTAATGAGGGAGGGCCGTACCTCTTCCTGTCACGCGAGCCGCTCGCATGTGCGGCTGGCAAGAAGAATAAATACCTTGTTAAGGTACAGGCGTCGCATTTCCTGATCGACACCTCTGCCAAGACCTATGGCTCGCTGCTGTCGCCCGACCGCGCTTTGGAGTATGGCGATTATCCAGCTACGGCGGGAAAATCGGACTCATTCCTTACGTACGCCACGGTGCGCAACAGCCAGGGTATACCAGAGACGGTCACTGCACGCCTATTCTCTCTTTAAGCTTAGAGGGGTTAAAAAGGCGCCAACAGGGGAATAAACGCGTTGTAATTGTGAGTACCGCCCGCCGAGCTGCCGCGTCATAGCGGCATCTGGCGGGCTCAGGTGCGTTAAAATGGGCTTGTTCTTAGCTAATTGAGACAGGGGGGCCGTGTTATGGCTTCAGATGCAAAAAAGATTCTGCTGGTCGAGGATGAGAAGGCAATCCGTGACGCCGTCGCTGCCTATCTCGAGCGCGAAGGCTACTGGGTTGTGGGCGTCGGCGATGGCCAGTCCGCGATCGAGGAGTTCGAGAAGCATCAGTTCGACCTGGTCGTGCTCGACCTTATGCTCCCCAAGATCCCCGGCGAGCGCGTTTGCCGCACCATTCGCGATACCTCGGATGTCCCCATCATCATGCTGACGGCTAAGGGCGAGATCGAGGACCGTATTATCGGTCTTGAGCTCGGCGCCGACGACTATCTGATTAAGCCGTTCTCGCCGCGCGAGCTCGTCGCCCGCGTTCGCGCTCTGTTCCGCCGTGCCCATCAGGCCGACGAGCCCGCCGTCGAGGTACTCGACTTCGGCGATCTGGTCATCGATATCTCGGGCCACAAGATCTTGGTCGAGGGCAAGGAAGTCGATCTGACGGCTTCCGAGTTCAAGCTGCTCACCACGCTTGCCCGCCATCCCGGCCGTGTGTATAACCGCATGGAGCTGGTCGAGAAAGTGCTCGGGTATGACTTTGAGGGCTATGAGCGCACCATCGATAGCCACGTGAAGAATCTTCGCGCCAAGCTGGGCGATGATCCCAAGAAGCCCAAGTGGCTCTACACCGTCCATGGTGTCGGCTATCGCTTCGAGGCTCCGGCCAAGACCGATAAGTCGGACGAGAAATAGGGAAATCACATATGACACCTGCGCGCTTTGAAATCGGACAAAAGCACAAGCAGGAGAGCGAGGCGGGTTCCAAGGCTAGTTGGAACACGCCTCGTTCCGATTCACGGCCAACGATGAGCTATCCCTCGCGCATGGCACTTGCTTTTGCTCTGACATCGCTCATGACGGTATTGGTGCTGGTGGGCGTTGTCTCTGTTGTGTGGGGCACGGTCTTTTCGGATTACACACGCTCCAATATCGTCGAAATCGCAAATTCCGCTGCCGAGAAGTTGGCGACCTCATATGAGGAAAACGGCTCTTGGACCGCGGGAGAACTGCGCACGGTCGCAACGTCGAGTTTGGTTTCCGACGATCTGGGCATGCAGGTCGTCAATAAAAAGGGTGTGATCGTTTATGACGATTCCTGGCCCTCGGCAAGCGCCACCGCCGATGTACGCGAAAACCAGGCTACGACCGACGACACGAGCGGCAAGAGGGCATCGCATAGCCCGGTCTCGTCTGCTCCAACCGACTCCGATAGCGTTGCTAACGTCGAGATTGTAACGTCTTCCGGCGAGCATGTCGGACAGGTAAAGCTGTGGGCCATCGGCTCCGACGCTCTGCTCACCAAGGCGGACTCTGCGTTTAGGGAGAAGACCTTTAACGCCATGGCCCTCGCCGCGGTTGTTGCAATCTGCATTTCGGTCGTTATCGGATCGCTCGTGTCGCGCATGCTCACCAAGCCGATTCATCGCATCACCAGTACCGCAAAGCAAATCCGTGACGGCGACCTGTCGGCTCGCACGGGACTGCGCGGTGATGACGAGATCGATCAGCTGGGTGAGACCTTCGATGAGATGGCCACTTCGCTCGAGAAGGATATGAAACACGAGAAGCGCCTGACCTCAGACGTTGCACACGAGCTTCGCACGCCGCTTATGGCCATGCTCGCAACGGTCGAGGCCATGCAGGATGGCGTGTATCCCACCGACGATGAGCATTTGGAAACCGTTGCTTCCGAGACGCGCCGCCTGGCTCGTCTGGTGCAGCAGATGCTCGACCTGTCGCGCATGGAAAACAGCACGGCTCCGCTCAACCTTGAGCCGGTGGACATGGTTCCGTTCGTGCGATCGATTGTGAACGGCCAGGAGCGTCTGTTTGCCGACCGTGACCTTCGTCTTCGCTTTGCAGATGAAACCCAGGGGCACGACGATGTCGTCGAAGCCGATCCCGACATGATCACGCAATGCGTCATCAACCTCATGAGCAACGCCATGCGCTACACCCCCGAGGGCGGTTGGGTTGTGGTGTCGGTGCTCAGTGACCGCAAACATGTCAGTATTGCCGTTTCGGATACAGGTATCGGTATTGCCAAGGACGATCTGTCGCGCATCTTCGGGCGGTTTTGGCGCGCCGATGCCAGCCGCGCCCGCGAAGCTGGCGGCCTGGGCGTCGGCCTCGCCGTGACCAAGCAGATCGTCGAGCGTCACCATGGCTACATATCCGTGGAGTCGGAGCTTGGAAAGGGTACGACTTTTACAATTCATCTGCCCCGCGAGCACACGGCAGACGCGGCATCTACTACAATGGAGCACTAGCTTTTCGCTATTCGGTGAAGGAGGGGCCGCGTCCCTGCCGCTCCGAGTTTGCGAAAACATGCGGGAAAGAACCCGCATTTCTGTCGTATTTAGGTAAGGAGTGACTCACGTGACAACGATGGAGCGTCGTCCGGATTCCCGTGGCAAGGTTCGTGATATTTACGATGCCGGTGAAAACCTGCTGATGGTCGCCACCGACCGCATTTCTGCGTTCGACTTCATTCTTCCCGACGAGATTCCGTTTAAGGGAGAGGTACTCAATCGCATCTCGGCATTCTGGTTCGATAAGTTTGCCGATATCGTTCCCAACCATCTCGTTTCCATCGACCCGGCGGATTTCCCCGAGGAGTTTGCCGAGTATCGTGACTACCTCGCTGGCCGCGCCATGCTGGTTAAGAAGGCCCAGACGATTCCTATCGAGTGCATCGTCCGCGGCTATCTGACCGGTTCGGGCAAGAAGACCTACGACGAGAACGGCACCGTCTGCGGCATCCAGCTGCCTGAGGGCCTGACCGAGGCTTCCAAGCTTCCCGAGCCGTTGTTCACGCCGTCCACGAAGGCCGAGATCGGCGACCACGACGAGAACATCTCGTTCGAGCGTTGCTGCGAGATCGTGGGCGAGGACATCGCCACGCAGATTCGTGACCTTTCCCTCAAGATCTACAAGGCCGCTGCCGAGTACGCCGCGACCCGTGGCATCATCATTGCCGACACCAAGTTCGAGTTTGGTGTCATCGATGGCAAGGTCACGCTGATCGACGAGTGCCTCACGCCCGACTCCAGCCGTTTCTGGCCTGCTGCCAGCTACGAGGAGGGCAAGATCCAGCCTAGCTACGACAAGCAATTCGTCCGCAATTGGCTCAAGGCCAACTGGGATATGACGGGGGAGACCCCGCACCTGCCCGCCGAGGTCATCGATGGCACGTCCGAGCGCTATCGCGAGGCCTTCCAGATCATCACGGGCTCCCAGTTCACAAGCATGAAGGAGAACGCATAAGTGAGTACCCGTAGCGCCACGAACAAGCGCACGCAATCCCACGAAGTTACCGGGGTTGCGCGCAAGTCTGCCGCATCTGCTAAGCCCGCCCGCCAAGCAGCGAGCTCCGTTCGCGTCGTGCCGGCTTCGTCTAAGGCACGCCGCAAAGAGCTCGAGAAGGGCGAGAACCTCGAGGGCCTCTCTAAAGAGGAGAAGCGCGCCCGCAAGGCTAAGCAGCGCGCCAAGGAGGACCGCATCTATACGGTGTCGAATATCCTCCTCAAGCAGGACGAGGACTACACCAAGCGCCGTCGCATCTGGTGGATTGTGCTCGCCATTGGCATGGTGCTCGTCGTGGCAATTTGGGCCTCGCTGTACTTCGCTCCCGCAGGCATGGTGTCCAGCCCTGTCCAGATGGTCGGCATCGTTTTGTCCTATGTCATCATCCTAGGTGACTTTATCTACGACTTCGCTCGTATTCGTCCCTTGCGCAACATGTACCGCGCGCAGGCCGAGGGCATGTCCGAGAACAAGCTCAACGCTCTTATCGAGCGCGCAGCTGCCGAGGAGGACAAGAAGGACTCCAAGAAGAAGTAGCGTTTGCATACATACTTATCGCTAAGATATAAGGCACGTCGTTTTTGCGGCGCGCCTTTTTACTGTTCTATAGATAGATGGAGTGGCACATGATTCGAGCTGCCCTGACGGTCGAAGAGGCCCTGGAGGGTATGAAGTCCCTGGAGCCCAAGATTAAAAACTATGCGCGCCTGGTTGTCCGCAAGGGCGTAAACGTTAAGCCCGGCCAGGAAGTCGTCGTTCAGTCTCCGGTTGAGTGCGCGCCGTTTGCGCGCGTGGTGGTCGCGGAGGCCTATGCTGCCGGCGCCGGCCACGTGACGGTCATCTGGGCCGATGATGCCGTGACGAGGCTCACGTACGAGCATGTCGAGAAAAGCTATTTTGAGCAGACGCCCGAGTGGAAGCGCCTGCAGCTGGATTCCCTGGCCCAGGACGGTGCCTGCTTTATCTTTATCGAGGGTGCGGACCCCGCCGCCCTTAAGGGCATCGATCCCGCTAAGCCCGCTGCAGCTTCTAAGGCAAAGAACACGCAGTGCAAAGTTTTCCGCCGTGGACTGGATTACAACATCAATCCGTGGTGCATCGCCGGCGCTCCGGTCGTGGCTTGGGCACACGAGGTGTTCCCGGGAGACGCCGACGAGGTTGCAATCTATAAGCTGTGGAATGCGATTCTGCACACCGCTCGTGCCGATGGCCAGGACCCGGAGAGCGACTGGGAGCTTCATGACGCGGCATTCGAAAAGAACCTGCGTTTCCTGAACGACAATCGTTTTGACCGCCTACATTACACCGCGGCAAATGGAACCGATCTGACGATTGGCATGACGAAGGGTCACGAGTGGGCCGGCGGCAAGGGTAAGACGCCCGATGGACACCCCTTCTTCCCCAACATCCCCACCGAGGAGGTCTTCACCTCGCCTGATCGTATGCGTGCCGACGGTATCGTGTATTCGGCTATGCCGCTCATTCACCACGGTAACAAGGTTGACGATTTTTGGATTAAGTTCAAGGCCGGCCGCGTAGTGGACTACGATGCCCGTGTGGGCAAGGCGACGCTTGCGAGCATTATTGACACCGATGAAGGTGCCGCTCATCTGGGCGAGGTCGCGCTCATTTCCAAGAACACTCCGATCCGCGAAAGCGGCGTTCTGTTCTATGACACGCTCTATGACGAGAACGCTAGCTGCCATCTCGCGCTAGGTGTCGGTTTCCCCGAATGCATCGAGGGTGGGTACGACATGTCCAAGGAAGAGCTCCTGGAGCATGGCGTTAACGTCTCGAGCGCGCACGTCGATTTTATGATCGGCACGGACGACATCGATATTACGGGCATTACGCCTGATGGACGTGAAGTTGTGATTTTCCAGAACGGCCAATGGAGTTGGGAATAGTCCCAGACCGTGGTACAATGCCACCCGCGGGCCGTTAGCTCAGCTGGCAGAGCAGGGGACTTTTAATCCCAAGGTCCAGGGTTCGAACCCCTGACGGCCCACCCAAAGATTGTTGAGACGGTCAACTTCGGTTGGCCGTCTTTTTTGTCGCCCTTTCATGGGTTCGAACCCGTCGGGGGGCGCGGAGCTGAGTAAACGCGCGAGCGTTTGCCAGCGCAGCGCGCAAGGCGCGAAAGCGCCGCAGCGGCCGCCTGCGAAGCAGGCTGAACCCCTGACGGCCCACCCAAAGAAAGGAAAAGAAATGAAAACAGATAGATACGGAATTAGCGGCAGCACATTAAAGATAATAGCGGCCATCTCGATGGTTCTCGATCATGTAAGCAGGATCGTCCTGACCAATGGAATCATGACTCACGCATCGTACAATCAGATATCAGACGAACAGTGGGCGATTCTAAGCGAGGCTTCGGATGTGCTTCATGTTCTTGGCAGAATTGCATTTCCCTTATTTTGCTTTTTGATAGTTGAGGGATTTTTGCATACTCATGACATAAAGAAGTACCTGCGAAATATGCTTGTCTTCGCAATCATTGCGGAGCCCATATACGATTTCGTTCAAACCGGGCAACTATTCGACCTTCGGCAACAAAATGTTATGTGTGAGCTCCTGCTTTCCTTGGTCTTTTTGATTATTCTGGAAAAGATACAAAGTCTTTCAAAATGGAAGAGGCACATCGCAGAATTTGCTCTGATTGTTTTGATAGCACTGGCAGCTGAATACACTAAACTAGATGGCGGCGTGTATGGCATTCTGCTTGTGGCTGCATTCTATTTATTCCACGACAGCAAGGCCAAGATGTTCTTTGCTGCAGTATGCGTAGTGCTCCTTTCGTCATGCCATATAGTTGGCGGCGGATTTGAGTTTGCTACAGCTAATGTATTTAATCCTGATGTTGCTGCCGCGGTCGTTTCGTTGCTGCTTATCAATCTTTATAATGGCAAGCGAGGGCTGAAGCTGAAATACTTCTTCTACGTTTTCTATCCGGCACATCTTGCTCTGCTTTATGGTGTCTCACTTATTGTTTTGAACTGTCTTTAATAACTCTCAAACAAGTCTCTGAAAGCAGAAACAAACTGACCCTAAGACTGCTTGTGAATTTCCGGAAGACCTGAGAGATGCGAGGATAGACAACGAGGGCTGCAGAAAGATGCTTCTCAGTTCTCTGGCGGATCGCACGTATCTGTATGAGGATCACTTCCGCACACTCATTAATAGCAGTGATAAACACGGCAGATCCTCAAAACATGGGACTGCGGAGGTCGAACGATGCTTCGACAGCATGAATGGCAGCGAGAAAGTGAGTTCGGAAACATCCTTTGGATGCTCCACCATAGAACAGAAAGCGATCGACTCCGGTTGATCGCTTTTTTGTTGCCGGTGCATGGGTTCGAACCCGAACTTCTCTATATATAAGAACGCTTGGCGAACAAAACCTGCCTTTTACCGACGGGAAACAAATAGCTGATGCTTTTGGAGTAAAGTGGCGCTCCAGAGATGACCGATGTCTCAATACTCATAAAACAGCTGGTCATCGCCAATATCAGAAGCCAATGCTTCAGTTATAACCTCAGGGACGCGACTGAGGGACATATTCGTTTGTGAACAAAATATGGAGTGCCAGATTCCCGCCCGCGGCGCCCCTCCGGTCTGGCAATATATCTCCTTGCCGCGCGGCCCGGTCGGACCGGATGAGCCGCAAAGCGTGCACCTTGAGAA
>JAHAGQ010000048.1 GCA_018373675.1 Collinsella sp. | reverse complement strand
CCGCATTTGGACAATCTGACGTTCAACTTCAAGGGCGCGACCAGAAGGTCAGCGCCCTTTCGTTTCACGTCACCTTGTCTCAAATGCGGCCCGCTCGCTGTCGTTGCCAAAACATCGGCGTTGCCATTGTTGGCACTTGGGGACGTTCCTTTTGTGCCGGCACCTGGGGACACTCCTTGTAGTCTTTGGGGAGTGGTTACTTGCTCACGAACAGCCAGACCAGGATGATCACCAGGATTGCGGCGACTATGCAGACGATGGCGCCGGTGAATTTGATGCGTGAGTCGCGGGTACGCTCGCGCACCGCGTCCTCGGTGGCCTCGAGCTGGGCGACTTCTCGCTCAGTCTCGGCGTGTTCGGCTTTGTCTCGGGCCAAGGATCCTGCAAGCGACTCAGTGATCTCTGGATGGTCATGTACCTCGGTCGCCTGCTCGATGATCGACTGTGCATGTGCGGCATCTGCTTGGGCGTTGGCGATGCTTTGCTCTTGGTCGCGGCGTGCCTTGTCCTCGGCGGCGATCTTCTCGCGCAGTTCGCGCTGGCGCGTCGTGGCGGCAGTTTTCGCCGTCTGCAGCTCGTCGCGCGCGGCATCGGCCTCAGTCGTCACGGCTTGGTGCGCGCGTTTGGCGTCGGCGATAGGGGCTTGAGCCTGCTCGACGGCCTGCTCGGCTGCGGCAAGCGAGTGCTCAAGGTCGGCGGTGATGCACGGGACATCTTCTTCGGCTTTACGCAGGGCATCTGCCGTGTCGGAGATCTGCATCGAGAGCTCGCTGGTGCGCACCGTATAGTTGGCGGGATTTGCCGAGGGATTGCGTTGCAGCTCGGCATACTCATGACGCAGCGTCTCGAGCTGGGCGCGCGTGGCGTCGACGGTTTGTTGTGCGGCGGCAATGCCGGCGTCTCGCTCGGCCTGCACCTTGTCGCGGATGCGCTTGGAATCCTCAAGACGTCGAACGAGGCGGTTGCCGGTCTCGCGCGAGCTTGCCTCGCGGGCCTCCACGGCGTCGAGCGCGGCTTTCAGGCGGAGCTCAGTCGCGTCATCCTCTGTCTTCATTTGTTCGAGCTGACTCTTGAGCTCTGTCGCTTTGGCGGCGTGGGCATCACGGTCAATCTCGGCTGCCGCAGCGGTCTTTTGCGCTGTGGCGATCGCCTGACGCTGGTCGGCGACGATCTGGTCGTAGCGGCCTGCGATATCCTGGCGCGTCTCGAGCTCCTCGGCCTGATCGACAATGCGCTGCTCAAGTTCGGCCAGGTGGGCGCGGGCATCGGCAAGTGCCTTTTTCGCGGCGTTCATCTCGCGCATGGCCGAGGCGCCCTGGGCAATAAAGGTGCCCACGGCGTTCGCGGTGTTCGAGACAGCGGTCCCCAGATCGCGGTTCGCGTCGGGGGAGTGCGGGGCGATCGGGCGAGCGGTGTCGACAGCGTCCGCATCGGCAGCCTGCGGCGCGGCGATATTGCCGGTACCGCCCTCGACCACAGAAAAGCCCGCTGCGTGCGGATCGACCGCATCGGCGCCAATCGTGGGGTGCTCGAGCTGCAGAAACGAGGGCATGGTGCTGCCCTGGTCGGCAACGGGGGTCTCGCCGGGTACAAAGGTCGAGGCCGCCTCGGCGGCCTCCTCTTCCTCGGCATCAATATCGGCATCGGCCACGGCGTCTTTCATCGCTTTGACGGCATCCATCATGGAGTCCATGACGGCATCGAGCTCTTCTTCCGAAGACACCTCGATAGGGCCCGCAGCTTGCGGAGCGGCATCCTGTACGGGGTCGTCGTCCTGAGCGGGCGCATCGTCGTTTTGCTCATCGGCGTTTTCTGCGGCAGGGGTTTCCGCCGTAGCGCTTTCGTCCAAGATGGGGTCGTCGATGTCGATACCATCGCAGGTTACAACGTCAGTATCTGCGATGACGTCTGCGGAATCATCAATATGCTGTTGAGTCTGGGGGTCCAGCTCGTCTGTCATAGGCATGTGCTCCTCATCGTTGTTTGTCACCCTATGATAAAGTTTCGCGCCGACATCCCACGCGCCGCAGCAAAGTTTCAAAACGTGTTCGATGGCTCGATTTGATAACAATAACTCGGTCGTTTTATCCAGTTTGTACTTGACAATCCCTTCGCCGAACGACGTGGTGCCGTTCGCCTACCGCGGTCTTTTATTATCGCTTGAACACGCTAAAGTTGCATCTCAGCTTTTGGCGCGTGAAGTTGGATACGCGCAGTCGGCGGGCGTGCCCGTCGCGATTTGAAAGGACTTTGTATGGGACTTTTCACTGGTAAGACCGTGATCGTCACCGGCGGCGGCAAGGCCACGCTTAAGGACGGTTCCGCTGGCTCCATCGGCTACGGCATCGATATCGCATTTGCCAAGGAGGGCGCGAACCTCGTCATCACCGGCCGCAACGTCGCCAAGCTCGAGGCCGCCAAGGAGTCTCTCGAGGCCGAGTACGGTGTCAAGGTTCTGCCTGTTCAGGCCGATGTCTCGGCTGGCCAGGATAACGAGGCCGTTGTCCAGAACGTCATCGACAAGGCCATTGAGGAGTTCGGCCGCATCGACGCCGTCGTCAACAATGCTCAGGCCAGCGCCTCGGGTGTGACCATCGCCGATCACACCATGGATCAGTTTAACCTGGCCATTTACTCCGGTCTGTATGCTACCTATCTGTACATGCAGAAGGCCTATCCGCACCTGAAGGAGACCAAGGGCTCCGTGGTCAACTTTGCCTCGGGCGCCGGCCTGTTTGGCAACTATGGCCAGTGCAGCTATGCTGCCGCCAAGGAGGGCATCCGCGGCCTGACCCGCGTTGCCGCCAACGAGTGGGGCAAGGACGGCATCAACGTCAATATCGTTTGCCCGCTTGCTTGGACCGCTGCGCTCGAGAACTTCCAGGATGCTTACCCCGAGGCTTTCAAGGCCAACGTCCACATGCCGCCGGCAGGCCACTACGGCGACGTCGAGAAGGAGATCGGCCGCGTGGTCGTTCAGCTCTGCGGTCCCGACTTTAAGTACATGAACGGCGAGACCGTCACCCTCGAGGGTGGCATGGGCCAGCGGCCGTAGGGGTTACGCGGTTTTACCAAACCGCGTAACGGCTCGACGCTGCGCGGGCCGCATTTGGACAATCTGACGTTCAACTTCAAGGGCGCGACCAGAAGGTCAGCGCCCTTTCGTTTCACGTCACCTTGTCTCAAAT
>JAHAGQ010000047.1 GCA_018373675.1 Collinsella sp. | reverse complement strand
GTTGATCACGGTGCCGTAGAGCGACCAGTCGTACTGCGCGTAGGCGTCCGGGTCTGACATGTCGAAGGTGTCGATGTCGCAGAAGTCGAAGTCCTTGGCGACGCCGCGCTCCTCGGCCAGCGCGCGGACCGCATGGCCCAGCTGGCCGTCGCAGCCGGTGACGAGCGTCCTCTTGGGCGCCATGGGGACGACGTCCCTGAGCATCGGGTGGTTGAGGTCGGCATCGGATACGGTGGCCTCGTCGAGAGGGATCGGCCACTCGATGGCGAGCTCGGGGTCGGCGAGGTTCACGAAGGTGTAGGTCTTCTTCAGCTCGAGGGACCAGTGGGCGTCCACCAGGTAGGTGTAGGCGGTGCCGTCCTCCAGCGCCTGGAAGGAGTTGCCCACGCCGCGCGGCACGTAGATGGCCTTCGAGGGGTCGAGCACGGTCGTGTAGACCTTGCCGTAGGTGGCGCTGCCCTCGCGCAGGTCCACCCATGCGCCGAAGACCGAGCCGCGGGCCACGGAGATGAACTTGTCCCAGGGCTCGGCGTGGATGCCGCGCGTGACGCCGCGGCTGTCGTTGTAGGAGATGTTGTTCTGGACGACGCGAAGGTCGGGGATGCCCAGCGCGGTCATCTTGGCGCGCTGCCAGTTCTCCTTGAACCAGCCGCGCGAGTCGCCGTGGACGGCAAGGTCGACGACCTTCAGGCCCTCGATGCCGGTCTCGGCGACGGAGAGGTCCTTCTCGAATGCGATGTCTGCCATGTGGGAAAAGCTCCTATCGAAGAGGTTCAGGTTGCGGGCGCCCGCGCGGGGACGCAGGATCATCCCCATGCCCTGCGGCCCCGCGCGGGCGCCCCGCGGTGCGGTTCGCCGGAATGCAGTCTTACTGGCCCTGTGCGCGGTAGCGGGCCTCGGTGGCCTCCTTGGCCGGGCGCCACCAGGACTCGTTCTCCACGTACCAGTCGATCGTCTGCTTGAGCCCCTCGGCGAAGTCGGTATGGGCCGGCCTCCAGCCGAGCTCGCGCTGGAGCTTGGTGCTGTCGATGGCGTAGCGGCGGTCGTGGCCGGGGCGGTCGGCGACCCAATCGAAGTCCTCGGGGTCGCGGCCCATCGCCTCCAGGATCATGCGCAGGACCGTGATGTTGTTCTTCTCCCCATTGGCCCCGATGAGGTAGGTCTCCCCCGTGCGGCCCTTGGTGAGGATGTCCCAGACGGCCGAGGAGTGGTCCTCGGTGTGGATCCAGTCGCGGACGTTCTCGCCGCGGCCGTAGAGCTTGGGGCGGACGCCGTCGACGATGTTGGTGATCTGCCTGGGGATGAACTTCTCCACGTGCTGGTAGGGGCCGTAGTTGTTGGAGCAGTTGGAGATCGTGGTGCGAAGCCCGTAGGTGCGGGTCCAGGCGCGCACGAGCATGTCGGAGCTGGCCTTGGTGCTCGAGTACGGCGAGGACGGGTGATACGGCGTCTCCTCGGTGAACTTGGCGGGGTCGTCGAGCGCCAGGTCGCCGTAGACCTCGTCGGTGGAGACGTGGTGGTAGCGGACGCCGTACTTGCGGACGGCCTCCAGCAGGCGGAAGGTGCCCTCGACGTTGGTGCGCAGGAACGGCTCGGGGTCCGCGATGGAGTTATCGTTGTGGGACTCGGCCGCGTAGTGCACAATCGCGTCGTGACCCGGGACGATGCGGTCCAGCAGAGCGGCGTCGCAGATGTCGCCCACGACGAGCTCCACGCGGTCCGACGGCAGCCCCGCGATGTTCTCGGGGTTGCCGGCGTAGGTCAGCTTGTCCAGGACGGTCACGTGGACCTCCGGGTGGTTGTCCACGACGTAGTGCACGAAGTTGCTGCCGATGAAGCCGCAGCCGCCCGTGACAATGATGTTCTTAGGTTCAAAGATCTCAGACATGAAAATCCAATCTGAAGCATGTACAGCTTCTTTAGTATGCCGCAGGAAGTGACGCCGCGACACTATTCAACAAAACTATCGGACATTTCGGCATGCGATAAGAGCCATAACCTTCGCAGAATTACTTCCCCTACAAAACGCCTCCGGAATGCAGTCTTTGTCGTAACGGAAGACCGAATTCCCAGTTTTATCGCGTAAGTACTTATAGAAGAAGTCCTCCCAGCTTTTAAACTTCTCACTGTTTATAAAGGCTTCTGGGGTTTCCAAAACCGCCTTAACATCTAACCCTGAAATTACGCCGGAGCTCAGCAGAAGCCACTCGAATGACTCGGGAAGACAAACCGTAACAGTATCGCGGTGAATGTCTTGCAGCTTAAGGACGCGGTCCGCATAGCACCCAAATGCCGCTCCGTCCGCGACAACAAACACGCGATCGTCGAAATGCTGATCCAACCAGCCCAAAATCGCGCTGTTCGTCATGGCCGAAGCGCAGGTAAGCTCACTGTCAGCGAAATGCCGTTCAAAGAACTGGAAACCAGACTTACTGTCCTCGCATAGAAGGATAGAAAAGTCCTGTTTTGGCGCCGACCGGGAAATAGCATAACGATGATTCCCGCGATCTTGATAAACAGGGACGAAAGAATGGTATTTTCCGCTCGTCTTAATCTTGTAAATCTCATCCACGCTATACGGAAGATTGGGGAAATCAGCCCTTGAGATCAGCACGAAATAATTCGAGGAATACAGCACATGATGGGCAAACTCATCAGAATGGATCTCTTTTAAGCCCTCATCGACAAATACAATCGAGTCATGAACGGACGAAAGCTGGTTTCGCCAATCATAATCGGTCAGGGCGACACAGGGACAATCGCATTGCAAGGAAACGCCCGACTGCTCGCCCGTTCGCATGTAGTCTGCGACCATGTCAAACAGCGTCGTCTTACCCGTGCCGCTATCGCCACGCACAATAGTGATGTTCCGCTTGATGGTAAATGTGTACTTGGTTCCCCTACGGCGGGAAATCTTAACAAGATGCGAACCGTTCATAAGCAGCACCTACAGATACGGAATCGACTCGTGAATCAATTCGGCCATGTTATGAACGATTCGGCCGCTGTTCACGACTTTGATTTTAAAATCCTCGCGGCCAAAGTCCATCACATGATAGAGATTCACAACGAGCTTGCGGTCTTTCGCCATGTCGAGAATCCACTTGGCACAGTTGTCACCACAGGTAGAAGCGTTAAAAATATGCTTACGATCAAATCTCATAAGCAGCAGCGTTTTCACGCCACCAGAAAGCTGGAGTGGGGAGATGGATCCAAGCACAGGGCTTTCGATGACGTTTTCGGAGACAACAACCGATCGATCGACATCTTTAATTATCGAGACTGCATAGGGATCCGTAATCCAAGAAGACCGGTAAGAGTTTTTGAAATATGTCGCTGTGTTGTAAATCGCTTCTGGCATATCGCCAAAGTAGACGCTTAACACATCCACTCCCAATCATATTGTCTTTATGGTCAACGTAATCATAACGAAAGGGGCCACCAGATAAACGGTGACCCCTGAAAGAAAACAAGCTTGCGCTAGTACTCGCGCGGGCTGTTGACGATCTCGCCGGCGGCGACCTTCTTCAGGTGCTGCCCGTAGACCGACTTGCCGTAGGCCCCCGCGGCCTCCTCCAGC
>JAHAGQ010000011.1 GCA_018373675.1 Collinsella sp. | reverse complement strand
CTCGTCGCCGGGACGGTGCAGGCAGACCTTCCTGAGCTTGCCGATCTCGGAAGGCACGTGCAGACCTTTCGTCATGGCCTCCTACCTTTCTTTCGGGCCTTACTGGCCGAATGTATCAGCGCCCCTCCGTATGGGACGCTGCTTGCTGACAGCTCTAGTTATATCCAAAAACCACCCGCAATTCCACCTCGCCCCCGAACGGTCAGCAAAGTGCGATGAACGGTATATCGCATATGATTCCCCCATGATGCACTTCAGTTCTCTAAAGCAGGTTTTCAAAGGTAATCGTTCTTTTTTCTAAGGAATTGAGCAAGATTGCACAAATAATTTCATGTTTAGGAATTGCATAGCTAAAACTGTTTTCTGCATATATATGTCGTCTGTCCATGATTCAATTTGGATTCGATTATATTCAGCTCGCAATCATTCTTATTCATACATCCTCACCAGTTGAGTATGGATATAGATTGTTTTCAAAACGAGTTGGACAGTTAGTCGCATGCCTTGACGGCGTAAGAAGTAGGTAAAGATACCGTTCGCACAATACGTCCGTGCCACAGGTCGACTAAATTGAGACAATAGTGATTAGTGTTAGGCTACCGTCCCTTGTGGGGACTGAACGGACAGATGCATATGCCGAGCAAAATCGAAAAGAAGCAAGCCGCCGCAAAGCTGCGCAAACCGCCGCGCGACTTCTCGTACACGCAAAACCGAGAGCTCAGCTGGCTACGCTTTGACAACCGCGTGCTCGACGAAGCCTTCGACGAAACCGTTCCGTTATTCGAGCGACTAAAGTTCGTCTCGATCTTCGAGTCCAACCTCGACGAGTTCCTTATGGTGCGCGTGGGCGGCCTGTCCGATCTGGCGGAGCTCAAAAAACAACCTGTCGACAACAAGAGCAATATGACCGCCTCCGAACAGGTCGATGCTGTCATGGCCGAAATGCCCGGGCTCCTTACCCGTTGGGAGTCCATCTTTAAGAGCATCGAGGGCAAGCTCGACACCTTGGGCGTTCACCGCGCCCACATCGATTCGCTTACGCCCGAGGAGCGCACCTTTGTAACCCGCTACTTCCAGGCCTACGTGTCGCCGGTCATCTCGCCGCTGGTCATCGATCCTCGCCACCCCTTCCCCAACCTGCGCAATGGCGCGCTCTATCTGGCCTGTGGTCTGGACGGCGCCACCGACGAGGAGAGCCTGCTGGGCCTTATCGAGATTCCCGCCTCGATGAACCGCGTGGTCGAGATCCCCTCGCCCACCGGCACCTACTCCTACATCTTGCTCGAGGACGTCATCCTCGCCTGCCTGGACAGCTGCTTTGGCTCCTACAAGCCACTCGACCGCGCGCTCATCCGAGTCACCCGCAACGCCGACATCGATCCGGACGGCGAGGGCGTCGAAGAGGAAGAGGACTACCGCCAGCACATGAAGCGCATTCTCAAGAAGCGCCTGCGCCTGCAGCCGGTAGTGCTCGCGGTCTCGGGGTCGCTCGAGAAGGCGACGCTCAAGACCATCCGCAAGGCGCTCGAGCTTTCGCGCCGCTCGGTCTTTACCTGCGATATCCCGCTCGACCTGGGCTACGTCTTCGGCATTGAGGGCAAGATTCCCGAGCACCTGCGCAACGAGCTGCTCTTTACGCCGTTTAAGCCGCAGCCCAACCCCACCATCGATATGACCCGCTCCATCCGCGAACAGGTGCTGCAGGGCGACAAGCTGCTCTTTTATCCCTACGAGGCCATGAACCCCTTCCTGGATCTGGTGCACGAGGCCGCCTACGACCCCGAGTGCATCTCGCTGCGCATCACACTCTACCGCGTGGCCAAGCAGAGCCGCCTGTGCGAGTCGCTGATCGATGCTGCCGAGAACGGCAAAGAGGTCACGGTGCTCATGGAACTTCGTGCCCGCTTTGACGAGCAGAACAACATCGAGTGGGCCGAGCGTCTGGAAGAGGCGGGCTGCACCGTCATCTATGGTTCCGAGGGCTTTAAATGCCACTCAAAGATCTGCCAGCTCACCTATCGCGAGGGCATGGCGCTCACCCGCCTCACGCTTTTGGGCACCGGCAACTTTAACGAGAAGACGGCCAAACTCTACAGCGACTTTATGCTCATGACAGCCCATCCCGGCATCGGTGAAGACGCCAACCTGTTCTTCCGCAATCTGTCGCTGGGCAACCTGCGCGGCGACTACCGCTTCCTGGGTGTGGCGCCCGTCGGACTGAAACCGCTCATCATGCGCGGGCTTGACCGCGAGATTCAGCGCGCCCTTGCCGGCGAGCCCGCCCGCGTGTTCTTTAAGCTCAACTCGCTGACCGACCGCGAGGTTATCGACAAGATCGCCGAGGCATCGTGTGCCGGCGTGCGCGTGGACATGATCATCCGCGGCATCTCGTGCCTCAAGCCCGGTGTTCCGGGCAAGACCGAGAACGTGCATGTCCGCTCCATCGTCGGACGCTTTTTGGAGCACGCCCGTGTTTACGCTTTTGGCGTGGACTCGGACATGATTTACCTGAGCTCGGCAGACATGATGACACGCAACACCGAGCACCGCGTGGAAATCGCCTTCCCTGTGCTCGACCCCACCTGCCGCGCCCTGGTACACGAGTACATGGGCATGCAGCTGCGGGACAACGTGAAGGCCCGCAGTCTGACGAGTGACGGCACCTGGGTTCCCGTGGAGCGCAAAGAGGGCGAGAAGCCCTTCAACTCGCAGGAAGCTCTGTTGGAGCGTGCCTATCGCAACGCCGAGGCCGCGCCCGAGCCCGTCATTGAGGCGGAACCTGCCCCCGAGGCCGAGCCGCAGCCAGTAGCACCCAAGGTCCAAGAGGTCCAGGCGACCGTCATTGAGCCCGAGCCCGCACCTGCACCTCAGCCCGAGCCGCAGGTCACCAAGCCCGCACCCGAGACGAGCGCCCGTCGCGATAAGCCCGCCGGCAAGACCAAGGCCATCGAGCGCCATCGCCCCGGTCGCGTGCGCATGGGCCTGGGTCTGATCGGCCTGGGTCTTAAGACGCTCATTACCGGCAAGACGAAATAGTCGTTTGTAGAAGCAGTTTGTAGAAGCGCCCCGCATTTGAGGAAAGCCTCGGATGCGGGGCGCTTTTCCCTGCTACCATGGTGCGAACAACAACGCGAATGACAGGCAGGAATATGAAGCTCACTATAGAATCGATGACCTACGGCGCCGACGGGCTGGCGCACGCCGACAACGGCAAGGCCGTCTTTGTGCAGGGCGCCGTGGCAGGCGACACCGTCGAGGCCGAGGTCGTACAGGACGGCAAGTCGTTTATGCGCGCCCGCACGACCGAGATTCTGGAGCCGAGTCCCGATCGCATTCAGCCCCCCTGCCCCTTCGTGGGCATCTGCGGTGGTTGTTCGTGGGGCAACCTCTCGCGCACGGCACAGCTTGCCGCCAAGGAGCAAAACCTGCGTTCCACGCTCGAGCGTATCGGCAAGTTCAGCCCCGATCAAGTCGATGAACTGGTGCAACCCATCCGCCACACCAAGGATGATTGGGGCTACCGCAATAAAATCGAACTCGAGCCGACCGTTGTAAACGGCCGCGTGCGTCTTGGCATGCACGGTGTCGATCCTCGCAAGATCGTGACCGTCGATTCGTGCCCGTTGTTCGACAAACGCTTCCCCAAGGCACTCAAATCGGTCGTCGGCGCGCTCAATTATCTGAGCGGCAGCCACGACCTGGGCCTTGAGCGCGTGGGCATTCGCGCCTCGCGTCGCACCAAGGCACTCGAGGTGGCGCTCTGGACGCCTACGGGCTCTTTCCCGCGCTCGCAAGTCTCGCGCGTGTTGGCAGACGCCGCGCACCCCACAAGTGTCGTACGCGTGATGAGCAAGGGCGAAAAGAAGGCCCGCCGTGTTTCCAAGGTCGAAATGCTCGCCGGAGAGGGCTCATGGACCGAGAATATCGCCGAGGGTCAGATGCGCTTGTCTGCCCCGTCTTTTTTCCAGGTCAACACCAAGGGTGCCGAGATTTTGATCGAGCTTGTCATGGAAGCGCTCGATCCGCAGGAAGACGAGCTTGCCATGGACCTGTACTGCGGTGCCGGCACCTTTACCCTGCCGCTCGCCCGCCGCTGCGACTTTGTCGCCGCCGTCGAGGCCTACGGCCCCGCCGTGCGCGACCTGCGCCGTAACCTGGAGATCAACAAGCTTGATAACGTCGACGTCATTGGCGGAGACGCGGTGCGCGAGTTCCCCGACCAGGATGCCGACGTCTTGGTGGTCGACCCGCCGCGCGCAGGCCTCGCCCCCGAAGCGATCGACCTTATCGCCAGCACGAGTGCCCGCGATGTCGCCTACGTGAGCTGCGACCCGGCCACCCTGGCGCGCGATCTCAAACGCTTTGTCGAAGAAGGCACCTTCTCCCCCGTAAAGATCACGCCAGTCGACCTGTTCCCACAAACCTTCCACTGCGAGACCGTCGTCCACCTTAGGCGCAACTAGCCACTTAATCATTGCTCAGAAAAATCATTGGGAAATCGAGCGTGGCAAGCGGAAGTCTTCGGGGTATAAGACGGCTAATTGTATGCCGCCTATGAAAGGAACCCTCATGCCCAGCGTTGCCGTTCTCGCCGCCGATGGCTTTGAAACTATTGAATGCTTGACCATGGTCGATGTCATGCGTCGCGGCGGCGTGCGTGCCACGCTCGTCTCGATTATGCCCACGCGTGAGGTCGTAAGCTCGCTGCAGATCCCCGTGACCTGCGATACGCTCTTTGATGAGATCAACTTTGACGAGTACGACTGCGTCGTGCTGCCCGGCGGCCTGCCCGGTGCCACCAACCTGCGCGCCGATCAGCGTGTCTGCGACGTGGTCTGCGAGTTCGCCGCGACCAAGCACGTCGCCGCCATCTGCGCCGCCCCGTTTATCCTGGGCGAGCTCGACCTGCTCGAGGGGCGCCACGCCACGTGCTTCCCTGGCTTTGAGAAAAGCTTCCCCGAAGGCGCCTATACCGGCGAGAAGGTCACGCAAGACGGCAACATCATCACTGCCAGCGGCATGTCACAGTCACTCCCCTTTGCATTGGAGCTGCTGCGCACGCTCGCCGGCGAAAAGGCCGTCGAGAAGGTCGCCGAGGGTATCCAACTATGATTTTGGCTTCCCAATCGCCGCGCCGCATAGAGCTGATGCGCGAGGCAGGGTATGACATTCGCGTGATTCCCGCAGATATCGACGAAACGCCCTTTGATGGCGAGGCCCCGCTTACGCTCGTTGAACGTTTAGCACGCGCAAAAGCCGCCGCCGTTGCTGCCGAGTATGCCGAGCCCAATGAGCTGACGGTCGCGGCCGACACCATCGTCACCTTTGACGGCAAGATTCTGGGCAAGCCGGCAACCGAGGACGAGGCGCACACCATGCTCCGTGAGCTTTCGGGCCGCACGCACCAGGTCGCAACCGGCGTCTGCATCGTTAAAGCCGGCGACGCTACAGCCCCGCATGCCGCCGAGAGCCTGTCCTTTGTCGATGTGACCGACGTGACGTTCTACGAGCTCACCGACGAGCAGATCGAGCGCTACGTCGCCTCGGGTGAGCCCATGGACAAGGCCGGCGCCTACGGCATTCAGGGCACAGGCGGACGCATGCTCGTGCACGATATTTCGGGCGACTTCTATAACGTGGTGGGCCTACCCATCGCCCGCGTCGCGCGCGCGATTCAAAAACTCTCGTAATTGCATCTGGCGCTGGGTATCCCCCGGCGCCTACAATTTTGGCGTACCGTACGGATCCCGACCGGGCACAAGGCGCGGCGGAAAACCGATAGGAGTTAAACATGGATACACTGCTCGAGGCCATTGACGTCTGCGATGTCGATGGCTTTTGCTATGGCAACTATACGGACGAGGAGGCCGGCACCGGTTGCACCGTAATCGTGGCACCCGAGGGCGCCACCGGCGGCGTTGACGTTCGCGGCGGTGCTCCAGCATCGCGCGAAACCGACCTGCTGCGACCCGAGAACACCGTCGACAAGGTCCACGCCGTCTGCCTTTCGGGTGGATCGGCCTTTGGCCTCGAGGCTGCAAGCGGCGTCGCTCGCGAGCTTGAGAGCCGCGGCATCGGCCTTCCCGTCGGCCCCACGCAGGTGCCTATCGTGTGCTCGAGCTGTATCTTCGACCTCGCCTTTGGTAACCCCACCGTTCGCCCCGACATTGAGGCCGGCATCGCCGCCGTGCGCGAAGCACTCGACAACACCCCCACCAAGCTCGAACAGGGCAACGTAGGCGCCGGCACCGGCGCCACTGTAGGCAAGCTCATGGGCCCCGCTACCTGCATGAAGGCCGGCCTTGGCGCTGCCGCCGTGGCGCTCGGTCCCGTTAAGGTAGGCGCCGTGGTCTCGGTCAACGCCTGCGGCAACGTGGTCGACCCCTTCACCGGCGAGTGGGTCGCCGGCATGCGCGCCGCCGCCGATAGCGACCAGATCGTCGACACGGAACTCGCAGCCTTTGCCGCCGCCGGATCCATGCAGATGCCGCTCGACCGCACCAACACCACCATCAGCTGCATCGTCACCAACGTGGAACTCACTAAGGCACAAGCCACCAAGGTCTCCCAGATGGCTGCAGACGCCTACGCACACGCCATCCGTCCCACGCACACCACCAACGACGGCGACACCATCTACACCCTCGCCAGCGGCAAACTGGGCGCCCAGGCAAGCGCCGCCGTTCCCCTAGACCTGCTGGGCATGCTCGCCGTAAGGGCCCTGGAAACCGCCATCGTAAACGGAGCCAAAACCGCCAAAACCTCCCACGGCATCCCCGGCGCCGCGAAGTAGTCCACTCGACCGTCGGTCGGAGACGGGCGGGCGTTACGTTTGCTGCTCTACAGTCCTATGCAAGACGAAGGCCACATTAAGTGGCCTTCTTTGCATGCGGAACTCGCGACAAACGTAATGCCCGCCCGCCTCCGACCGACTTCCAACCTAATTCTTTTCAGCCCAGGCCCCTGTGTACCGCGCTTCGAAGATCTTCAAATTCAAATAACCTGACAATCGATTCTTATAGCAGAGGCCCCTTGGCCTTTAGTTTGATACAAGTTCCGCACGAGCCGGAAAGCACTTAATGTGCTTTCCGTGCGAGCAGGACTGTTCGCAGTAGCAAACTAAAGGCCAAGGGGCCCAGTCAACCTATCAGCAGCGATTACTCGGCAGCTAGTTGAATTTGAAGATCTTTGAGGCAAGACGGTATAGGCCGAGTGTGGTTTTGTCTCCGGCCCGTCCGCGCAGATTGGTGAAGAACCCGACCACGCCGTAGCGGGCACGACGATACATGCGCTCGTCGTAGGCCTTCAAATCATTCCACAGCGTCTTTAGGCGCTCGTCGGCGCAATCTTCCTCGGAAAGCTTGGTGAGCACCGAGCAGATCGCCATCATCATGGTGAAATAGCCCATCATGTACGAGCGCAGACGCGACGACTCAACATCGCTGTACAGGTGGTACGACTCCATCATGATGCGCGTCACACGGAACTGCTGGTCCAGACGCTTGACCATCGTGGCCTCGTTGACACTCTGGCCCTCGCGACCGATAAAGTAGCGATAGAGGTCGATGTCGGCGTAGTACATGGTCTTGCAACGCGGCAGCGGCACGTAGGCGTAGATGTTGTCCACATAGAACGTGTGCGGCGGCATGGGAAGGTTGGACTCGCGCAGCACATCCGTGCGATAGCACAGGCTGTGCATGAGTAGGTTCTGGTCCAGGCGGAAATGACCGATCTGATCCCAGGAAAAGATCTTTTTGCGCGGCAGGGCAAATTTGTAGCCAATAGCGGTATGCGTGCCCTCGTAAACCTTCTCGTACACGTAGTTCGAGATAAACAGGTCAACGCGCTGGTCACGCTCTTCAAAGCCACGCAGAATCGACAGCATAGTCGAAAGAGCCGCAGCATCGAGCCAGTCATCCGAGTCGACGACCTTGTAGTAGGTGCCCTGTGCCTCGCGCAGACCCGAAAGGACGGCAATACCGTGGCCGCCGTTCTCCTGGTGCACCGCGCGAATGATACCGGGATAACGTGCCTCCCACTCGTCGGCCTTATCGGCCGTCTCGTCCTTGGAGCCGTCGTCCACTACGATAATCTCGATATCGGTGGCGTAATTGCTCCCCTCCAAGATGGAGGTGATGCAATGGTCCATGTCCTTGGCGGCGTTATACGAGGGAATACCGAATGTTATGACTTTATGCATGGCAGGCGATAATCTCATCCGAAAGATCGAGGGCGGAATTGGTCACAGCGTCCATATCGTAGTAACGATACTCGGCCAGACGACCCACCGGGTGGAAGTTCGTCAGGTTCTGGACGCGCTCAAGATAGCGCTCATAGAGCTCACGGTTCTCGGGCTCAAGAATGGCGTAGTACGGCGTCTCGCCCGAGCCGGGCGTATAGGCCTTGGAATACTCCTTCATGATGGTGGTCTTGCCGGGCAGGATCTGACCGGTCATGTTCTTGAACTCGGTAATGCGCGTGTAGTCCTCGCTCGTGGTGTAGTTGACGGTGCCCACGGGCTGGAACTGGTCCATATCGAGCGTCTCGAACTTCATGTCGAGCGTGCGGTACGGTAGCGCGCCCAGATCGAGATTGAACAGCTCATCGAGCGGACCGGTGTAGACGATCTCGCCACCATAGACCTTGCCGTCGATCTTGACGGTAGTCTCGTCGATTTCAAAGAGGTCACGGGCGTCCACGTCGCAGAACACGTCGATCAGGTCGTGGTCGAGCATGTGCTCAAAGAGCGCCGTGTAGCCCTCCTGCGGCATGCCCTGGAAGGGAGCTTGCGGGAAGTAGTGGTCATCATCGCCCACAAAGACGGGAACGCGGCCGGTGATCGAGGGATCGATCTGATCGGGCGTCTGGCCCCACTGCTTCATGGTGTAATGCAAAAAGACGTTCTCGTAGACGTAATCGGCGACCTCGGCAAGATCCGGGTCGTTCTTCTTACGCAGCTCCATAATGGGCACCTTGACATCCTTGCCAAAGGTCTCCACGAGCTTCTGATACAGCTCCTCGCCGCGCTCGTCACCAAAGGCGAGCTTGAGACTCGCATGGTTGAAGGGCACGGGCATAAGGGTACCGTTGATGTTGGCGAGCACCTTGTGCTGATAATCCGTCCACTTGGTAAAGCGCGACAGGAAATTGTGCACGCGCTCGTTAAAGGTGTGATAGATATGCGGACCGTACTCGTGAATCAGGATTCCGGCCTCGTCAGTGCAGTCATAGGCATTGCCCGCAATGTGGCTACGGCGCTCCAAAACGGCAACACGATAGCCGATGGTCTCGGCAAGACGGCGGGCGCAAACGGCACCGGCATATCCAGCACCGACGACAATCATGTCGTACGCGCCGGCGTTAAAGCCTTCAGGCAGGCCTGAGGTAATCTGCATCGATACTCCTTGTCAAAAGCCACGGGCTCGTTAGCTGGGCTTTTCTCGAACATTCTTCGAGACATATTTATCAGAGCGATTATAGCGCTAATGCGTCCTATAATGAGCTTGCCACACAAGGAAAGCTCAAGCACCGCGGCGTACATAATTGAAAGGTAAACCCGCTAGCAGCGGGTTTATTCGTGAACAGCCGGGTGCCTGGAGCTTAGCGAAACGCTTGTAAGGAGTAACATGAGCGATTTCCTAAACCGTATGAAGTCTGCCGCCAAGGCCGACCTTAAGACGATCGTCCTGCCCGAGGGCGAGGATCCGCGCACTATCGTCGCGGCCACCAAAATCATCGAGGAGGGCCTGGCAAAGATCGTCATCCTGGGCAACCCCGACGAGATCAACGTTCCCGGCGCTACCGTCATCGACCCGCGCAATGCCGAGAAGCACGAGGAGTACGCGCAGAAGTTTGCCGAGCTCCGCGCCAAGAAGGGCGTTACCATCGAGCAGGCTCGCGCCCAGGTGATGGACGCCACCTACTTTGGCACCATGATGGTCAAGATGGGCGATGCCGACGGCCTGGTCTCCGGCGCCTGCCACTCCACCGCCGACACCCTGCGCCCCGCGCTTCAGATCCTCAAGACCGCCCCGGGCACCAAACTGGTCTCGGCCTTCTTCGTGATGTGCACCGACACCCCGCAGTTCGGCACCGACGGCACGCTGATCTTCGCCGACTGCGGCCTCAACATCAACCCGTCCTCCGACGAGCTCTCCGAGATCGCCATCGCCTCCGCTCACTCCTGGTCCACCTTCATGGGCAACGTTGAGCCTCACGTGGCCATGCTCTCCTACTCCACCATGGGCTCCGCCGGCGGCGAGGTCGCCAAGAAGGTCCAGGAGGCCGTGAAGTTCTGCAAGGAGAAGGCTCCCGAGCTCGCCATCGACGGCGACCTGCAGCTCGACGCCGCCATCGTCCCCACCGTCGCCCAGCTCAAGGCCCCCGGCTCCTCCGTTGCCGGCAAGGCCAACGTGCTCGTGTTCCCCGACCTCGAGGCAGGCAACATCGGCTACAAGCTGGTCCAGCGCTTCGCTGGCGCCGACGCTTACGGCCCCATCCTGCAGGGCATCGCCAAGCCGGTTAACGACCTTTCGCGCGGCTGCTCTGCCGACGACATCGTGGGTGTCGTGGCCATCACCGCCGTCCAGGCTCAGATGGCTGAGTAGCGGACATATCCCCTCGGGACAGGAATTTCCACCTGCTAGCAAAAAGGCCTCCGGAGCTGTTGCTCTGGAGGCCTTTCGTTTACTTGCAAATGCGCGCGTTAGTTGTTCTTGGTCAGGCGCTCGACGTCGTGGGCGATCATGTATTCCTCGTCGGTGGGGATGACCATAACCGTGACGGAAGAGCCGGCGGCGCTGATGACCTGTGGGCCGTTGCCCACGGCCTCGCGGTTCTTGTTGTTGTCGATGCGCACGCCCAGCCACTCAAAGCAGTCGCAGAAGGCCTTGCGGATCGACCAGTCGTTCTCGCCGATGCCGGCGGTAAAGGTAATGGTGTCCACGCCCGCCATGGAAGCGATCATGGAACCGGCCTGCTGCATGGCCTTATAGGCGAACATATCGAAGGCGAGCAGGCAGCGCTCGTCGCCCTCGGAGGCGCGCGTGCGGATGTCGCGGGCGTCGTTGGAGATGCCCGAGATGGCAAGCAGACCAGACTGCTTGTTCATCATGTCATCGACTTCCTGGTAGCTGTAGCCGCCCTCGCGCTGCAGGTAGCACACGGTGGCCGGGTCGATGGAACCACAACGGGTGCCCATCATCAGGCCATCGAGCGGCGTGAGACCCATCGTGGTGTCGCGGCACACGCCGTCCTCGATAGCAGCGAGCGAAGCACCGTTGCCCAGATGGCACGAAAGCAGGCGGTGGCAGCGCGAACCCAGGATCTCCTTGGCCATCATCCACTCATAGCGGTGGCTCGTGCCGTGGGCGCCGTACTTGCGCACGTGGTACTTGTCGCAAACGTCCTTGGGCAGCGCGTAGGTGTAGGCAACCTCGGGCATGGTCATGTGGAACGAGGTGTCGAAGACCGCCACGTTGGGCAGCTCCGGATACTTCTCACGGCAATACTCAATCGCTGCGGCCTCGCCGTAGTTGTGCAGCGGAGCAAGCGGTGCCACCTCAAGAATCTTGGCCATAACCTCGTCGTCGACAACCGCGGAATCATCGAAGTGCCAGCCGCCCTGAACGATACGATGCCCAATGCCATCAATCGTAAAGTCGGTCTTCTCGAGCTCCTCGAGCACGCGAGCGATAGCAGAGCGATGATCGGGGAAAGGGACCTCCTCGGTCTGCTTAGCGCCACCGTTCTCGGAGTGGCCAAAGATGCCCATGTCCGATCCGATACGCTCGCAGTTGCCCTTGGCGAAAACCTCGCGGGTATCGGTATCCAAAAGCTGATATTTGAGGCTTGAGCTGCCGGCGTTGACAACAAGTACGTTCATGAGACTCCTTTGCAGTGCAATACGGTCGACGCAGACCCCTTAAGGCGGCCGCATGTTAATAAGAAGTTATCATAACTTAATAAATAGCTATCAGGCATATCGCCCAACGAGCACAAAAGAAGGGCCGAACGGCACTCGGTCGTCCAGCCCCTCCCCTCTTGCAATTACTTGCCGTTGACGATGCGCTCGACGTCGGAAGCGATCATGAACTCCTCGTCCGTGGGAATGACGAAAATCTTGACCTTGGAATCCTTGGCAGACAGGCACCAAGCGCCGTCACCACGCAGGGCGTTGCGCGCATGATCCATCTTGACGCCCATAAAGGCCAGACGGTCGGCAACGCCGGCGCGAACAGCCGGAGCGTGCTCGCCGATGCCGGCGGTAAAGACCAGGGTGTCCATACCGCACATGGAAGTGGCCATCTCGGCAGCCTTGGCGGCAATCTTGTAGACGAACATATCGAAGGCGAGCTGAGCCTCGGGGTCACCGGCAGCGGCGAGCTCCTCGACGTTGCGGCAGTCGTTGGTCTTGCCGCCGGTCACAGCCAAAAGGCCGGACTTCTTGTTCATCATCTCATCGACCTCGTCGAAGGTATACCCGCCTTCGCGCTGCAGGTAGCACACGGTAGCCGGGTCGATGGAGCCGCAGCGGGTGCCCATCATGACGCCGTCGAGCGGGGTGAGGCCCATGGTGGTGTCCATGCACTTGCCGTCCTCGATGGCGCACAGGGAAGCGCCGGAGCCGATATGGCACACGACGACCTTGCGAGCCTCGCCGTTGGTCATCTCGGCGACCTTCTTGGAGATGTAACGGTAGCTGGTGCCGTGGGCGCCGTACTTACGGATGTGCAGCTTGTCGCAGACGTCCTTGGGCAGGGCGTAAGTCTTGGCGACCTCGGGCATGTTGAAGTGGAAAGCGGTGTCGTAGACCGTGACGTTGGGCAGGTCGGGATACTGCTCCAGGCAGTACTCGATAACGTTGGCCTCGGGGTTGTTGTGCAGCGGCGCCAGCGGAGCGACCTCGCGGATCTTGGCGAGGACGTCCTCGTCGACGAGGGAGGAATCGCCGAAGTACCAGCCACCCTGAACGATACGGTGACCAATGCCCTCGATCTTGACGCCGTTGGCCTCGAGGTCCTTCAGAACGACCTCGATGGCGACCTTGTGGTCGGGGAACTCGATGTTCTCGGTCACCTTCTTGGAACCGTTGGCAGCGTGGGTGAAGGTACCGCCGGTAAAGCAGACGCGCTCGCAGGAGCCCTTTGCGGACACCTTGTGGGACTTGGTATCGATGACCTGATACTTAAGGGTCGAAGATCCTGCGTTGACGACCAGAACGTTCATGTGTCTCCCTACTAACAGGCGGTGTGGCGCCGCCAGGTTACATACGCTTCAATAATAAACCCAAACGCCCTCGCGCTCGGGTTTATTGCGTTGATATATAAGTTATCGGTGCCTAAATACTCATGGCCTTTGACTTGTAAGACGAAATAGCGCGGGGATATACACCAGGGAAGAAATCCCGAGCGCAACAAGCAATACGACTCGAATGCCCGCGATGCTGCTCAACGCAGCATTGAACAGATAGAAAAGGATGGCACCCACCGCCACCATCTGGCTTTGGACCGAAATCAGTGAACAGCGCATCGAAGAATCGACAGCATTTTGAAAAATTGAGTATTTAATTGGAGCAAATAACGAGTACGCGACCGTCTGCAGTACATAGAACACGGGCAGCAAATAGACCGGAGTAAAGGGAATCAAAAACAGAGCAGCCAGGGAAAGGCGCACAATGCCGCAAATACGCGCAAAACGGCCCTTGTCGACATGAGCAATCACACTGGGCACAATAAGCCCCATGGAGGCCGAGGCAAGAAGCTGGACCGCAATGATCACACCCGAAGCGACGGCATTCATTCCGCGACCCGCAAGCAACAGTGAGAAAAAGTCTTCCAGGGCGACAAAAGCAAATGCCTGAGAGCAGTCCATGATGAACGCTGAACGAAGAATGCCGTTACGCGCAATAGCGGCACCGATCATCTTCGGGCTAATTCCACGCTTAGGTGTCGCTGTAGTGTCCCCTCTTCGCATCTCAGGAATGCAGACAACGACAACCAACGTCAACACCATTGCGATGATATCTGCCAAAAGACCAATGAGATACGCGCCAGCGGACGAAATGAAACCGCCCACACAAGCGGAGAGGGCATAAGAGGCATAGAAAACAAATCGCTCAACGACATTAAGCCTTACGAGCTGGTCCAGAGAGACGCTGTCAATGTAAATCGCTTCCATGGACCCGCTCATACATGCAGCGGCAAAACCTTTGAGAGCAAACGCGCCGATTAAAAGCAGAGGAGAACGGACGAGAAGCAGGGCGGCGTAGTATCCAAGCATCTCCACGACGCCAACGAGACCACTTGTCTTTCGTCCAAACCTATCGGCAATATAGCCAGTGGGAACTTCAAGGATGAACTTGCTCACTTGATATGCAATCATCATGCTAGAAATCGCCACCATCGAGAATCCGACGAATTCAAGGTAAACCGTCAGAAAATACAAAATGGTGCTGAAGTTCGACAGAAAAACAAACGTCATATAAAGCAAAACCGTACGGTTTTTCATGCTCCGCCCTCCAAGAGTCAACAATCTAAATCGGAATCTTGGAAAAGCATGAGGGCAAAGCCGTCAGTCATGTGTTACAAGGCGTCAACATTCACTTGACGACACGAGGCCAAATGGCCTCACGAAGCAAGATGACGCAATAGGTGAAGAAATACCGTCTGGTGTCGATCGGTCCAGGCATTTTGTCGATAGCAAAAGTAGATGGGCAAGGCTACGTCATGCGAACCTTCAATAGAGTACTCGCTCACTTCCGACCCATCTGATGCGAGAGAAGAGCCAGAAAAACCCAATATCAATCCCCCGGCTTGAAGAAACTCAGCCTGCGCTCTGTTTCCGTATTCGACGTCGCGGAAGCGGAAATTAACCAGCTGAGCTTCGGGGCATTGATTGATCGCATTGAGACAGGGCGACAAATTAATGGGAACAGCTAACCTGCCGCCCAGTAACTCACGAACGGTCATAGCACCCACAGATTGATGACCCGCTGGGCACGAAAGAACCTTGAGCTCCTTTTCACCCAAGTATTTCGAAGAAAGGACACTGTCCCTTGGTTCCTCAAATGAGATGGCCGCATCCGAAATGCCAAGCACAAGTGATTCAAAGCATGTAGCCGTTGGCTGATGCCACACATCAAGGTGAATCTGAGGGTGCGAGCTTTCAAACGAGTCGTACCAGTTTTCGGAAAAAAGACGCCCCCGCCCGTGAAGACAGGGGACGTAAAGACGAAAGTGGCCGTCGGGCGAAACGCCACCGTTCCCCGATTGGGTGTACTTTTTGAGATCGTCGACTTGTGCCAGGATCACGCGTGCACGACGCGCAAATTCTCTGCCCGCCGGAGACAAAACAGCCTCCCCCGCCGATCGATTGAGCAAAACGATCTGATACTCAGACTCCAGTTTCTTAATTGCCGACGAGACAGCCTGTGGGCTCACGTGAACGGCGCGAGCCGCTTTGCGCACGCCGCCGTAGTTCGCTACCGCTTGAAGGTATTCGAGTTGAGAAAACTGCATAGGTTACTCCAAAGGCAGCCAAGGCGACGGGCCGTGCGTCCTCAGATGAGGTTCTCGCCCAGGTTCTTGCCGCCGAGGACGTGCATGTGGAAGTGCATGACGGTCTGACCGGCGTTGACGCCCTTGTTGGAGATGACGCGGAAACCGTCCTCCAGACCCTTGGCCTTGGCGACCTCCTGGATGGCGTGGGCCATGGCGCCCATGGTCTCGGCGGGCACGTTATCGGCGATGTCACTGTAGTGCTTCTTGGGGATCACGAGCGTGTGGACCGGCGCCTGGGGATTGAGGTCGTCGAACGCGATGACCTGGTCATCCTCGTAGACGACGGTCGAGGGGATCTCGTGGTTGGCAATTTTGCAGAAGATGCAATCACACATGGTTGGTTCCTTTCTCACAGACCAAGGTAATTATATTTGGTCGGGATGGTTAGAACGAAAGGTTGTCGTCGGTGTTGGCGGCTTCGCCGTCGGCGAGCACGTCGTTGCCGTCGATGTCCTTCAGGAGCACCGAGACCTTCTGCTCGGCATCGGACAAGCGGGTACGCAGGCTCTTGAGGAGCTCGACGCCGCGGGTATAGCTCTCAAGCGACTCCTCGAGCTCCATATCACCCGACTCCAAGCTGCGGATGATGAGCTCCAACTCCTGTGAAGCCTGCTTGTACGTAAGCTGCTCGACCGGGGTCTTCTCTGCCATATCTGTTTCCTTTCCTAAAGGTTTATCGCTATGAAACGCGGCCTACTCGACCGTATCGACCGTTGCCGCCACGTTGCCGTCTGCCATGCGCACGCGAATGGCGTCACCGGGCTTAAAGGTCTTGGCGCTCGTGGCCACCCCATCATCGCTGTACGCGATGGAATAACCACGGGCAAGCACCTTGAGCGGCGACAGGGCATCGAGCGAGGCTGCCGCACGGCCCAGGTCGGATGCTGGCTTGTTGAGCATCGTGCGCCCCTGATGCTCCAGGCGAGAGCTCGCGAGCGTGAGCGCATGGCGTTTGCCATCGAGCCCCGAGGTGCTTGCAACCAGGCGCTCGGGCAGGCGCTCAAAGTTGGAGCGGAATGTCCCGACCGAGCGTACTATGGCGCCCGACAGGCGATCGGCAGTCAGCGCAAGCTCTGACTCGCGACGCTCAACCATAAACGTTGGGTCGTTGAGGCACGGGCGGCACGCAGCCGCATCGAGCGCATCGCCCAAGCGAGCCGTATAGGTACCCCAGGCACGGCGACCGCGCTGATCGAGCATCTCCAGGTCGACCTGGGCCGACCCAATCATCGATGCCATCGCGGCACCCAGACGCTGATAGCGCGCCTCGAGCACATCGGCCAACTCCGTCATAGCCGGCGCCACCGATTCGGCCGCCGCCGTAGGCGTGGAGGCGCGACGGTCGCTCACCATGTCGCAGATCGAGGTATCGGGCTCATGCCCAATGCCCGTCACCACAGGCACGGGACAGGCTGCCACCGCACGGGCAAGCTCCTCGTCGTTAAAGGTCATGAGGTCCTCGAAGGAACCGCCGCCACGCACGAGCAAAATGCAATCGGGCGCCGGCGTAATGGCAGCGGCGCGGCGCAAGCCTTCAATAAGCTCTGTCGGCGCACCCTCGCCCTGGACCTTTGCGCCCACGCAGACAAGCTCGACGAGCGGGTTGCGACGGCGCAATGTGCGCTTAACGTCGTCGATTACGGCACCCGAAAGCGAGGTGACGACCGCCACACGCGAGCAAAACACCGGAATGCGGCGCTTGCGTGCTTCGTCCATCAGGCCCTCGCGACGCAGCTTTTCGGCCAACTGAGCCACCTGCTGACGCAGCAAGCCCTCCCCCGCCAGCGAGAACGAGCGGGCGACGAAGCTCATGCGGCCCGTGGCCTTATAGAGATTGAAGCTGCCCTTAAAGCTTACCTGCATGCCGTCGCGCAGATCGAAGGTACGCTTGAGATAGGCGCCCTTCCAGATGATGCAGTCGACGGCGGCCGAGTCGTCTTTAATCTGGAAGTAGCAGTGGCCGCTTCGGGCGTTGGGACCACGGAAACCCGTGACCTCGCCCAGGACACTCAGCTGCGGAATGGCATCGAGCGCACCAGCGGCGATCTCCACCGCCTGGCTCACGCTGAGCTCCTTGCGCTCCTGCTCATCCGAACCGTCAAACTCGGCGGAAACGGCATTGCCGGTTAGATTCCAGCCTGCCACGCAGCCTCCTTTCGTCATCGTGCACAAGGGCTTCGGCCCTGCGCAAATTCAAGTCCAACACATAGTACAGCGCCGCGGGGACACGAATCCCCGCGGCGCCCAGCGACCCAATTTGTTATCGGTTGGAGTTTCTGTTGTAGCGAGCCATAAGATAGAGCAGCTGAATAATCGAGGTGAGAGCTGCAGCAACATAGGTAAGTGCGGCTGCCGTCAGCACCTTCTTGGCGCCGTTGACCTGCTTGGAACTCATACCCGACTGCTCGATGTACGCCACAGCACGTCGGCTGGCGTCAATCTCAACAGGCAACGTAACGAGTTGGAACAGCACGCTAAACGAGAAGAAAATCAACGCGAGGGTCGTAAGCCCCGCGATGTTCATAAACAGGCCCATGAGTAGCACGATGGTCCAGGTGTTCTGGGTAAAGTTAACGACCGGGACCAGGGCGGTGCGCACCTTCATCATGGCGTAGCCGCTTTGACGCTGGGCGGCATGGCCCGCCTCATGGCAGGCCACGGCAACGCTTGCGACCGATCCACCCGAACGGTTGGCATCAGAGAGGTACAGGTTGTTGTCCTGCGGGTTGTAATGGTCGGTGAGCTCGCCAGCGACACCCTTGATACCCACGGCGTTACAACCGTTGGCATCGAGCATGCGGCGAGCGACCGTGGCACCCGTATCGCCGTCCGAGCGAACCTTGGACCAGGTTTTGTACGTCGAGTTGATATAGTTCTGTGCGGCAAGGCCAAGCACCGTGCAGACAAGAACAACCAGCAGGTACAGCGGGTCGATGCCAAAGCCGTATCCATAGTAATAAGGCATGCGAATTCCTCCGAATCGAGTTACACGTTGGAGGCATTCTACCCACTCAAGCGGCTAGGCTTCCTTACAGCAATTCGATTTTTCCGTCCTTCACCGTCAACCCCATATTGCCGGAAAGCAGATCGTCCAGACGCGAGCCCACAAGCTCAAAGCGCCAGCCTTCGCGCAGGGGGCTCTGCTCGGGGTGCTCAATATAGTCGGCCAGGTCATCGCGCGAGGCGATGACCGAGGTCGCCACGCCCGAGCGCTCGGCAACCAGGCGAATGAGCGCATACATCAGGTCCGTCACGCTCTCCAACTCCGGAGAGATCTGGCGATGCCCGCGCACCATGAGCGGCAGGCGATCGTGCGGGCAGCTTGCGCCACGCTTGATGGCCATGAGCGCACCGTCCACGTCGCGCTCCCCCAACTGATCGGTACCGCGAATGCTACGGAACTCCTCAACGCGCACGGGATTGCGCTTGACGAGCGCATGCAGCGTGTCGTCGGACATGACCCACTTGCGCGGGATGTTACGGCGCTCGGCGCGGTCCTCGCGCCAGGCGGCGAGCTCGCGCGCGATGCCCAGCTGGTGGCGGCTGCACGAGTTGATGCGCTTGACCTTGCGGAATGCCTCGTGACGGTCGGCGCGATAGTGCGACTCGTCAGCCAGCGGGCGTAGCTCGTCGAGCACCCAGTCCACACGGCCCAGCTCGCGCAGGCGACTCATCATCTCGGTATAGGCGACGATCAAGTACTTGACGTCATCAATCGCGTACTCAATCTGCTTATCGGTCAGCGGGCGACGCGACCAGTCGGTCAGCGACTCGGTCTTGGGCAGCGAGACGCCGCAAAACGTCTGAACAAGCGCGCCATACGAAATCTGCTGGCGCTCGCCCAAAAAGGCAGCGGCGACCTGCGTATCGAAAATCGGTCGTGGCAGCACGCCCACGGTATGGAGCATAACCTCCATATCCTGCGAGCAGGCGTGGAAGACCTTAGTCACGCTCTCGTCTGCCATAAGCTCGGCCAGCGGCGATAGGTCGTCGATTACCAGGGGATCGACCGCGACGCTCTCAGCAGGGGTGGCAATCTGAACCAAACATAGACGCGGATGGAACGTGCGCTCGCGCAAAAACTCGGTATCGACGGCAATCGCGTCGAACTCACGGGCGCGCTGGCAAAAGTCGAGTAGAGCCTGATGTGTGGAAATGTACATATCAACCCATCGAATAAGGTTAGGCCCGAAAAACACGGGTAGGATATCGGCATTGCCTTACAACTATACTCGGTTAGTCACAGAACGGGAACGTAAGTATGCGCTGCCTTATCATCCACAACCCGGCATCGGGCCCCAGCTCAGATGAAATCTTCGCATTCACGCACGCCCTTGCACAGGGCGGCGACGAGGTCGTGATGCGCTTTATCGGCGATGGCATGGAACCCGAGGACGCCGTGGCAGACGTGCGCGAGTTTGACCGCGTGGTCGTTTCGGGCGGCGACGGCACTGTCTCCAACGTGCTCGACCAGATGCGCGGATGCGGTGTCCCCACGCTCGTCTTCCCCTCCGGTACGGCCTGCCTGTTCTTCAACAACATCGGCAATGCCCCCGAGGCGGCGGCGCTCGCCAAGGCCTGCCGTGCCGGTCGCACGGTCAAAGTCGACATGGGCGAGCTCTTTTGGCTCGACGAGAACGGCAACGAGAAGCGCCACGGCTTCATCATCATCGCCGGCTCGGGCTTCGACGCCGAGATCATGATGAAGGCCGCCCCCACCAAAAACGACATCGGCGAGATCGCCTACTTCCTCTCTGCGCTCGCCACGCCCAACCCTACGGTAGCGCACTTTACGATTGAGCATGACGGCATTGTCGAGGAGCTCGACGGCATCTGCTGCATGGCCGGCAACACCTCGGTCATCCAAAACGACATCAACCTGTTCCCCGACTGCCGTATGAACGATGGCATGGTCGACATTGCGGTCATCGAACCCGTGCGCACCGTGCAGCTGCTGCCTACCGTGATCACCGCCGCACTCGACCCCGCCGGCAAGGTACTCGGGCGCCCGCAGTTCAAGATCATCCAGACCAAGGAAGCCAAGATCACCTGCACCCCGTCGCTGGGCATGCAGTTCGATGGCGAGATTATCTCCAGCAACTCGGGCGTCTTTGGAGCCCGCGCGCTTCCACAATGCCTCGACCTCATCGTCGACGAATTCTCCCCGCTCGGAAAATAGGAGGACCCTATGAACGACAATCCCCTGCTCGGCTTCATCATCATCGTTTTGGCCATGCTCGTCGGCTATGCGATCAACGTGATCCACCGCCGGAAGAAGTAATTCCACATTGGTATGATATTCATCCAATTATCGTCTCCCCTGCTGTTTATGCATTTGCCAAACAGCAGGGGGATTTTCATTTCGGGCATTCCCAGCTACTTTATTCGGCTACAGTAATCACAGGGCGCCTTTATTAAAGTAAAGCTACAAACTGAGTATAATTAACCGCTCATCGCATATTTCATTACGCTTATCGAGTAAGTTTCTTTCATAGATGAATATTGTTTCCAGTTCGTTACGCTAATGGGGTGTCTTTATTGGCTGAAGCCCTCTGGCAACGGAGGGCTTTCGCACGCTGGGAGGGAAAATGAGGAAAACTCACCCCGTCAACGCGCTCAAGAAGCTAGGCATAGGCCTCGCCTTTGGAGCTGCAACCATCATGTCCATGCCGACATCTGCGCTCTCGCCTGCACGCAGATATACATGGGCAAAAACCTTACGGCCGACGGCAACACGTACTACGGCCGCGCCGAGGACTTTGGCAAGCGCTATCTTAAGCACTACGGCATCGAACCTGCCCACGAACCTGGCTTTAAGTACAGCTCGATTGAATCTGCTTTTGAATACACTTCGAACAAGCCTACCTATCGCTACAGCTATGTACGCGACCACCCCTCCAACTGGATGGGTCGCACCGACGCCTACTCCGAGGCCGGCATCAACGAGAAGGGCGTCTCCTGCTCCGCCACGCTAAGCACCTCCTATAACGAGGAGGCCGCTGCAGCAGACCCCATCGATGAGGAAGTGGGTCTGGGCGAGTACAGTTACGGCAGCATCATCCTGGGCGAGAGCGCCACGGCCCGCGAGGGCGTCGAGCTTCTCGGCAGCCTGATCGATGATCAAGGCGTCTGCACCAACGACCAGATCATCATCGCCGACAACAACGAGACCTGGCTGTTCGCCACACTTTCCGCCCATCAGTGGATCGCCATGAAGCTCGCTGACGACGTCGCGTCGCTCAACCCTAATATCGGGAGCCTCAACTACGATGTCGACCTCAATGACACCGAGAATTGCCTCCACTCTGAAAAGATCCAATCCATGCCCGAAGAAAAGGGTTTCGCCAAATACTCCGCTGACGGCAAATTCGATGTCGCCCAAACGTATGGCGAAAGCCTCGCCGATTCCGGCGTAAACCAGTGGTCCCGTTATGTGCAAGGCCGCAATTATTTTGGTAGTCAGCTGACCGAAGGCACAGATTACGACATTATCACAGTAAAGGAGAAAGGAAAACCTGACCAAAAGGGAGCCATGGTCAGCGAAATCCAGCCCCTGTTCTTCAGGCCTGGCAAGTCTGGTTGGAGCACTTTCGAGTTGATTCGCGCCTTCGGCAACCGCGGCGAGAACGTCCCTGGCCTCAACGCGAACACTGATGGTGTTTATTGCATCGGCAGCGAGCGCAACACCGAGATCAACCTCTTCCAGATTCGTCGCGGGTATGACCCCGAAGTCGCTACCATCCAGTGGGAAATGCTCTCCCGCGCCGCGTACTCCGTCGCCATCCCGTTGTACTCCGCTCTGATAACTGAGGTCAGCCCGTACTTCAGCGATCAGACCGTCTCCTTCGATCACTGCAAACAGACTGACGTCGTGTACAACGAGGAGCCCGAGAACTCAATCAACTACGTCCTCATGGACATCAGCTCGCTCTGCTTTGAGAACCCTGACACCCTTGGTATCAGCGTCCGTGCCTACCTCGATGCGCTCCAGAACGAGCTCATCGAGCAGAACAAGGAAGTTGACGCCGCCATGCTAGCCGAGACGACCACCGAGGGCCGCACTGCCCTGGCTAACAAGGCCGGCAAGGCTGCTACCGAGAACACCTACAAGAAGTGCAAGGCACTGCTCCAGGAGATGCGCGCCTATCAGAAGGCCGAAAACTTCGACCAGCCCTTCACCCCGAGCGACCTGAACACCGAGATCAACGGCCTCAAGGTGTCCATCACCTACGCCAAGGACGCTCTTGCCACCGACCCGGTAACCCCGGATCAGCCTGGTACTCCTGAGCAGCCCGGTACTCCTGAGCAGCCCGGTACCCCCGAGCAGCCCACCACCAAGCCCGAGAAGCCTGGCAAGTCGGACACCACGACCACGGTAACCACCAACAAGACGAACACCAAGGGCGGCCTGCCCACCACCGGTGATCGTTTTGATGGCCGCATGGTGGCCGCATTCGCCATCGCTGGCGTTGCCGTCATCTCCGCGGGCGGTTACTTCCTCTACCGTCGCAATAAGGAGTAACGTCTTAGCTGAGCGGACAAGGCAGCAATGGCAGCCTCGCCCGCTCAGCCCGCTCTTTTGACCGGCGGGAAACCCGCCTGAAATCTTTTTAAAAAAGATTTCCCCGCACACACTTCGCTGTGCTATAGTGCAGCGCAACAGCAACTAGGTGCGACCGCGCCACGGCATCACGAAAGGAGCCACCAACATGAAGAACACGATGAAGTCTCTCAACAACTGGTGGTGGCGTGATGCGAATACGATCGGTCGACAGTGAGTCCCTCACGCCTGTTTTTGCGCTCTAGGTGATTGGAAGGCCTCCGGTTTCGACCGGGGGCCTTTTTCTATCTCGAGCCCGATCGCATTCGCATCACGCGCCTCCGCTTTTCTCTTGCACCCCCATTCCGAAAGGATTTTCACCATGTCTCAGAACACCACCGCCGCCCAGCCCCGCACCGTCCAGACCGCCGACCGCGGCAAACTCGACGTCCGCGCCCTCGTCCTGCTCGCCATCCTGCTCGCTGCCGGCTTCATCCTCAACTTCACCGTCGGCAAGGCCATCTCGGGCATCTCGGGCGGCATGATCAGCCCCGAGTTCATCATCTCGGCCTTCTGCCTCACCATCCTGGTCGTTCGTCCCAACATCGGCCAGGCGCTCGTCATTGGCCTCATCTCGGCTGCCGTGATCCAGATCACCACCACTTCGCCGTTCGTCGATTTTGCCGCCGAGGGCATCGCCGCCATGCTCATGGCCGGCATCGTCAACGCCGCCGGCAAGAACGGTCAGGTCAAGCCAGCCATCGCCATTGTCGCAACCTTCCTGACCACCTTTGTCTCCGGCGTCATCTTCATGATCATCAAGATGGCCATGCTCGGCGTGGTCGGCGAGCTCGCCGCCGCCATGCTGCCCGTCGTTGCCATGACCGCCGTCTTTAACGCCATTCTGGTCGGCGCCCTCTACCTGCCCATCCAGAAGGCTCTTAGACTCAACTAACCCGCTCGGCTTTACGAGCCACCCCATCTTGGCGTTCATTCGTCGCTCGCGTACCCAAGTACGCTTCGCTCCTCTTTCTCGCGCCAACCTGGGGCCCCTCGTAAAGCCGTCTCCGTGCTTCACCACCAAAAACTGTCCCAAACGACTAGCTTTTGGGGACGTTCTTAAACGACTAGTCATTAAAGAACGTCCCCAATGACTATGAAAGGTATCCATGGAAACGATCATCAACGTCGACGATGTCTCGTTCTCCTATGGCACGCAGACCGAGCAAGCGCTCAGCCACATCTCGCTCAGCGTGAACAAGGGAGATTTCATCGGCATCATCGGACCCTCGGGCGCCGGCAAGTCCACGCTTGCCGCCTGTCTGTCGGGCGCCGTGCCCCACCACTACACCGGCACGTTCTTTGGGTCCGTCATGGTCGACGGCCACGACACCTGCGAAGTCTCGCTCACCGACGTGTCGCAAATCGTCGGCAGTGTGCTGCAGGATATCGACACGCAGATGGTCGCTTCGGTCGTCGAGGACGAGATGCTCTTTGGCCTCGAGAACTTTGGCGTTCCCCACGACCAGATCAAGCAGCGCGTGAGCGAAACTCTCGAGACCGTCGGCATCAGCGACCTGCGCGACCGCGAGATCGCCACCCTCTCGGGCGGACAGAAGCAAAAGGTAGCCATCGCCGCCATCCTCGCCATGCGTCCGCGCGTCTTGGTTCTCGACGAGCCCACCGCGGCACTCGACCCCGCCAGCTCCACGTTGGTCTTCGAGACGCTGCGTGAGGCAAACCGCGCACTTGGAATCACCATCGTCGTCGTCGAGCAAAAGGTCGCCCTGCTCTCGGAGTACTGCAACCGCGTGCTCGTGCTCAACCATGGCGAAATCGCGCTGCAGGGCGAGCCACACGAGGTCTTCGCGCATACCGACGAGCTCCGTGCCATCGGCGTCGACTGCCCTCGCGTCACGCGTATCTTCAATAGCCTCGAGGCCGATGGCCTGGTAAGCGGTACCCCCTGCTTGGATGTCGATGAGGCCGAGCGCATGATTTCGGGCATCGTCGACCCCGCACGCGCGGCTATCGAAGCCCAGGCGCCCGCCGGTTCCCCGCATGCACCGTCGTTGCGCCCTCATGCCAAGGACGCCGAACCCGTACTCACCTTCGACCATGTTGAGTTTGCCTATCCCAATGGCGGCGCCGCCGTACACGACCTTAGCCTGACGCTCTATCCCGGCGAGCTCGTGGGCATCGTCGGCCAAAACGGCGCCGGCAAGACCACGCTCACCAAACTGCTCACAGGCCTGCTTAAGCCCGCCTCGGGCAGCGTGCGCGTCACGGGACTGGATACCGCAGCCGTTCCCACGAGCCGCATCGCTCGCGAGGTCGCGACCCTCTTCCAAAACCCCGACCGCCAGATCTGCAAGGACACCGTGCTCGACGAGGTCGCCTTTGGCCTGGAGCTTGCCGGCATCGACCGTGCCGAGGCGCTGCGTCGCGCCCAGCTCGTCATCGACCGCTTTGGCTTGCCGGCCGACGAGGCGCCCTTCTCGCTCTCGCGCGGTCAGCGACAAATGGTGGCGCTTGCCTCCGTCGTAGTGGTTGAGCCCAAGATCGTCGTGCTCGACGAGCCCACGAGCGGCCTTGATTACCGCGAGTGCATGACCGTCATGGAAACGGTGCGCACCATGGCCGAGCGCGGTTGCGCCGTTATCATGGTCTGCCACGATATGGAAGTCGTCTCCGACTTTGCCGAGCGCATTGTGGTAATGGCCGACGGTCGCATCCTCGACCGCGGCCGCACGCACGAGCTATTCTCGAACATCGATCTCATGCGGCGTGCCTACGTGGAGCCTCCCCAGGTTATTGAACTCTCGCGCCGTCTGGCATCTTCCGTCTCGCCCGCTTTTGCGCAGGTGAGCGAGGTCACCGATGTCGTTCGAATTGCCAAGGAGATGGTCCACCGTGGTTAACGTCATCGACTACATGCCGGGCGATACGCTGCTGCATCGCCTGAATCCCGTCGTCAAACTGGGCCTCGCCGCCGCCATCATCGTCGGCATCTTCTTGTCCGACACCTACGTGGCGCTGCTGGGCTTTTTGGCACTCACCCTTGCGCTGGGTGCCTATGCCGGCGTCGTCGACCGTCTGTTCTCGCTGCTCAAGTTGCTGATTCCGCTCGCGCTTATCATGCTGGTGCTCCAGCTGGCCTTTATGCGCGATGGCAACGTGGTGTGGGGCTTTATCACCGACACGGGTCTCATCACAGGATCGAAGGCCTGTCTGCGCCTGCTGGGTGTGGCGTTACCACTCATCCTCATGCTCATGGTGACCAAGCTCAACGACCTTGCCAACGCCTGCGTCGAGGTGCTGCACGTGCCGTATCGCTATGCCTTCACCTTTACCACGGCGCTGCGCTTCGTGCCGATGTTTGGTCAGGAGATGAACGCCATCATAGAGGCGCAGACCGCACGCGGCGTCGAGTACGACACCAAGAACCCCATTAAGAAGCTTAAGCTCATGCTGCCACTGTGCGTGCCGCTGCTCATCTCAAGCGTGGGCAAAACCGATGCCACAGCCTTGGCGGCAGAACAACGCGGCTTCTATCTGCGTACGCGCGCCAGCTCGTACAAGCGCTACCCCATCAAGGGCCTAGACATCGCCGTGTTCATCGTCAGCATCGCCCTCATCGCCATCGGCTTCCTGTTCTAGTTCACTACCGACAGCAACCGCCCAACGCAAAAGGCCTCGGCTCGCACCAAACGAGCCGAGGCCTTTACTGTTTCACCAGATAAAACCTACCAATATTAACCTGTCCCTTTTTGACAGGTCGGAAGCTAGAGGCGGTAGGGAGCGCCGCTACGGATGATGGATTCGCGCACCAGGACATCCATGGCGTCGAGGGTGATCTCGGGCATCTCTCGGTACTTTTGCAACACCGAGAGCTCGGTGCAGGCCAGAATGACGCGGTCGCAGCCGCTACGGGCGAACTCCCACATCACGCGGTCGAACTTATCCATATCGGGCTCACGTCCGGCCTTCACATCATCGTAGATAAGCGACATCACATCGTTCTGACGTTTCTCGCTGGGATAGACAACCTTAACACCCGCAGCCTTACATTCGCGGCCGTAGACACCCGCGCCCACGGTTCCGTCGGTGCCCATGATGCCAATCTTGTGCACCGGCTCGGCCGGCATACTCAGGTTGGGGTCGAACTCGCACTCCCCCATCACCGCACCGGCCAGAGCATAGCGCACCGACTCACGCGGCATGTGGATAATCGGCACCTTCGTAAACGACTGGATCTGGTCGTAGAAGTAGTGCGACGTGTTGCAGGGAATGGCAATGTGCGCACAGCCCAGCGACTCGAGTGCCTGGGCACACTCTTTCATGGTCGCCAGCAGCTTGGCATGCTCGCCGGTCTTAATGGCCAACGTGCGGTCGGGCATGGTCGACTTGGAGAGCACCACCATGTCGATATGTTCCTGATCGCAGGCAGCAGCCGTATGACGCACCACCTGGTCGTAGTAATACGACGTGGCCTCGGCGCCCATGCCGCCGATAACTCCCAGCTTTTCCATCGCCGCCTCCTTGGTGACGCTTGCGCAATTGCGCGTATCATACCCGCGCCCGCCCGATGCAAACCGGACGGGCACCGCGCTCATCTACTTGTAATACGTCTTGAACAGCTTAAAGTGGCGCAGCTTGGTGTGCCACATGCGCAGCCAGCGGTTAAAGACAAAGTCGCCCTTCATAAACGAAGGGTCGGCGCCCTTGCCTTCCTTGTCCAGGCGATGCACCTTAGCGCGCAGCTCGGGATCCTTGACGTACTTGTCGACGACGCCCATGGGGACGACCATCCACAGGGCCTCGTCCTGAGCCGTCACAAACTCCGGCTCAAACGGACGGTTGAACACATACTCGTCCACCACATACTTGGCAACGTTAAAGCCGCTGTTGGTAACGTAGTAGTTGCTGCGGCCCTGGCGCGTGTTGAAATCGAAGAACTTAAACGAGCCGTCGCGCTCGTCGTACTTTACGTCAAAGTTGGAATAGCCCACAAAGTGAAGGTCCTCGAGCAACTTGCGCACGCCGCCCATGAGCTCGTCGTTGGGCTCGGTAATGATACAGGCATGGTTGCCGACACCGTGGGGCTGATGCTCCTCGAGCAGCACATGGCCCAGGCACATCATGCGGACCTTACCGTTGCGGTCGGAATAGCTGGTGAGCACGCGCATGTACTCGTCGTTGCCGGGCACGCGATCCTGCAAGATCAGGTCGTCGGTGTAGCCGCTGGCATACGAGTCGCGAATGACCTGTTCCAGCTCGGCGCGGTCGGCAATCTCATAGGCCTTCTTCTGGCCCTCGAACTCATGCTGCCACCACATGATGCCGTCAGAAGGCTTCAGAATCATCGGGTAAGGAAAATCGATCTGGTCGAGCACTTCGGCAGGCGCCTCACCCTGGGCATTGAGCATCGCCTTGGTAAAGGTAAACGTGTGCGGATAGGGCACGCCATGCTTCTCGCACAGCTCGTAGAAGATCTCCTTCTTCTGGCACTGCTCGAGCATGCTGTAGGGCGCGTAGGGAGCGACGATGTTATCCGCCAGCTCATGAGCATCCTTGGCTTGAGCCACGAGAGCGACATAGTTGTCGCCGCAGCCCACAAGGACAATAGTCTTGTCGGCATGCGCTTGGGCAATGCCGTTGACGGTTTTGAGCATCACGGGCATGGTGTCGATATCCACGTTGGGCGTGTAGTCGATAATCTGGCTGCGGTACGCGGGACCCGTCTGATACTTGCCAAAGACCAGACTCTTGACCTGGTACTCCTCGTAGAAGGCGCGCGCCACCGAATAGGCGTTGATGTCGCCACCAAGCAGCACGGGAATGAACTCGCGCTCTGTAAATTGCAATGCCATGGAAACTTCCTATCATGAACTGCCCACACAACGGGCGGTCTTTGCGCAACTGATTTATTCTAGCGTGCCAAGCCGCCGGCGCCCAAAGCTCCACCGTATCTATGGCAATCGACGTAATCGTCCAGCACGAAGACGGCGTCCACCGTTGTATGACAATGGGCAATGAACCTACCGTTGTTGTAGGATTCAGCGTATTGACATCTTCGAGCGAAAGGCGCACACGTGCCCCAAGACCATCCGACCGATAATCCCATCCTCAATGCCGCGAGGCGCGAGCTGGCGGAACGTGCGAAAGCGACCGCTCCCCTGTGCACGGCAAACGACGCCTACAACGGACCCGCCCGCATCGTCTCGATCAACACGTCGGCACACAAGGGCACGCGCAAGTCGCCCGTCGCCGACGGGCACGACACCGTTATAGAGCAATTTGGCCTCGCCTCCGACGCACACGCCGGGCATTGGCACCGCCAGGTCTCTTTTTTAGCCGCGGAGTCCATCCAGACGGCGCAGGCACGCGGGCTCGATGTGCACGAGGGCGACTTTGGCGAGAACTTCACAACCCAGGGCCTCAACCTGCTCTCGCTCCCCCTGGGAACGCAGCTCAAGCTTGGAAGCGACGTGATCGTCGAAATCAGTCAGATCGGCAAGGTCTGCCACACACGCTGTGCCATCTACTATCTTGCCGGCGACTGCATCTTTCCCCACGAGGGCGTTTTTGGCGTGGTACTAAAGGGTGGAGAGGTCTACGCCGGCGATGATATCCAGGTAATCAAACTCGGCGACGGCACCTGTTCGTTCACCCCTGCCGAGGCCCTCGAAGAGATTGAGCAGGCTCGCCAGAAGGGCACGCTGTAGTTATAAAACCCCACGTTGAGATAGCTTTTACAGCCCAAAACTCCTCTCAAACAGGGCTCTGTAACGTTAAAGTTGAACTCTATGGTTTCTCAACAATTCATCATAACTGCAGGTCAAAGCCAAAGCCTCAAGTTCAACTTGACCCTTTGGAACCTTTAAGGTTCAAGTTGAGGTCGAAAGCAGTAGTAGAATACCGTTCGAACCATAACCTACGATTGATTGCAGAGGGACTGGATGCAGCATTCGAATCATCGCACCGCAGCGCTCATTGCGTCGAAGCCGGCTCGTATCATCACGAGCGCCGCTCTCGCCGTTGCGCTGACGGCCACGCCGATGCTCTCCCCCGTTGCGGCGTATGCCGCCTCGCAGGCAACGCAGGACCAGCTTTCCGCAGCCCAGCAGAAGATCGAAGCCGCCACGAGCGCCTACAACGACGCCCGCACCAAACTCGATGACCTGCAAAAGCAGATTGACTCCAATGAGGCAAGCATCGAGGAAATCGAGGCCAAGCTTCCCGAGCAGCAGGCCAAGGCAAGCTCCGCCATGCGCGATCTGTACAAGTATCAGAAGGGCACCAATCCCATCGTGAGCTTCCTGGTCAACGCGCAGAGCCTGGGTGAGTTCATCACGACCTGCAAATACACCAACCAGATCACGAGCTCGAGCGTCGACGAGATCGAAGAGCTCAATAACATGCAAACTGAACTCGAGCAGAACAAGGCTGAGCTCCAGCAGGCCAAGTCTCAGCTTGAGGCAGAGCAGAAAAACGCCGAGGATGCGCTGGCACAGGCCCAGCAGCTCCGCAGCGAGGCACAGGCAAAAGCCGAGCAGGAAAATGCCGCCGAGCTTGCCAAGCTTGAGGCCGATAAGGCCGCTGCCGCCGAGAAGCTCTCGGGCGAGGGCGTAAGCGGCAGCAATTCCAGCAGCCAGGCCACCAACACCAACACCACCATCGACACCACGGTGAACAACGCCAATACCGGTAGCTCCGATTACGATTCGTTCATTAATGAGTGGACGAGCCGCATCGACAATTATCTCGCCGGCTCCCCCATGGCAGGCCAGGGCTATAACTTTGCCGTCGCCGCTTGGAATACCGGTGTCGACCCCCGTTGGTCCCCCGCCATCGCCTGCATCGAGAGCACCAAGGGTGCTTATTGCGCCAATTCTTACAACGCCTGGGGCTGGAGTGCCCATGGCGGCGGTTGGCGCAGCTTTGGCAGCTGGAGCGAGGGCATCTCCGCTCACGTTGCCTATCTGGGCGCCAACTACGGCTCCACCCTTACCCCGGCAGCAGCCAAAAAGTACTGCCCGCCCACGTGGCAGGACTGGTACAACAAAGTCGCCGCTCAGATGAACCGCATCTAAGTGCAACTGCAAAGGGCCCCAATGGGGCCCTTTTCTTTTAGGTAGCGGAGGTATCGACGACGCCGGTCGCATTGGCAACCGCGACTATGACGATCATGCATAGGAGCAGCACACCCAATGCCTTGAGCCAGAGTTTCGCGAGTTTCTTGCCGCGATAGCTGTCGAGCAGCGCGAATCGCCGACGAAGACGACGCTTGTCGAACAGCGCAAAATGCATAAGCACCATAAGGCCATCGACAAAGAAAAAATACTCGATTATGAGAAGCCACGTCGGGTAGCTTTGGTTTGCTCCCGTGGGGTGAAAGACGGCAAAGTGACTTCCGGCAAAGAACACAAGCAGCGAGAAGAAGACGAGCGTATTCCAAATGCGCCCCAGAGACTCCGGAACGCGAGAGAGCAGACCGCATGCAGTGGAGGCGGCAGGCCTAGGAAGCCCTGTGGGGTTCTGGAGTCCTTGGGGCGTCAACACCGTCTCCGAGGCCGGAGTACGGACAAGCACAGGCGCAGGAGGCCGCACAGGGCAACTCAGGTCATATGCCGCGCGCGTCGCCCGTCCCAACACCCCCGCGCTCGCAAAACGCTTGGCCGGGTCGAGCGCCATCGCCATGCAAATGACATCGGCCAGTGGAGCGGGAACGCCGCGCATCTCGCATTGTTCGCGCATGTCGAGCCCCGGTTTTGGATCGAGCCCCGTCAAGCAGAAGAACAGCAGGGCGCCCAGCGCGTACACATCGCTTCGCACGCTCGTCTGCCCAAACCCATACTGCTCGGGTGGCGCGTAGGGCCGTGTGCCAAACTTGACGGTGTCGGCATCGGCGCCGTCGCGCCATACGCGAGCGATCCCCAAGTCGATAATCACCAGCGATGAAAATGTCAGGCCGTCATCAGGCGTATAGTTGGCACCTGTCACGATGATATTCGACGGCTTGAGGTCACGATGGATCACCGGCGCCGACGTCTCCCCCGCTATTGCAAAACCGGCGTGGAGCTCGCCCACGGCATCGCATAGGGCAGGATACAATTCACGCGCATAATCGGGGGTGGCTCCCAGACGGTCCACCAGCGCCCCGAGCGTCTCCCCTTCGATGTATTCCATAACCACGTTGAGCTCGTCGCCCACACGACGACAATCGACGATTCTGGGCAGGTGCTCAAAACGCCTGCCTGCCCGCTGAGCGGCAAACAGACGCTCGTATGCCCCGCCGATTTGAGCCGAAGCATCGATGCGTTTACGGACAAAGGGGCCGAGCGAACCACCGCCGGTTCCTTCAAAGTACACGAGCTCGGTTGCTTCAACGGACGAGCGCTTAAGTACACGCTCCACGCGATAGCTGTCGTCGCGATCGAGCGACGCCAGGTGCTCGGCAAGCGCTGCGGTCAGCTCGTCATCGGAATATGTTGGGCTCTGAGTATCCATAGCCTCCATCATAGCGCAGGGCGCAGACACCCCATGGCATCCGCGCCCCGTTCGTTTGCATCGTTGTTCGACAGCTCTACCGGCTCAGATATCAGCCGCCAACTCACCGTCTCCTCGCCAAAGCGATACAGTTCCTCGTTGACCTTTTGGAGACTGCACCCGCGATCGATGCAAAAGATGATAATCGCATCGCGGCGGTCCTTGCAGTTAAGGACGCTTACCCCGGCAGCCGTCAGCGCACGGTTGGTCTCTTTGAGCGTCAGCGCCATCGCAAAGGCAATCTGCAGCACCTTATTGCGACTCGGATGACGCGCACCGGTAAAGATCTGATAGCCAAAGGTCTCATTGAGATCAGCCATACGGACCACGCGCGAGCGCTCCAAGCCCTTTTCCTGCAGTAGCTGCTTCAGGTAGTCCGAAAGCGACGGGGCGGCAAAGTCGTGCTCCCTGATATAGCCATCGATGTTCGGCGCATCGAGAAGCTCATTGAGCAACTCCTCGGTCAGCTTTTTATCGGACATACGACTTCACCTCCCCCAGTGCATGCAACATGCTAGAAACCGCTTACGTCCGAACGCTCCCAGCTAGCAACCTGGTCGGGAGACACCGTACCCAGCGCCTCGAACTTCCAGGAGCCGCCCGCCTTCAGATGATTGGTGTTTGCAAGAGCCGTTCCAACCTGGTTGCCATCGGCATCATACAGAACATATTCAATCTGAATGTAGCTCTTTTCCTTGTCCGTGTTATTGGTCAGGGTGCCCGTGATCTTATAGGTAAACTGATTGGAAGTGTCTTCAGCCTCGTCAGCAATGGTATACGGTTCTTGCGGTTCTTTTTGCTCCTCAGCCTGCCGTGTCGTCTCGGCAGGTTTTGCCGAATCGCTCGCAGACGAATCGGTTGAGTTGCCGCCCATAGAGCCCACGGCACCGACAATAACCAGCACCACGATGATGCCTAGGACAATCTTGCCGATTGGCTTCTTTCCCTCTTTTGCCATTATTCATCCTTCCTACGATCCGGCTACCGTGCCGGTACACAGCACATCGTAGGAAGGATTGAACTTGAATTCATTAGCTGAGAGCTAAGGCTGCGGTAAACGACCAATGCAGTTATCCAAACGCCGAGCAAACGCACTGCGCGCGACCGTCTGCTGGCAGTGCATCAACCCACCGTGACGGATTCCCCGGTAAAGGCACTGATCATCAACAGGACAAAGAAAACAAGGTAGCTGGCACTCAGCAGGTACGCAATGATCAGAAAGACGACCCAGCCGACATTGGTTTTACCGTCGGCACGGCGTTGCTCGCGATTGCGGCAGAGCCAAATCGTCACGCCGATGGCAGTGATAAACAGCACGAGCGCCGCCGCGGCAAGCCCGGCAAGCGCAAACATCACGCCAATGCTCACAGCAATAACCGGAAGCAGCAGCAAACCGCACCCGCATCCACCCGGACTATATACGGCAGACTGTCGGCGTCGCCTCATCGCCGCGCCACCCCCATCATCTTTGAGCACTACAGTGCGATAGCCTGCTGAACAGGAACGATCTTGTCGAGTTCCGGTTCGATCCGCCTTTTCTCGGCCTCAAGGTCAAACGCCACCTGAGCGCGCAGCCAATAACCATCCGTCAGGCCAAAATAACGGCAAAGACGGAGGTCGGTGTCGGCCGTCACGCGACGTTTTCCCAAGACAATCTGCCCGATACGCTGAGCCGGAATCCCAGTCTCTTTCGCAAGGCGATATTGAGAAATGCCCATGGGAACAAGAAACTCCTCTTTGAGAAGCTCACCAGGAGTCACCGGCGACAGCAAATCGGCCGAAGTCTCATCACTTGTGATAATCGACGATTTCGACATTCCAAGCCATCTCCTGTCTCCACTCAAAACAGACCCGATAGCGCTCGTTAACACGGATGCTATATTGACCGGCACGATCGCCCTTCAAAGCTTCCAGGCGGTTGCCCGGTGGAACGCGAAGATCATCAAGCGAAGCACAAACCTGCAGTTGGCGAATCTTCCTCAACGCAACACGCTCAAAGGGCACGAACCTCCTGACCCGCACACCCATGGCAAAGCGTTCGGTATCCTCATCTTTATACGATGCAATCATAGTATCGCCTTACGTTAGTAACGTCAAACGTTTCTATAGACTTACATCTCTATTATATCGTACGTTTGTTCGTGTTTTCTAGAACAAATAGTCCTTCACACCTTAGTCAAGCAAAAGCAATCGTTTATAGACATCGAGGCCTTTGAGTAGGATTTCCTCGTCGAAGAGCATGCTATCGGTATGCAGAGCGCTTGTGGCATAGGCGGGGCAGCCATCCGAATCACTCGGGTTGTCTTGGCCCTCTGGCATACCCGTGCCCAGCAGGAAAAACACGCCCGGCAAATGGCGCTGATAGAACGCGAAATCCTCGGCAATTAACAGCGGCTCCTCCATAAGCTGCAGCCCGGGCAAGGCAGGCGCGACGCTGGCAAATAGCTCGGGGTCGTTGTCGACCGGCGGATAGCCCTCGGCAAAGTCGAGATCGTACGTGCAGCCCGTTGCAGCGCAGGCATCGTCCAGCACGCGGCGCACGCCCTCGCGTGCCCGGTCGAACATGTCGTCTGTAAACACACGCAGGCTGCCGGCAACATGGGCCTCCCCCGCCACCGCATTGCAGACGGTGCCTGCCTGCAGCAGGCCGAACTTGCCAATGCAGGGCTCATCGGCACCCAGCTCATCCATCAGTTCGCGCTCGGCAACCAAGAACTTGGCAGCCGCCAGCGCCGCATCGTGCGACTCCTCGACCGGAACGCCATAGGTCTTAGCAATATGGATGCTCGTCCCGTGAATATGAATGTGTGTCTCACTCGAACGCGCCAGCAACGGACCGGAGCAGCTCGCCAACGTGCCGGCGGGCAGATCGGGCCACACATGGAAGCCAAAAATGCGGTCGGCCCCATAGCGCTCGAACACACCGCTCTCGCATACCGTCTTGGCACCACCGGTCGTTTCCTCGGCCGGCTGGAACACAAAGAGAACATTGCGCCTAATGGCGCCCGGATGCTCGCGAATCGTACGGTCGACATACGTCGCGGCGGCAAGCGCCATGGCCATGTGTCCGTCATGTCCGCAAGCGTGCATCTTGCCGGGATGGGTTGAGGCAAAGGCCGCTCCCGTCGCTTCCGCGATGGGCAGCGCATCCATATCGGCGCGAATCGCCGTGGCATGCGCGGCATCAACGCCGGCGTCGAAGAAAGCACAGACGCAGCTGGGGCACGGATGGGTCACTTCGCAGGTGAGCGGTGCCAGCACGCCCTCGATATAGGCAATGGTTTGCGGAAGATCGAAATCGAGCTCCGGAATGCGATGGAGATCGCGGCGATAGCGACGGAGTTCTTGGAGCTCGGTCATAAAGGATCCTTTCATGGGGCATATCCATTCACACAATATTGTGATGCAGAATTGTGACGCCCTTGTTTCTAGCATATCCCTGCATTTTTTAAACGTTATATACGAATACTCTTGTTTGGTAAAGTGCAACGTGGTAGGGTCGTTACCACTTGATAGAGGCGCGGGCACGAAGAACCGCGGGCGAGCCGGCAGGCTTTGACCCCGTGGGGAGGCGAAACCCGCCGAACTGGGCTTTTCGGGCACGAACAACCTGGTGGGCCTGTGGGAAACACCCACAGGACTGTCTGCAGCAATGCGGGAGCGCTATCCGGACATTGGGTCCACGCTATGCGGATTCGATGCGCAGATGGCGCCGTCTGGATAGCGAGGTTTACGGGACATGGCATTGACCCCCAACGAGGCATATGCGGCCAAGCAGCCGTTTGTGGACAAGGAGACACTCGAGCATATCGTCGAGCAGTTCCCCACGCCGTTTCATCTATACGACGAGGCTGGCATCCGCCGCAACATGCAAGAAGTGCGCGACGCCTTTGCGTGGAACCCGGGCTTTAAGGAATACTTTGCCGTCAAGGCCAACCCCAACCCGGCGCTCATCTCCATTCTCAACGAATACGGCTGCGGCTGCGACTGCTCGAGCTATACCGAGCTCATGATCGCCCGCTCGCTGGGTATCACGGGACACGACATCATGTTCTCGTCCAACGATACGCCGGCTGCCGACTTTGAGCTCGCCGACAAGCTGGGTGCCATCGTCAACTTTGACGACATCAGCCACATCGAGTTCTTTGAGCGTGTTGCGGGACCCATCCCCAAAACGGTCAGCTGCCGCTTTAATCCAGGCGGCCTGTTCCAGCTCTCCAACGGCATCATGGACAACCCAGGCGACTCCAAATATGGCATGACCACCGAGCAGCTCTTCGAGGCCTTCCGCATGCTCAAAGCCAAGGGCGCCGAGGACTTTGGCATCCACGCATTCCTTGCCAGCAACACCGTCACCAACGACTACTACCCCGAGCTCGCGCGTATCCTCTTTGAGCTTGCCGTACGCCTGGAGCGCGAGACCGGCGCACACGTCGCCTTCATCAATCTGTCCGGCGGCGTCGGCATCCCCTACCTGCCCGAGCAGCAGGCCAACGACATTCGCGCCATCGGCGAGGGAGTACACGCGGCATACGACGAGATCCTGGTTCCCGCCGGCATGGGCGATGTGGCGATCTGCACCGAGATGGGCCGCTTTATGATGGGCCCCTACGGCTGTCTGGTCACCAAGGCTATCCACGAGAAGCAGATCTACAAGGACTATATCGGTGTCGATGCAAGCGCCGTCGATTTGATTCGCCCTGCCATGTATGGCGCCTACCACCACATTACGGTGATGGGTCAGCCGGGCGGCGCCGACAAGGCCACGGCGCCCGTCACGAACACCTATGACATCACGGGCAATCTGTGCGAGAACAACGATAAGTTCGCCATCGACCGCGAGCTGCCGCATATCGACATGGGTGACCTGCTTGTAATCCACGATACCGGTGCGCATGGCTACTCCATGGGCTACAACTACAACGGACGTCTGCGCTCCGCCGAGGTCCTGCTGCGCCCCGATGGCGCGGCCGACCTCATCCGCCGCGCCGAGCGCCCGGGCGATTACTTTTCCACGCTCGACGTGCTGCCGTGCGGCCGAGAGCTGCTGGCCAAGTCGCGCGCCGAAAGCGCCCGCCGTCGCGCCCAAGACGAGCGCCTGGCAGTCGCAGCTCAATGGAACAAACGCATCCAGATCGCGGAGGCGAAGGAGAAGAACATGGACATCCGCAATCTCGAGGGCTCAATCGTCGCCCTGGTTACGCCGTTTAAAAAGGACGGCAGTGTCGACTTTGACGCGCTCGAGCGCCTTATCGATTTCCACTTGCAAAATAGCACCGACGCCATTCTCACCCTGGGCACCACCGGCGAGAGCGCCACGATGACCGATGACGAGGACAACTCCGTCGTCGCCGCCGTGGTCAAGCATGTTGCAGGACGCGTCCCCGTCATCGCCGGCTCAGGCTCCAACTCCACGCAGACCATGCTCACCAAGTCGCTTACTTACCAGGGCTTGGGAGCCGACGGCCTGCTGCTCATTACCCCCTACTACAACAAGTCCAACGAAGAGGGTATCTATCAGCACTTTAAGACCGTCGCCGATGCCGTTGACATCCCCTGCATCCTGTACAACATCCCCGGCCGCTGCGGCTGCGGTATCAGCGAGCGCAACGTAGAGCGCCTAGCCGCGCACCCCAACATCATGGGCATCAAGGAGGCCTCGGGCAACGTCGCCTACGCGGCCAAGATCGCCCACCTGCTGTCCGACGATTTCCGCATGTACTCGGGCGAGGATGCACTCACAGTGCCGCTCATGAGCCTGGGCGCTTCGGGCACCATCAGCGTGTGGGCCGACGTGCAGCCGCAGCTTGTACACGACATGTGCCGCGCTTATCTGGACGGCGACGTAGCGCGCGCCCGCGATATCCAGATTGCCGGCCAGCCGCTCATCAACGCCCTCTTTAGCGAGGTCAACCCCATCCCCGTCAAGGAAGCGCTCGCCCAGATGGGCATGATCGAGGCAAACTACCGTATGCCGCTGTGCCCCATGGCAGACGACACGCGAGCCGCACTTACCGATGCTCTGAAGGGAGCTGGTCTACTTGATTAAGACCGTCATTATGGGAACGGGCCGCATGGGCTCGCTCATCCGCACTACCGCCGAAGGCATTGTCGACGCCGCCGGGCAGCCCGTTTTTGATATCGTGGCCCAGATTGGCTTCGATTTGAGCGAGCTCGAGAACGCACCGGCTGCCGACGTCATCATCGACTTCTCGAACGTCGCGACCTTCGACGCCGTCGTCGCCTATGTCGAGCGCACGGGCGCGGCGTTGGTCTCAGGCACCACAGGCTACACCCCCGAGCAGATGGACCGCCTGCGTGAGCTGGGCCAGAACACCCGCGTTATGCACTCGGGCAATTACTCCATCGGTATCGCAGCCCTGCGCCATCTGGTAGCGCAGGCTACACGCGAGCTGCCCGGCTTTGACTGCGAAATCGTCGAGACGCACCACAACCAAAAGGTCGACGCCCCCAGCGGCACTGCCAAGCTACTGCTCGACGCCGTCGTCGAAGCCGAGCCCGAGGCAGGCTACCACCCCGTCTATGGCCGCGAGGGCATGTGCGGAGCACGCGATCCCAAGGAAATCGGTATGCACTCGCTGCGCGGCGGCACCGTCGCCGGCGTGCACGAGGTGAGCTTCTTTGGCCAGGACGAGGAGGTCACGCTCACCCACCGCGCCACGAGCCGTCAGATCTTTGTCAACGGCGCCTTGGCAGCCGCGCAGAAGCTCGTCACCCGCGAACCCGGCTTCTATACGTTCGACAAGGTCATGTTTGCCTAACCAGGTATCAACCGAATCCACCCAAAGGAGAGATAGCAAATGAGCAACGCAGCCGAGATGGATGCACAGGAGATTATCAACTACATCGCCACCGCGCCCAAAAAGACGCCCGTCAAGCTGTACGTGCGCGAGAAGCCGGGCATGAAGGTTGCCTGGGGCGACGCACATGTCTACGGCGGCCGTCGCGGCAAGACCGTCTTTGGCGACTGGGACGAGCTCAAGACCATCCTGGACGCCAATGCCGATTCCATCGATTACTACGACGTTGAAAACGATTGCCGCAACTCCGCCGTGCCCATGCTCGACCTTAAGGGCATCAACGCCCGCATCGAGCCGGGCGCGATCATCCGCGACCGCGTCGAGATTGGCGACCGTGCCGTCATCATGATGGGCGCCATCATCAACATCGGCTCCGTTATCGGCGAGGGTTCCATGATCGATATGGGCGCCGTGCTGGGCGGTCGCGCCACCGTGGGCAAGAACTGCCACATCGGCGCCGGCACCGTGCTGGCAGGCGTTGTGGAGCCCGCCAGCGCCACGCCCGTCATCATCGAGGACGATGTCATGATCGGCGCAAACGCCGTGGTCCTGGAAGGCGTGCACGTGGGCAAGGGTGCTGTAGTTGCCGCCGGCGCCGTGTGCGTCGAGGACGTCCCCGCCGGCGCCGTCGTGGCCGGTGTCCCCGCCCGCGCCATCAAGATGCGCGACGAGAAGACCGACAGCAAGACCGGACTGGAAGAGGGCTTACGTCAGCTCTAGGGTTACGCGGTTTTACCAAACCGCGTAACTAGTCGACGCTGCAAACGACCCAGAGCGGCAATCTGACGTTCAATCGTCGGGCATGACCAGAAGGTCAATGCCCTCCTCTTTCACGTCACCTTGCTCGCTCTGGGGCGTTTTCGCTGACGTACGCTCAACCTGTAGCGTAATTAAGCCCCAAGCAAGAAGGCCGAAGCCCCGCCCGGGACTTCGGCCTTCTTTATCTCAGGGTTCCATCGTATTCAACCATGGCGGGTTGCTTTGACAGACGCCCTACGGCCGTCTTATAGACCTCGGAACGATCGCGCCGCCCTATTGCCACAATCTCGGCAATCTCAACCATTCCGTCCTCTCGGATTCGGAAAACCATTCTGAGTCCCGCATTCCGCCATTTAATCTTTTTGCAGCCGGCGAGCTCGCCGTGAAGCGGCGTTCCGATTTCATCAGCGCGCGTCTTTAATTTTGCGACGGCAATACGGACGAGCCTGCGCTGGGACCCATCTAGTTTTTGATATTCCTTCTCGACGTCTCGATTCAAAAAGCCGACAACAAAATGCCCGCTCATTCGAAAAGATCCTCGTCGGGATTCGCGTCCGAATCCATCGACTCAAGCTCCGCGAGCTCCTCGGCAGTTAAGGCGTCCTCAAACGGAACAAACTCATGCGGACCATGCTTGACTCGATCCGCAGCGATGCGATTTATCTCAAGTTCATGCAGATACTGCAGCGCGCCGTACATTTCCTCATAGGCAGCATAGTCGATAATCACGGTATCGATATCATTATGATCAGCAATGAACTGAGGCGCGCGTTTTGCGCGTTTACGAATGGCGGATAAGGACTTGCTTGCTTCGGTAGCAGAAACAACCTGGTCTTTTGTAAACACCGGTTTTTCCAGAACGAGTGGGGACATTTTGACCTCCAAAAAATAATCTGGATTATATTTCAAAGTATACTTCAAAAAATAATCCAGACTTTTATTCAAAAGTAAAAAGCCTTATCGATTCTCGATGCTGCCGATGTTTTTGAGCTCAATGGAGATGAGGCCGTTGGGCTCGTTGACAAACTCGATGTATTCGGAGTTCGAACCCATCTCGGCCGGGAAGCTGATTTCGATACCCGTGTCGGTACGGATCTTATGATTGCGCACCGCCGCGCGTTCGACCTGCTTGCGCTCCACGGGCACACGCTCAGGCACCTTCTCCTCGGTCAGTGCGGCGCGCACACTCTCCTTGATAACCGGTTCGTCCTCAAAGACCTCGTCGACGATATCCCAAGGCGGCAGTTCCTCGTCATCCTCAACCTTCTCGGCAACGGCAGCCTTAACCTTAGCGAGCGCTACAGCCGTGTTGGCACCGTGCTCCTCGGCGACTTCCTCGACCACACGCGTCACGGTGTCGATGACCTCCTTGCCCGATACGCCCGTGTCGCACTGCAGCAGGCCATCGGGGATAAGCATACGGTCCTCGCCGGCAATCTTGCGCTTCTTGTCCACGTAGCCGATCTCCATGGTACTCGCGCGCACGATGGCATAGCTCGGCACCTTTTGCGAGGGGTTCGGCAGAATGGCGTAGTGGCGCGCGATGTCGTTGCGCACCTCCCCCTCCTCGCGGCCCACTTCGTGCATAAAAGCCTGCTTGGAGCCCAGCAGCATCACGGCAAACCAGCGGGCATCCTCATCGTCGTCAAAATCGGCCACGAGCACGTCGGTGGACTCGGCTTTCTCGGCTTTGGTGAGCTCGGAGGAAATAAACTCCGCAATCTGCTGCGACAGGTTAACGAACTCGCGCTCGCCAAAGAAATAGCCCTTAAGCTCGCCGCCAAACGCAGAGTTCTCGGCAAACGTGGCGCGTTTATTGTCGGCCGAGGTGCGGGCGCGGCGCAGATGCGTGGTCACGAAGTTGCGCACGGTACGACTCTCGATATCGAGCTCGCGCTGGCTCATGACGTTGACGGCAGAGTCAAAGTCCAGGATATGCAGAATCGCATGATTGATTTTCATATACGGCATTCCGTTCTAGATCGATTTCGGCACGAACCAGTATAGCGGTCGAGCCCACCCCAGGCGCATCGAAGATTGGTGCATCGGGGACAGGTTGCTTTGCGCCAATGGCTAGCGCAGGAGCTCGGACTGCCAAGCCTCGAGCTGTTCTGCCAAACTCTTGCCGGCAGCGGGCATGTCGATCTGAGGGCGTTTGGGCAGCAGTGCGCATTTAAGGATTGCCACGATGGTCTGCGAGACAAAGCGTCGTGTATCCTTGTCAAAGCCTTGCGCAGCCTGGAGCATCACGGGCAGGCTCTCGCGCAGATTCCCAGCGATATCCGCAAACCGCTCAGCACCCGTTGCCTCAAACACGGAGAACAACGCATCTACAAAACGCTCGCGCTCGCCAGGCGACACTGCAAGCAGCATCTCGCGAATGGAGCCATCAACATATCGAGCACCGGCGGACAGGCGCTCACAGTACACGAAGTCGCGACCATCAACCACCCAGCTAAAGGGATTGTGCTGCAGCAGGCTGAACTCGGTGCTCTCAACGATGGCATAGTCCTCCTGTGTCTCGAACATCATGCCAAAGATCGACGACCGAGGTAGCGTCTTGTCGATTCGACCGGAAAGATCGGCAAAGGCGTCGCCGTTCAGAAACTCCTCGACGAAGCCCGGGCCATCATGGGAATACGCCCGTTCGATTCGCTCACGGGCGACATCGGAGCACATCGCCGCACCGTACACCGCAAGGTTTCCACCCTTGGAATGACCTCCGCACAAAAGCGGCCCGTCAATCGCATCCGCCGCCTCGTCCACATAACGTGCCGCGGATTCCTGGGCCGGCACAGGACACCGGAACGCCATGTTAAAGTCCTCTTTCCAGCCCACAATCGTGCTGTCGGTCCCCCGGAAGGAAAGATAGCTAAACCCTGCCGGAAGCCGAAACGCCATGGCTGCAAACTGCTCCGTCGCCACCACATCGCTCACGGCACGATAGCCGCAAACGTGCACGCCACGGTAGCGAGGGCTTGCTGCCACGGCCTCCAGCAAGGCCCTGCTCCCCTCTGGGTCCCACAAGTCGTCAATCATGTCCCGGTAGCACTCGGCACGCAGCAGCTCGCGTACGTCTAGGCCCTGCCAGTTCGTCAGTTCCGCCATATCACCCGGCAAACGCAAATAGGACAACCACGCAAAGACCAGGCTATCCACCGCGCAGAACGGCCGCTCCTCAAACGGATCAAACGCCGTCCGGGCATAGGTCAAAAAATTAGGCGAATCCGACATGGCCCTCCCATCAACTATGGTGCATTGGGGTCAGGTTACTTTGCACCAAAAAGGCGTCCGGGCCGTGTGGACCCGGACGCCTTCATTGTAGCTTTTCGCTCCAGCGAGCTTGTTTTAGCAGGAGAAATCGACGCTGTCGATGATGTCCTTGAGGGCCTTGGCGGAGACGGTGAGCTCATGCTGCTCGTCATCGTTCAGCGGCACGGGGACGCGGCAGACAACGCCGTCGCGGCCAACAACGGTCGGCATGGAGATGGCAAGATCGGACAGGCCATACTCACCCACCATGAGCGAGGAGACGGGCAGAACGGTCTGCTCATCGCGCATGACGGCGGTGCAGATGCGCTTGACGGCCATGGCGACGCCATAGTAGGTGGCGTGCTTCTTCTCGATGATGGTGTAGGCGGAGTTCTTGACGTCCTCGGCGATGCGCTTCTCGGCAGCTTCATGCTCCAGGTGGCCGTGAAGCTCACAGAAGGTGTTCAGCGGAACGCCGGCAACCTGAGCGCTGGACCAAGCGACAAACTCGGAGTCGCCGTGCTCGCCCATGACATAGGCCTGGACATCGCGCGGGTCAACCTCGACGTGGGCACCAAGCATCTGCTGCAGGCGGCCGGTGTCGAGCACGGTGCCGGAACCGATGACGTGGCCCTCGGGCAGGCCGGACATCTTGATGGCGGCGTAAGTCAGAACATCGACCGGGTTGGAGACGATGAGCAGAATGCCATCGAAGCCGGACTTCTTAATCTCGGGGATAATGGACTTAAAGATGCTGACGTTCTTGTTGACCAGGTCCAGGCGGGTCTCACCGGGCTTCTGGGCAGCGCCAGCAGTGACGACGATCATGGCGGCGTCGGCGACATCGGAATAATCGCCAGCGTAGATCTTCATCGGCTCGGCAAACGTCATGCCGTGCGCGATATCCAAGGCCTCACCCTCGGCGCGGTTCTTGTCCACGTCGATGAGGACCATCTCGGAGAACAGACCACTCTGCATCAGCGCGAACGCCGAAGACGAACCGACGAAACCGCAGCCGACAATAGCGACCTTCTTCTCGTTAACCATTAGAAACTCCCATCTCTCTCCACAAACAAGCCGCCCGGGAACGACCCGAGCGGCTTGTCGTAATCCCAATACATCCAATCGGGACTTTGATTATGCTCCTATTCGCAGCCAAAAATCGACCGTTTACCGAAATTGTCTGCAGAATTCGTAAAATAACTGCACGAAATCGGTTTCGAACTATTGACGAGCCAAAATAACTTTCTAATACAGGCCCGCCTCACGAATGGCCTCGACAGCCAAAGCGATCTGGTCGGGCGGTAAGACCAGCGCCATGCGCACGTGCCCCTCGCCCGAAGGACCAAAGCTCGCGCCCGGCGTCACCACAACGCCGGCCTTCTCCATGAGCTCCTCGCAAAACGCCATGGAATCGGTGCGACCACCGGGGAGCTTGGCCCACACAAACATAGAGCCATGCGCGTTGGGTCGCTCCCAGCCCAGGCCCTCAAGACCGTCGCACAGGGCGTCGCGGCGCTCCTGGTACTTCAGACGCTGCGCCTCGACCTCATCGCGCGGGCCATTAAGGCACGCGATGGCGGCCTTCTGGATCGGGAAGAACATACCAAAGTCAATCTGGCTGCGCAGCTTGGCAAAGGCAGAGACCACGTCCTCTCGGCCGACCAAAAAGCCGATGCGGGCACCGGTGACGTTAAACGACTTGGAAAGCGAGAAGAACTCGACGCCCACCTCGAGCGCGCCGGGATACTGCAAGAAGCTGCCGCCCGGCTCGCCGTCGAACACGATGTCGGAGTATGCGTTGTCGTGAACGATCAACAGGTCGTGCTCGCGGGCGAAAGCGATGATCTCCTCGTAGATCTCGGGCGTGCCCACCGAGCCCACCGGGTTGGCGGGCAGCGACACGATCATGTACTTGGCACGATCGGCCACCTCGGGATCGATGCCCGCCACATAGGGCAGGTAATTATGCTCGGCAACCAGCGGATAGTACTCGAGCTTGGCATCGGCGATCTTGGCACCCGCCTCAAAGACCGGGTAGCACGGATCGGGAACCAAAATAGTGTCACCCGGATCGAGCAGGGCCAGGCCCAAATGGCCCACGCCCTCCTGCGTGCCGTTGCACGACTGCACCATGGACGGCGTAATGCCCGAAACACCAAAGCGACGCTCATAGTAATCGCACACGGCCTGCTTGAGCTCGGGCAGATCGCGCAGGGCATACTTCCACATCTCGGGATCTTGCGCCGCTTGCGTGAGCGCCTCGACCACATGGTCGTACGGCTTAAAGTCGGGCGTGCCCACGCTCATGTTGTAAATGGTCTTGCCCTGAGCCTTCAGCGCGAGAAGTTTGTTGTTGAGCGAGGCGAAGACCTCCGCGCCAAAGCGGTCGAGACGCTGCGATGCCTGCATGGTGCCACCTTTCGATATGAAAAACGCGGCGCTCCGACAAGAGCGCCGCGCGATACGGGCCATCAGATTGCAAAAGTGTAACGCTTGCAACCCCCGTATTGGTTCAATTTAGCCAACCTTAGTCAATTGCATTGAGCGCGTCGATCTGCGCAAGCCACAAACGTGAGCTGGCGTCACTCGGCATACGCCAATCGCCGCGCGGGCTGAGCGTCACCGAGCCCACCTTGGGACCATCGGGCAGGCAGCTGCGCTTAAACTGCTGGGCAAAGAAGCGACGATAGAACGTACGCAGCCACGTGTGGACGGTCTTGGCGTCGTAGACGCCCTCGAAGCTCTTGAGCGCCATGCGGTAGATCTTGCCCGGCTCAAAGCCAAAACGCAGCAGGTAATAGAGGAAGTAGTCGTGCAGCTCGTACGGCCCCACCAAATCCTCGGTCTTCTGTGCAATCTCGCCATCGCCCGTGGGCGGCAGAAGCTCGGGGGACACCGGCGTATCGAGGATGTCGAGCAAGACCTCGGCAATACGCCCGCCAAAGACATCGGCAGCATAGCGCACCAGATGACGTACGAGCGTCTTGGGCACGCTCGCGTTGACGGCGTACATGCTCATGTGGTCGCCGTTATAGGTAGCCCAGCCGAGCGCCAGCTCCGACAGGTCGCCCGTGCCGATGACAAAACCGCCAGCCTGGTTGGCCAAGTCCATCAGAATCTGCGTACGCTCGCGGGCCTGGCTGTTCTCGTAGGTCACGTCCTGCACGGCCGAATCGTGCTCAATGTCCTTGAAGTGCTGCTCCACAGCCGCATGGATCGAAACCTCGCGGAAGCTCACACCCAAGTCGCGGGCAAGCGACTCGGCATTGGACTTGGTGCGGTGCGTGGTGCCAAAGCCGGGCATGGACACAGCCGTGATACCGGTGCGCGGCAGCCCCAGCGCATCGAAGGCACGCACGGTTACAAGCAGTGCCAGCGTGGAGTCCAGGCCGCCCGAAAGGCCGATGACCGCAGCCTTGGTACCCGTGTGGGCAAGGCGGGTCTTGAGGCCCGCAGTCTGCAGGTCGAGGATGGTCTCGCAGCGCTCGGCCAAGTCGCCATGGTCGGCCGGCACAAAGGGAGCACGGGGAAAGACACGGTCGATGTCGAACGCATCGCGCAGGACGGGCTTTTTGGCCAGCACGCCCTCAAACGAAAACTCAACAGTCGTGGCCTCAGGCGCATCGTCCGCGCGCGTCCACGTCGTCGAGCGACGGCGCTCGGCAACCAGACGGTCGAGGTCAACATCGGCAACCGCCATATCGCAGGTAAGGAGCTTCGTCGCCGCCAGCTTAGAGCCGTTTTCGTAGACGAGGTTCTCGCCCGCAAAGACCATATCGGTCGTGGACTCGCCTTCGCTCGCGTCTGCATAGGCATAGGCACAGTACAGGCGCGCACTCTGATTGGAGATGAGGCTGCGGCGATAGTCTGCCTTACCGATAATCTCGTCCGAGGCCGACGGGTTGAGGATCACCGTCGCACCGGCAAGCGCCATCTCGGTCGAAGGGGGCGCCGGCACCCACAGGTCCTCGCAAACCTCAACGCCAAGTACCATGTCCTCAGCGCCCTCGTCGCAGCAGCGGTAGACAAGCCCCGAACCCAGCGGAACCGGACCCTGACCGGCAAATTCAACCCACACGGGATCCGCAGGCGCCGGAGCAAACCAGCGGCGCTCGTAGAACTCGCCATAATTGGGCAGATACTTCTTGGCCGTGAGGCCCAAAAGCTCGCCCGCGCAGCACACGGCGGCGCAGTTGTAGATATTCTCGGCAACTGCAACGGGAAGACCGATGGTAAAGACAATCGGCAGCTCACGAGTCTCATCGAGGATATGCACCAAAGCAGCCTCGCAGGCATGCAGTAATGTGCGGTTATGGAACAGATCGGCCGCGGTATAGCCGCACAAGTTGAGCTCGGGCAGCACCAGCGCGCGAACGCCGCGCTCAACAGCCGCGCGAACAGCCGCTAACGTAACCTCGGCATTGCCCTCGACATCGGCCACGCGAATCTGCGGCGACGCCGCCGCCACACGCAAAAAGCCATCAGACTGAGAAAGGTGAAGATTCATAAGAATGCTCCCGTGCGTAGACGCCATTCAACACAATTAGCAAGCCCTATTGTAGTTCAACCGCCGGGCGCAACCGCATCCCACCAACTTGGTGAGCTATTGATGAGTTGATGGTATCTGTTAAATGTCACGTACGATTCACATCTGGTGGGTACCCTGATGGCTACACGAAACGAAGCAGATTTACACCGGGAGGACCCCGTATGACAACCAAGTACACCGATGCGCCGCGCACGCGCGTCATGACGCCGGCATCGCTCAACAACGGCGTACACGAGAACCATTCCATCGGACAGACCATGGCCATCGCGCCCAAAAAGGGCCTGTTTGACGACATTTCCATTCCCCAGATCATCGCCGGCGCCGCAGCTGCCGCCACGAGCGTCGCACTTGCCTCCAAGATTGGTATCGCTGGTTCAGTAATTGGCGCCGCCGTGAGCTCGGTCATCACCGTTGTGTCATCGCAGGTCTACCGCCACTTTATCTCTGCCAGCGCCGAAGCCATCAAAGGTACGCACGCCGCCGTCGACTACCCCGCCGGCGCCTACGAGCCCGTTGAGTTTAATGCCGAGGAGCACCTGGGCGGCGCCGCGACTACGCAGGAGATGCGCCAGATTGCGGGGCGCGCGACCACGGCGCGCGTTGCTCCCGACAGCCTGCGCGCCAAGGCGGCGGCAGAGCGCAGTCAGACGCAAAAGAAGGTCATCGTCTTCTCGATCGCCATCGCCATCGTCGCGGTCATCGCCTGCGCCGGCGCCATCCTTATCACCACCGCCGGTGAGGGTCTGGGCGAGCGCCCCGAGCCAATCCTTTCGTCGCGCACGACGGAAAGCGATGCAAATGGCAACACCCAGTCGCAAGACCAGCAGGCACAGACGGACGGCACGCAAGACAGTTCCACCTCTACCGATTCGTCCTCGAATACCCAAAACCAATCGCAGGGCGCCGATTCTTCTGTGAACAACAGCGGCGCGCAATCCGGCACGACCGACTCAAGCCAAACGACTGACGGTTCGCAGCCGAACACGGGAGGCCAGACGAGCGACACCACGTCGGGAACGGGCACAGCAGACAGCAACAACAGCAATTCGAGTGGCACCACATCGGGCACGGCATCTGACAGTTCAAGCCAAGGCACGACATCGGACAACTAGGCGCTGCATCCCCAGATAGGCAACCTGTACAACGGGCGCGAATCGATAGCGGTTCGCGCCCGTTTGCCTTGGGCGACGAGATGGCAAGCCCCGCGCGATGGTAAGATGCTTTGGTGTGTAAAGAGGAGATTTGCCATGAGCAAGACAATAGTTACGCCCACGCTTTCGCTGGGCAACCACATCTATCTGTATCGCCTGCTGCGCGATGCGATTGGATGTGGCAAGCAAACGTTTATGACGCAGGTCGAGGAGGCGCTCGCCGCTGGCGACATGACCGCTTATGACTTGGGCTTCGAGTCCACGCGCGAGCTGCTCGAGGAGCTCGACGACTGCATTAAGCTGACCGTCTTTAAAGGCGGCCGCCTGTATGCCACGGTCATCGCCAACGAGGCCTGGGATGCTGCGCTTGCCAAGGGCGAGGACAAGCCCAAGACCGCCAAGGGCGCCAAGCAGTCCTACAAAAAGAAAAAGCGCGGTGAGAAGGACCTCAAGGCCGTGCGCCCCAAGCACGTTAAGCGTCCCGAGCCCGAAGTCATGGTTGAAGCCGCGCCGGAACCCGAGCCCGAGGCAGAGATCGAAGTCGCTATTGAGGTAACGGCAGAAGCCGAAACCGAAATCGCCGCCACGACCGATCCCAAAGTCATATCCGAGCAGGAAGCCACTGTGGAGCTCAACGAAGCGCCCAAGTCGACAACCGAAGAAGCCGCTGACCAACCCGAGCCGTCTGCGTTCCAAAACAGCGATGTCTTTGGCGACGAGGCCGAGGACGATCAGCCCGCCGATCAAGACGCTACCGAGTCGGCGCCGAAGCCCGAGACGCCGCAGCCCGCCATCTCGCTCACGGTCGTCTATGACCCCGAGAACGCCAACGCCGGCATCACCACTATGGCATCCACGCCCATCGAAGCAAAGTCGAGCGTCGAGAATGAGAGCGCGATGCAGGTTGAGTTTGAAACTGCAGCTGTAGACGCGCCCGTCACCGTGAAGCCCGCAGATTCCGCAGTTAAGCCGGAACCGGTGCCTGAGCCCGCACCCGTCATCGAATCCGTGCCCACCTCTACTTGCGACCAAGTTCCCGCACCGGCACCGGCTTCGGTACCCGCAGCGGCCCCAACCCCCGCACCCGCAGCGCCCGCCATCCCTGAGGACTTCCCCGTCGATTTCGCAACCGAGGTCTTCTGCCCCGGCCCGCTTCTGCACCAGTTGTCGACCTATCTCCCCTACGGCGCCGACACGCTCGGCATTGTCGGCGAGTACTACTGGATCGCCCGCGAGCGCGGTACCATCGAGGCCGCGCGAAACCGCACAAACTTCCCCCTGTGCTACACGCAGGCCGGCGAGCGCCGCGAGGTTACCGTGCGCATCCGCCGCAACACCACCGGCGGTCTCGGAGCCGCCTGGACCATCGATAAAGTCGAAGAACCCGAGCAGTAACGACAAACGGCTCAAATCCAAATCAGGATTTGAGCCGTTTTTATTTGTTGATGTTGCGTAACCAACAGCGAGCGGGCCGCAAGTGCCCCAGGTTGCCGTGAAAGAGGAGCGACGCGTACTTCGGTACGCGAGCGACGGTTTGAACGGCAAGATGGGGTGCTTGCGGCCCGCGCAGCGTCGAGCAGTTACGCGGTTTGGTAAACCGCGTAACAAATTAGTCACGCGTCAGCTTGCGGTGAATACGATGCGGCTGGGCTGCGTCCTCGCCCAGGCGCTCGATGCGGTTGGCCTGATAGGCCTCGAAGTTGCCCTCGAACCAATACCAGTTGCCCGGATTCTCGTCGGTGCCCTCCCACGCCAGAATGTGCGTGGCGACGCGGTCCAGGAACATACGATCGTGGCTAATGACCACCGAGCAGCCCGGGAACTCGAGCAGCGCCGCTTCGAGCGAGGACAGCGTCTCGACGTCGAGGTCGTTCGTGGGCTCGTCGAGAAGCAGCAGGTTGCCGCCCTGCTTGAGCGTAAGCGCCAAGTTCAGACGGTTGCGCTCGCCGCCGGAGAGCACGCCAGCGCGCTTCTGCTGGTCCTGGCCCTTAAAGCCAAAGCTCGCCACATACGCGCGGCTCGGAACCTCGGTCTCGCCGACCATCATGTGGTCCAGGCCGTCCGAGACGACCTCCCATAGGTTCTTATCGGGGTCGATGCCGGAACGGTTCTGGTCGACGTAAGAAATCTTGACAGTCTCGCCCACCTCGAGCTCGCCCGAAGTCAGCGGCTCCAGACCCACAATCGTCTTGAACAGCGTGGTCTTACCGACACCGTTGGGGCCGATGACGCCCACGATGCCGTTGCGCGGCAGGGTGAACGAAAGGTCATCGATGAGCACGCGGCCATCGAACTCCTTGTGCAGGTGATGAGCCTCGAGCACCTTGTTGCCCAAACGCGGGCCCACAGGAATGCGGATGTCGGTCCAGTCGAGCTTCTGGCTTGCGCGAGCCTCGGCCTCCATCTCCTCGTAGCGAGCCAGACGGGCCTTGTTCTTTGCCTGGCGAGCCTTGGGCGAGCTGCGTACCCACTCGAGCTCGGCCTCCATGCGCTTGGCGAGCTTGGCGTCGCGGTTACCCTGCGCCTCGATACGCGCGGCCTTGGTCTCCAGATACGTGGAGTAGTTGCCCTTGTAGGGATAGAGGTGACCGCGGTCGACCTCGCAGATCCACTCGGCAACGTTATCCAGGAAGTAGCGATCGTGTGTGACGGCAAGCACCGCGCCCTGGTAGTTGTGCAGGAAGTGCTCGAGCCACAGGATCGACTCGGCGTCCAGGTGGTTCGTAGGCTCGTCGAGCAGCAGCAGGTCGGGAGCCTCGAGCAGCAGCTTGCACAGGGCCACGCGACGGCGCTCGCCGCCGGAAAGTACGTTGACCGGCATGTCGGAATCGGGCAGCTGCAGGGCGTCCATGGCCTGGCCGAGCTTGGAATCGATATCCCAGCCGTCGGCGGCGTCGATCTCGTCCTGGAGCTTTCCCATCTCGGCCATGAGGGCGTCCATGTCGCAATCCGGGTCGCACATCTCCTCGCCGATCTTGTTGAAGCGATCGACCTTGGCGATCATGTCGCCAAACGCCATGCGCACGTTCTCGATGACGGTCTTGTCGTCATCGAGCGGCGGCTCCTGCTGCAGGATGCCCACGGTATAGCCGGGGGTGAGCCTGGCATCGCCGTTGGAGACCTCCTCAATACCGGCCATGATCTTAAGCAAGGTCGACTTACCCATGCCGTTGGGGCCCACGACGCCGATCTTGGCACCGGGGTAGAAGCTCAGGGTCACGTCGTCAAGAATTACCTTGTCGCCATGGGCCTTGCGAGCCTGATACATCTGGTAGATAAACTCCGCCATATGCCTGTTCTATCCTTTCTACCTGCTGTTTCCCTATTCTTGTTTCGCTTTAGTGGAAACGAAATGAAAAAACCAGCTCTGAAACTTAACGAAAAAGGGGCATGGTTGCCCATACCCCCTAATACTACCTGGGAAAAGTCCCTCGGAACATACTATGAACTGCGTACGCTAGTTTTCCGCAACCTTAACGAGCGGCTCGCTGCGATTTGCGCCACAACAGATACGAGTAGACGTAGACGGCTCCAACCGAACCAAACGCCAGAGCCGCAATCACCGCGGCGACGACTTCACTCGAAAGCACGCTGCCTGCCACGCCCATCACAATCAGGCCAATACCCAGCACCATAAAGCAGGCGCCGCCAAAACGCTGCGTACGGCGCCAGTTCTCGGGATCGGCAAGCGCCCAGGGTGTCTTGATACCGAGCGTATAGTTCTGCTTCACACGCGGCAAGTAGTTGCCTACGCCGATGAACAGCAAACCGACAACACCGGAAATCAGCACGTTAACCGAACCGACCGCCGGCACCACGCCCCAGACCGTAAGCTCTCCCAGCCAGCTTATGGCGCACATGAACAAGGTGAAGGAGATTACGAAGCCCTGGTAGAACTTGCCCGAGGTTCGATATGCCTCACCTTTGGGGTCGATGCGCGGCACCACGCAGAACATTGCGAGAAGCGCCAGAGGCAGCACGCCGAGCGCGGAGGCCATCCAGCTGGGACCCCAACCGTCGACGGCGCCGTTCGCGCCCCAGTGCGTGGGAATCTGCGCAGGCAAGCTCGGCATCACCATGAGGTGCGCTACGACATTGGCGACGCACAGAGCGACCAGCGCAATCCACACGCGCGACGATACCCCCGTGGGGTGAATGCCCTTGTTTTCGTTATTCATCCTTATCACCTTCCGTGTTTGTAAAACCCATAAACCAGCCAATCAAATCCTGCATGACGGTGGTGTTTAAGCTGTATACGATGTTTTGGCCATGGCGCTCGTCGGTCACCAACCCGGCGTTTTTGAGCGTCGCCAAGTGATGGCTCAGCGACGGCTTACTGATATCGAAATGCTCGGCAAGCTCCCCCGCCGTGCAATTGCCCTCGCGCAGCAACTCCAAAATGCGCCGCCGCGTAGGATCGGCCAGCGCCTTAAAACCCTCTCCCGGCATAAGACCTCCTCTCATCATCTCTCATGACGCGCACACTATACTCGATATTTAGATGTTTGTCTAACTATCTAATCGCAATGCTTCAAACCACATCAAAGTAAACGCCATCGCAACCTATGGCGATTACCTATAATGACGATAGCTAAAACACGATTCGCTTCCCCATCGGAGGATGTCTATGACCGAAACCGCTGCCGCTCTCGTCGAGACACGCGACACCAAGCTCGAGATCATCATGGGCCGCGAGGCACTCGATAAGCTCGCCGATGCTACGGTGCTGATGCTCGGCTGCGGAGGTGTGGGGTCCAATTGCTGCGAGGCGCTCGCCCGCGGCGGCATTGGTCATTTCGTCATTCTGGACAAGGACATCGTCGCGCCCAGCAATATCAATCGCCAGGCTATCGCCTTTCACAGCACCATCGGCAAGCGCAAGGTCGATGTTATGGAAGCCATGATCCACGACATCAATCCCGCCGCCACCGTTATCAAGCGCACCGAATACCTGCTGAGCGACAACATCGACGAGTTCTTTGCGAGCGTTTTTGAGCAGACGGGCGGCAAGCTCGACTACGTCGTCGACGCCATCGACACCATCTCGGCCAAGCTCACCATTGCCAAATATGCTCAGGACCACGACATTCGTTTGGTTAGCTCCATGGGCGGGGCCAACAAACTCCATCCCGAGTGCCTCCGCTTTGCCGACATTTTCGATACGGTACGTGACCCCATGAGCCGCATTATGCGCAAAGAATGTAAGAAGCGCGGAATCAAAAGCCTGCACGTGCTGTTTAGCTGCGAGGAATCGGTTAAGACCCAACCCCGCGACCCGTCCAACATCCGCGAGCGTACCGAGTTGGGTACCGCCAGCTTTATGCCGCCCATCATGGGTCAGATGATTGCCGGCGAGGTTATCCGCCAGATCAGCGGGCGCGGCACCGAGCGCGTGCGCGCCGACGGCCAACGCCTGGACTAGTGGAGCGCGCCGAGATGGGGCCCCAGTTAATTGATGCACACTGCCATCTTGATTTAATGGCTCACCCGGACGCCGTTGCCGATGAGGCGACGGCACTGGGCTTGGGTCTATTTGATTGCGGCGTCGATCCACGCGACTTTTCGGCCGCAAACGAGCGTGCCAGCCGCTACCCAAACATTATCGCGGGCGCCGGCCTCCATCCCTGGTGGATCGCCGACGGTCGATGCGGTCCTGCCGAAGTCGATCTGCTTTGCGAAGTTGCTGCCCAAGAGCGCTACATCGGCGAGGTGGGACTCGACTTTTCCGCACGCTTTACCGGAAGCGAACCGCTACAAATACAGGCATTTGACCGGCTCTGCGACACACTCGTGCAGCGTTCTCTTGCCGGGCGCGTGATATCAATTCACGCCGTTCGTTCGGCAGGGGCCGTACTGGACGTCCTCGAATCGAATGGACTACTCATCCCAAACCCCGACTCCCCCGCTATCATCTTCCACTGGTTTAGCGGTACTTCGGACGAACTCGTCCGCGCGCGTAATGCAGGCTGCTATTTTTCCGTCAGCGAGCGTATGCTCGCCACCAAGCGCGGTCGCGAATACGTACGACAGATTCCACTCGACCGTTTACTGCTCGAGACCGATGCACCGTTCGACCAGCAATCAAACACAAGCGCGCAGCAGCTCGTCGCATCGCTAAAAAGTACCTCCCGACACATTGCCGAACTTAAAAACTACGCCGCGGAGAGTATCGAATCGATCGTTTTAGATAATTCACGCTCCATTTTCGCCTTCCGCTGACCCCGGTGGGCAAAAAATGCCAAATATGAGTACTGTTGCAAAGCTAGTAACATTGCATTGTGTCAAAACAATGCCTTGATAGTGAACAACCGTTCATTATCAAGGCGCTTTAACATGGACAAAGCCATATTTACCAGGTTTTAATCGGCTGCAGAACCTCAAGCAGAGCCTCAAAGGGCCGATTTTGCTGTTACTAAATTAATGGCAGTACTCATATTCGGCATTTTTTGCACACGAGGTCCCGGGGAGGCGGCAATTCGACTCCCCGGGACTGCTCACCTATTCGGAAATTGGCGCTCCATGGCCCCAGGAGCCTTCCATGCCGCATACGGTCGAAGCAAACCCCGCCGCAAAGTCGAGTGCGCGCTCGATGGCCTCGGCACCATCCTCGCCACGCTTGGCGGAATCGAGATAGCACATCAGGAACGAAGTCAGGAACGAGTCGCCCGCACCCATGGTGTCCTTCATGTCTGCCACGGGCTTGGCATGCTGCCGATAGTAACGCCCGCCGTCATAGGCAATGCAGCCCTCGGCGCCAGCCGTTGCGGACACAAAACATGGGCCCAGGCTCTTCACCCAGGCAAGGCGCTCGCGAATCTCATCCTCGCTCGCAGCGTCTGCCGCGCTAAAGAACGCGAAGTCAACGTAGGGAGCAATCTGCTCGTAGTACTCGTCGGTGGAGTCGTCCGAAAAGTCAAATGAAACCGTGACGCCCGCAGCCTTCAACTTGGGCAGCTCGCGCTCGGTAAAGCAATAGTTGCCCGAATGAACCACATCAAACTGCTTCATGTACGAAAGGTCAAAGCGATCGAGGACATAGCGCGCATCGCCACGGATACCGCCCTCGTTGGAGCCGAGGAAGACACGGTCACCGTCAACGACGGTCACGCGAGCCGCTCCGTTCTCGCCAATCATCTGCTCGCACTTGTCAAGCTCGATACCCTCATCCTCGAGGCTTGCAATGACATGCTCGGCAGCGGCGTCATTGCCAAAAATGCCCATGTATGCAGAACGTGCGGCACCGCATTTCTTGGCATAAACGGCGAAGTTAACCGCGTTGCCGCCAGGATACATGGTGTGGATATGCTCGTAGCGATCGACGACGTTGTCGCCAAATCCGAGCGCGTTAACGTTAAATGCCATGGCCTTTGCCCCTTCTAGTACTCGACAACACCCATATAGCGACGGAAATCGGGATCGTGATCAAACACCTTGCCGCGTGCAGCACGCAGCTCGCAGTTCATGGCGTAGAACAGCACCGGGTCCAGATAGGCACGGACGCTCGCCGGCACGGCTTCCATACCGTACTCCTTGGCATCGAGCACCATCAGCGTATCGGTATGCGTCTTAAGGAACGCCAGGGCGCGCTCGTCCATAGCACGGCACTCGCTGGAGCCCATCTGCAGGAAGTAAAAAACGCCATCCTGAGTAGCCTCGAAGGGGCCGTGGAAGTACTCGGCAGAGTGGATGTAGCTGCAGTGCTGCCACTGCATCTCCATAAGAGAGCAGATAGCGAAACCGTAGGTCTGGCTAAAGTTGGGACCGCTGCCCAGAATGTAGAAGAACTCGTGCTCCTGGCAAAGCTTGGCAAAACGATCGCCCAGCTCGGCATTTACCTTCTCGCGTGCCGGGGGAAGAATCTTATCCATCTCGGCGATACCGGCATACATATCGGCAAGATCGGCGTAGCCCTCCTGCTGATCGAGCAGCTCTGCCGCAAGCGACAGCGAAATACCAGCGGGGACCTCGGCCTGCGGCACACCCTCGCCCCACGGGTAGACCCACGTGGTCCACTTGCCGGAGTCGATCTTGGATCCAGCGTTGTCGGTCTGGGCGATCACCGTAGCGCCGGCGGCAAGGGCAATCTCGCAGCCCTCGACGACCTCCGGGGTGTTGCCACTGTGGCTACAAGCGATGACCAGAGATTTCTCGCCCAGACGACGCGGACGCATAATGTCAAATTCACGCGCGGTATAGATATACGAAGTGAAGGTGGTTGCCTCGCGCTGCAGAAGCTCATGAGCCGGGATCAAATCGATCATGGAGCCACCGCAAGCAATCCAGTAGACGCTGTCGAACTTGCCCTTCTCGGCAATTGCCTCTTTGATCAGATCGTGTGCGTTCATATCCAGTTCCTTTCTTGTTTGGCCCGCAATCAATGACGTTGGTTGCGTGGCCGATGGTTGTTTTAGTCAATCAGATATTTCTCGAATGCGGCCATGTTCTTGGCATCTGCCGCTGCCGGGTCATCGTAGTAACGACCATCCGTGATTTCCTGGCCCAGCATGCCGTCGAAACCATGGGCGTTGAGTGTGGCGACGAAGGCGTCCATATCGTGCTTGCCATCGCCCCACACCAGATGGCCATACGGGTCGCCGTCGATAAAGTGCATCTCGTGAATTGCCCCATCACCAAAGGCGGCAAACCAGTCCTCGAGCGTCTCGCCTGCAACGCCCATCGCGGTTGTATCAACCATGGGCTGTAAGTACGGGCTCGCGACCTCGTCAATCATGCGCTTCGCATCGGAAACCGTCGTCACAAGGTTGCTCTCCTCGGGACGCAGGCTTTCCATCGTAAGCACCAGACCGTGCTCGCCGGCATACTCCGCCAGAATGGACAAGTGCTCGCGGCTGCGCTTCCAGGCTTCCTCGCGGTCCTCGTCCCAGTCGCCCCAGCCCGAGTTGATGGACATACGGTCGCACCCAAGTACCTCGGCAAGTTCAATGCCGTGTTTAAAGTACGCCAGGCTGCGCTGTTCATGCAGCGGCTTGCGTGCGCAGTACTGCCAAGGATAGACAACATTCTCGGGGCACAGAGTACGATACCTAAGCCCACGGTCTGCAGCCTTTTTCGCCAGGACCTCAGCCTCAAAGTAGCCCGTATGGTCGAGCGTCACATGCGGCTCTGCACACCACAGCTCAATGGACTCAAAGCCCAAGCGCTGCTGCACATCAAGGAAGTAATCGAGCGACCACATGATGTAGTGGATATTCATGCCCGCAATCTGCTCGCGACGCAGCGTCGGTTTGGATTCAGACATCTTATGCCTCCTTATTTCGATCGAACACGATTTGTCCGTCCGACATCGTCATATCAACCGCAAGATCGCGTGCGTCGCGATAATCGAGGTCGAACACATCCCGATCGAGCACGCAGATATCGGCAAGCTTGCCAACCTCAAGCGTACCCAGCTCGTCTTCGCGAATCAGATCGTACGCGCCCCCGGCAGTCCAAGCGCGCAAGAGCTCGACAAGCGTCAGCGTGTTGACCTCATTCACGGGCAGTCCGTCGGCGAAGAATCCGCCGCACGCGCTGTAGATTGACTCGCCCAGGCTCGGAATCAGCAGTGGCAAATCCGTTCCACAGCACACTGTGCATCCGGAATCTTCCATGCCGCGGCGATTCCAGCTGTGCAAAAGTCGCGTCTCGCCAATTTGTCGACGCATCATCGACAGGCAATCCTCGCGCCGGTCCAGCGTCAGAATCTGCGGATAGACCTCGCAAATTCCACCTAACTTGCCAAACTCGACAAGATCGGTCGGGTCAGAGTTCTCGAGATCGGTAATCGCATGGCGGCGAAGCATCCGTCCATGCTCGTCTCGAGGCAGCGAGGCATAGAGCGCCACGGTGCGGCGAACGGCGCCATCGCCCTGGCAATGCAAGGAGTATCGGAAGCCCTCAGCATCAATTGCACGCAGCTCGTTCTCAATCAGATCCCACTCTGGCTCCTCGACGACCGTCTTGCCGGCAGCGCCCGCATCGGCCGTGCCCTCATAGGGGTCAATCATCTCGGCAAGCCCCGCCCATACGCCGCGATCGGTCATACGGTTGAAGCCAGAAAAACGAACGAACGGTCCCCGGAAGCGCTCTCGCGCCTCGCGGGCATATGCCAGATTTGCACCGGCGCCCACCGGCTGCGACATCATAGAGACGCGAACCGTCAGCTCACCAGATTCCTCACGGCGAGCCATTTCGTCGGCAAAGCCGTAGTAGTCATCAAACGCCATTTCCTTGATGGCGGTAACGCCGCGCTCGTTAAGCATGCTCATGTAGTCCGAATACCCGGCACGCACCTCGGGCAGCGCAAGGAAATCGCTCATCATGCGCCAGATCTTCTCGGCATAGCACGCTTGGGGTGTAAAGCCATATCGCGCACTGGCGGCAGCATTGAGAACGCAGGTCTCCGCGCCCGGCGTAAAGCAGACGACAGGGATATCGCCAAAACACTCGTCAAACACAGCTGCTGTATTTGCGTTCTCGGCATCCGATGCCAACGTTTCGGGTAGGTTGTGGCCAAAAGCCGCCGCGCAATCCGGATGACCTTCTTTCCATGCACGCAAGAGCGACACGGCCTCTTTGGCATCAGCGATGCCGGACAGATCAGACCCCAACGTCCGCAGCGCCCAACCTGTATAGAAGGTATGCACATCGATCAGGCCAGGCATGACAGTGCGGTCGCCCAGGTCAACTACCTCGTCCGCCTGGGTCAAATACGAAGCTACCTCACACTTGGTGCCAACAGCCTCAATTCGATTGCCACGGACCGCTACGAAACCTTCAAACGGCAGGTCCCCCGTACCGGTAAAGACGCTCTTAGACGTCAGGACCGTCAAACGATCGGACATCACAACCACCTACGCCGGAAGCATGCCGGAAATGGCAGTAATGACCAAGCCAAACACGACCATGAAGATGAAGAACTTCCAAATGGTCTTCCACCATTGGCCAAACGAAATCTTAGCCACGGCAAGGCCGGCGACCGTCATGCCCGCCACGGGGCTGATGGTGTTGATGGTCTGGTTGGCAAACTGGAGCGCAGTGACGGCCGCCTCGGGATTGAGGTCCATGAGCTCGGTCAGGGGGCCCATAACGGGCATGGTGAGCGCCGCCAGGCCAGAACTCGAGGGAACCAGCAAAGAGAGCAGACCAAGGACGACATACATAAACGTGGTGTAGACGGCGGCGGGTGCACCGGCGAGCGCGGTAGCGAGCGCCTGGAGGATGGTGTCGATGATCATGCCGCCCTCGGCGATGACCAGAATACCGCGAGCGATACCGATAACGACGGCAGCGTACGCAAAGTCGGCGAGACCCTTAACGAACTCCTCTGCGATCGTCTGCTGGTCAAGGCCGCCCAGGATACCGGCAAGCAAGCCCATGCCAAGGAACACGGCGGAAATCTGATTCATGTACCAGCCCTGGGTAACAAGACCCCAGACGATAATGCCCATACCGCAAGCAAAATCGATAAGCACGAGCTTCTGACGGATAGTGAACTCTTCCTCGATGGAGGCATCGGTCACGGAAAATTCAATACGCTTGAGCTTATCGTCCTCGTACACAATGGACGACTCGGGGTTTTTCTTGACGCGCATGGCGTAGCGCATGGCCCATGCGATACCGACGGCAGTGAAGATGACCCAAGAAACGGCACGCAGCCACAGTTGCGGATTACCCTCGATGCCAATGATGCCTTGGGCGATCAAAACATTAAACGGGTCGATGGTCGAAGCACAATATCCCAGGTTAGGACCAAGGAAGCAGATGATGAATGCCGTCATCGAGTCATAACCGATACCCATCATGATGGGAATGAAGATGGCATAGAACGGCAGGGCTTCCTCAGACATACCAAACGTAGTGCCACAAATGGACAGCAACGTCATCGTGATGGGAATGATGAGGATGTCCTTGTTCTTGAGCTTTTTAATCACACGGCTCATGCCGGCATTCAAAGCGTTGGTCTTGGTGATGATCGCGAACGATCCGCCAATCAATAAGACGAACGCAACGACGTCGGCAGCCTCTTGGATACCCTTGGTGGGCGCTTGCAGAACCGCGAAGATATCCTGACCCAGATTGATGGTCTCGCCGGTCTCGGAATCGGTGTAGTTCTTATCGACCTGTTCATAGGTTCCAGCAACGGCGACTTCACGCTCGCCCGCCGCTGTCGAAATCGTCTTGCGCTGATACTGACCAGAGGGAACGATCCAAGTCAGGACCGCAAAGACAACGATCAGCAAGAACATGATCGTATAGACATGCGGTAATTTGAACTTAAAACGTCTGTTTGTCTTCTTCGCCTTCGTATCTGACATAGATACCTCCAAAGAACTCGAGACTGCATCGCATCTCGCTTCAACGTTTGCACAATGCAAACGTTCTATGACGTCCCATAGATTACCAGCAGCTTTTTCCTTCATCAAGATAATTTCAAACTGATTGCCGCAACGCGGTTGAACGGTCGCGTTTGCGCCGTGAACGGTATGGAAACGCCCGGTGAGATGATCCACCGGGCGCTTCCATTCGCAATGTCCTAGATGTCAAAAACGTAGCGAGACCCAACGATTCGCTGACGACCGATAATAAACGGCCGCCGCTGCTCATCGAAAAAGAAGGCTTCCATATAAAACAAGGGTTCGCCAACGGGAACTGCCAACAGCCGAGCGACCTCGGGCGACGCACACGCGATCTCGAGTGTGCACGGGTCGGTAAACGCGGGCGTACGGCCCGTCCGGTTACGCACGAACTCAAAAATGGATTGGTTAGATAGAGGTGCCGTTGATAGATAGGCGTTGTCCTCGTAAACGTATATGTTGTTCTCGAGCATGACGGGGACTCCATCGGCAGTGCGCACGCGCTCAACGCAAATCAAGTCAGTTCCAACGGGAACACCAAAGAACTGTGCTTCGGTGGAATCCGCCGGCAGTATCTTTCTCGAAATGACACACGCCCCCGGTTCCATTCCGTTAACGCGGCATGCGTCCGAAAAACTCTGAACGTCATCCTTCTGGCGAATCTTGCGCTTGAGCTTGGGGGCATTGACAAACGTGCCTTTCCCCTGTCGCTTCGTTAGATAGCCCTGCTGGACGAGCTCCTCAATAGCGCGTCGCACGGTAACGCGGCCAACTTTATAGCTCTCAGCCAATTCGAATTCGTTGGGTATCCGCGCGCCTGCCTTGTAGGCGCCGGAGTTGATTTCGTTTTTAATGATATCAATGACCTGTTGGTACAGCGGTATCGCTGCTTTACCGTCAGTTAGCCCTTCAGTCGGTGGCATATACCCTCTCCCAGCACAATTAATTCTAAAACGGGCTTAAGGGCATTCAACAAGCCCTTAAGCCCGCATTAGCTTAAAGTATGCTAGGTGTCGCACCAAAATGTTGGCTATTTACTCATCAGACCCGAAAAACGCGCAACTACCGCGCTCCTAAGAAAGCGTGAGCAGCTCCGGCAGCTGGTCGATAATCTTGTCCGCGGCATCCTGGCTAAAGCCAAAGCGCTCCTCGCGCTTGGCAATGACTGTCAGGCCGGCTCGCTTGCCGGCAGTGATGCCAGGCACCGAATCCTCGACGCAGCAGCAGCGATTCGCGGGCAGCCCCAGCAGGTCCAGCGCATGCAGGTAGATGTCGGGCTCGGGCTTGCTCTCCTTAAACTGCTCGCCGCTCACCACATACTCAAAGACATCCGACAGCCCGCATGCGTTGAGCACTTCCTCGATGCTATCCATGGGAGACGAGCTGGCAAGCGCCACGCGAACGCCACGGCGCGGCAGCTCTCGAATCGTATCCACGGCGCCTGGGTTAATCAAAGCCTGATAGTCGCGCGGACGCTTATGCGCCCACTCGTTCCAACGGGCCAACGCTTCCTCGCCAGTGAAATGCCCCTTACCGGCGCGCTCAAACCAATCGACCAGCATATGCAGGAAGAACTGGTGCGAAGTACCGACCTGCCCATTCAACTCCTCTTGAGTCAGGTTAAGCCCAAGCTCCTTGGCAAACGCGGCAGTCTCGCCCAGGTAGTAATACTCGGTATCGACAATCACGCCGTCCATGTCAAAGATAACGGCGTCGAACGGAAATGCGGACACGGCACCCTCCCTAACAAAAGGGCGCCCGCAAGCGGACGCCCGAGCCATGCACTATCGGCGATTCTAACCCAGCAGCTTATCCAGCGCCACCGCAATGCCGTCTTCGTTATTATTGGCGGTCACCATCTGGGCTACAGCCTTGACCTCATCGACGGCGTTGCCCATGGCAACACCGGTGCCGGCCCACTCAATCATGGACTTGTCGTTCTGGCCGTCGCCAAACGAGACGACCTCGCTGGCATCGATGCCGAGCTTGGGCAGGGCACCCTCGAGCGCGCGGGCCTTGTCGATACCAGGCGCCGTGTACTCAAAGTACCAGTCGGCCGTAAACATGCCCGAAAGCGTCTGGGTAAAGGGCGCATACATCTCCTCGTAATGCGCCTGCAGGTAGGCCGGATCGCCTGCCGTCAGCAGCTTGTCCACGGGATAAGCATCAGCAACCTCATGCAGGCTCTCCACCTCGCGGATCTTAAGATCGCACGCATCGCGCTCATACTTGACGATATTCTTCTGCGAGCCGTCAGACAGCGTGATCATGCAATGGTACGAGTCCTCGACATGCAGATCACGACCGAGCGAAATCATAGGAATCACGTCAAAATTACGCAGGTGATCAATCAGGCGATGCAATTCGTCGGCAGGCATAGCCTGATCGAACAGCACCTCGTCGGTCTGAGCGTCGACCACATGCGCACCATTAAAGGCAACTAGCAGACCGTCATGGTTTTGAAGGTCGAGCTCCTGCGCCAAGGCGTGCAGCCCCCATGCGGGACGGCCCGAAGCCAAGATGAGCTTAATGCCCAACTCCTGCGCCGCAAGCAGCTTCTCGCGCGTACGCGGGCTAATCACTTTCTGGTCGTTGGTGAGCGTACCGTCGATATCCATCGCGATGGCTTTGATTGCCATATATGCCTCCCTGTCATTGAACAACCTTGCCTGAGTCATCATACAGAACACCCACCGCAACTCCGTTTGCAATGGGAAAAAGTCATATTGTCCCAAACATGAACAGTGTGTAGCCGTGGGGCACAATCGCTCCGTCCCATACGCCGAGCAACCACATACAAAACTGACGACGCTGAACGCGGCCGCCCCACCGGCCCCATTTCATCCCGTAGAAATAAATTTCGAAATTAGTTCTTGTCAAATCAGCAAAACGAACGTACTTTAAAGATGACCGCTCCGGTGGTCATCGTTTGATCGAGCATATGAAGTTTGAGTTTTAGCGTGTAAGAGAAGGAAGATCGGCAAAGTACAACCCCAAACGCAATGACAACTTAATGAGGTAACTGCCACATGTGAGGCACCCAGGGCATTGCTGTCTCGATTTTGAGCACGATGCCTTCCGCCTTGCATGGGCCGTTCCATCCCGCCCCTGCAGCAACTGCCTCACGGGCTCATTGAAAACCGCATAGCACCCCAACGTCAGCACATCACCCACGGCAAGCACATCACTCACGACAACCAACACATCAACAAACAGCACGAACATCAACCGATTGGAGAAGCTATGACAAACCACCACGCTGAAGACGGCAATAAGAAAGGCTCTGTTAGACCAGGATTGACATGCCGACCTGCCGGCTAACTCGCCGTCTCCCCGTCGGGCGCCGGCGTCTTGACCCTCATCTCGAACGGCATC
>JAHAGQ010000010.1 GCA_018373675.1 Collinsella sp. | reverse complement strand
CGGCCGTGCGCGGGCGCCCGGTCGGCGGCCCGTTCTGGGCGCGCCTCAATCGTAGCCCGAGATGGTCCCGGGCTGACAATTTCGACTGTAATGGACGTTATTAAACGACTACCCACGGCTATTGCGCACATGGCTCGCATGACAGCCGTCTCTTTTATGTTTCCTTTAGCCGTTGCCGCCTAGGATGGGGGTTAGTCGGTAGGAAGGGAGCGCCCGTATGGACGATGTGAGCGAGCGTGCAATCGAAGAGGACATGCTCGATCAGTTCAATTACTTTGATGATGAGGACGAGGAGCTGATCGACCGTCGCGAGCCAGCGCCGCTTGACTCATTTGATCTGGTCGATGAGGAGCCCGGCGAGGACGAGGGCGAATCAACGGAGCCCCCACAGCCTTCGCGCCTTGACTCGCTGCTTTCGAGAGCCCCCCTACACCATGGCGTTCGTGCCGGCGCGCTCCATATGAAAACTGACTGGCACCAGATCGTGACGGCAGGCGATGAACTTGCCGTCGATGCTCCGCTTACCGATAAGTCATCCATCATCTGCCGCACCGGCATGCTTATGCTGGCAAGCGGAACGGGTGCCTGGCGCGTGCGCGATACCATGAATCGTGTTGCTGCCGTACTGGGCGTCACGATTCACGTCGACCTGAGTCTTCTGTCGTTTGAGTGCACCTGCATCGAAGATGGCCACTGCTTTAACGAGGTTGTCAGCCTGCCCACAACGGGAGTCAATACCCATCGCATTTGGATGATGGAGAGTTTCCTCAAGGAAATCGAGACCTATGGTCGTCGCTTCACGGTGCACGAGTATCACGAGATGCTCAGGACCGTTGAGAGCTCAAAGCCCGATTACGCTCCCTGGCAACAGGGCCTTGCGGCAGCCTGTGCTTGCGGCGCCTTCGTCTTTTTGCTCGGCGGCGGCCCTATCGAGATGGCCTGCGCATTCGTAGGCGCTGGTGTCGGTAACTTTGCCCGCTCCCATATTCTCAAGCAGGGTCTTGGCCAGTTTAGCGCGCTGACGACGGGCGTTGCGCTCGCTTGCGTTTCGTATCTGCTGGCATTGCTCGGCCTTGGCCAGGTCGTACCGGGGGCAATGTCGCACCAAGAAGGCTATATCGGCGCCATGCTCTTCGTGATTCCCGGCTTTCCCCTCATTACGGCAGGCCTCGACATCGCTAAGCTCGATATGCGAAGCGGCATTGAGCGTCTTTCGTATGCCGTGTCGATTATTGTGATGGCGACCCTTGTGGGCTGGATGGTTGCCGAGTGTGTGGGGCTGGCACCGGATGATTTTGCCCCGCTCGGCCTTTCGCCGCTTGCCCTTACGCTCCTGCGCGTGGTGATGAGCTTCGTTGGCGTATTCGGCTTCTCGGTGATGTTCAACAGCCCGGTAAAGATGGCCGCGGCAGCTGGGCTGATCGGCGCCGTGTCCAATACCTTGCGCCTTACGCTCGTCGATGCGCCGACGCTGTTTCCCTTTCTGGGCCTGAGCGTAGGTATGCCTCCCGAGGCGGCAGCGTTTATCGGCGCGCTGGTATCGGGACTGCTGGCAAGTTTGGCCGAAGTCAAGCTCACCTACCCACGTATCGCCCTCACGGTGCCATCAATTGTCATTATGGTGCCGGGCCTGTATCTGTATCGCTCGATGTACTACATGTGCACCTTCGATACGGTCAATATGCTCGGTTGGTTTGTGCGTGCAGTGCTCATCGTGGCGTTTTTGCCCGTTGGTCTGGGTGTAGCACGTACACTCACCGACCCTCGCTGGCGCCACACCAGCTAATTGGTGCAAAGAGGACAGGGTACTTTGCACCCCCAATGAGTTGCGGTGAAATAGGGACTGAATTGCTGCTTAAAGGGTCAAAACAGTCCGTATTCCACCGCAACTTATGGGGTCGGGGGGATTATTGGTGCCCTGCATCTCCATAAACTCAACGCTTACGAAGCGCGCGCCGTTCGTGTTAGGGTAGTTCCACCACATAAGTAGTCGCAGACGCACGTACCACGGGCGGGCGAGATGAAGTCCCAACAGCTCCATCTTGCCCGCCCGTTTTTGTTGCGTGGTGCCGCGGCGTAACACAGAAAGGATTTTGTCCTTTATGCCTATCAACAAACGAGAGAGCCTGCTGTTCACCTTTATCATGTGCTTTTGCATGGTGCTCTGGATGAGCATCTACAACGTTGCCCTGCAGCACGGGGCCATCAGCGGCGAGGTTGTTGCCGCCGCGTGGCTCGGCTTCCCCGTTGCCTACATTTTTGCCATGTGCTGCGACTGGTTTGTTGCCAGCCCCCTTGCCAAGGGTTTCGCTTTTAAATTCCTGGTCACGCCGGGCAAGAGCTCGCCACTTGCCATGACGCTCGCCGTCAGCTCCTGCATGGTCGTTCCCATGGTCATCATCATGTCGCTGTACGGTGCCTGCGAGGGTCTGACGCACATGCCCGGCGGCATCCTTGCGAACCTGTATTCCGTGCCCGCGATCTGGATGATCAACATCCCGCATAATTTTGTGATGGCGCTGCCGTGGAACCTTTTGGTAGCCGGTCCGATTTCCCACTTCGTCTTCCGTCGCGCCTTCCCTGTGGGGACGGTTTTCGAGGAGGAGCATGCCGAGCTCTTGGAGCAGGCTATGGCTCCTGAGTGCGAGTAGCTCGCTTAGGGATCTGCTGAGCGCGGGCGACTTGCTTGGTTGGAGCCCTAAGCGTGGATAGCTCTCTCGGCGACATCGCGGGCGTGAGCGGTGCGCATGACCGGAGGGCCCGTGCTGCTCCGTTGCCCGACGTGCTAGCGCGCAGAACAATCTGTTGGTGCATTCGGCGGCTGCTGAAGCGTTTCGGCAGCCGCTTTTTATACGGAGTTTAAATACAACAGTCTGTTGTATTACGTAGAGTGGTATATCTCTAGCAGGAAAAATGCGAGAGACGGAGCATTATGGCGTTGCTAGTAGGACTGGACGTAGGGTCGACGACGACCAAAGTTTACGCGATGCACGAGGATATGACCGAGGCGTGGTGGGGATATCGCCGCCACGGGGCGTGTCAGACAGCGAGCGTGCGCGCCATGCTCGGCGAGCTCGCCGAGCGCTTTCCCCATGAGTCGCTGCGCGTTGCGGTGACCGGCTCGGGTGCGCGCGATATCGCGACCGCGCTGGGCGCCTCGTACGTTCAGGAGGTGGTCGCCAACGCGCTCGCGATCAGCAGGTTCTATCCGCAGACGCGCTGCGCCATCGAGCTGGGCGGCCAAGACGCCAAGATGATCTTCTTCCGCACCAACGATAAGGGAGACATCGAGGTTGCCGACATGCGCATGAACGGCTCGTGCGCAGGCGGTACCGGTGCATTTATCGACGAGATGGCAAAGCTCATGGGGGTCGGCACCGAATCGGGCGAGTTCGAGCAGCTCGCAAGCCGGGGAACGACCGTCCACGAGGTCTCGGGCCGCTGCGGCGTGTACGCAAAGACCGATATCCAGCCGCTGCTCAACGAGGGCATTCCTACCACCGACCTGGCGCTTTCGGCGCTTCACGCGGTCGCCCGCCAAACGATCGGCGGTCTGGCCCAGGGTATCGACATCGAGCCGCCGGTAATCTTCGAGGGCGGTGCGCTCGCCTACAACCCCACACTGGTCCGCGTGTTCCGGGAGCAACTGAATCTATCGGACGATCAGGTTATCGTCCCGCGCGATCCGCAGATCATGGTCGCGCGCGGTGCCGCCCTGTCGCTGACCGACATGTTCGCATCGTCCCAACCGATCGACCTTCCCGACGCTTTTGTCCGGCTGGATAAGCTCGAGACGGTCGCGCCCGCAAGCGGGGAGGGACGTCTTGCCCAGCCCTTTTTTGCCACACCTGCCGAGCAGGCGGATTTTACGGCACGCCATGGCAAAGAGACGCCGGCAAAGGGTCCGGATGCGTATGCGCCCGGAGAGACGGTGCGTGTGGCGCTCGGTATCGATTCGGGGAGCACGACGACCAAGTTCGCCCTGGTCGATGAGGCGGGTGAGCTTGTCGATTCGTTCTACGCGTCTAATAACGGCAGACCGCTCGACGTCGCCCAACAGGGTCTTGTCAGCTTGAAGAACCGCTGGGAGACAGCGGGAGTCACGCTTGCGATCGATGCCGTGGGCACCACGGGATACGGCGAGGAGCTTTTCGCGCGCGCGTTCCACGCCGACTACCATACGGTCGAGACGGTCGCGCACGCCCGCGCCGCGTGCGCATGCGTTCCCGATGCGACCTTCGTGCTCGACATCGGCGGACAGGATATGAAGGCCATCCGGCTCAACCACGGCGTGCTGACCGATATCGTCGTCAACGAGGCGTGCTCTGCGGGCTGCGGCTCGTTCCTCGAGGGTTTTGCCAAAAACCTCGGAATAGCCGTTGAGGATATCGCGACCGAGGCATTTTCGTCCAAAGCCCCCGCCGTTCTCGGCAGCCGCTGCACGGTGTTCATGAACAGCAGCGTCGTTTCCGAGCAGCGGCGCGGTAAGGGTCCGGGCGACATCATGGCCGGTCTCTGCCGTTCGATTATCGAGAACGTGTTCACCAAGGTCATTCGCGTTTCAAATCTCAACCGTCTGGGCGACAAAGTCGTCGTCCAGGGCGGCACGTTCCGAAACGACGCGGTGCTGCGCGCATTCGAGCAGTATCTGGGCAAACCCGTCACGCGTGCGCCCCACCCGGGGCTGATGGGCGCTATCGGTATCGCCCTGCTCGCGCGCGAGGAATGCCGCAAGGGCGACGCCGGCACGTCGTTTATCGGGCTCGATGCCGTGGAGCGCTTCGAGCATCGCGAGTTCGGCGGCGTTACCTGCCGTCGGTGCAACAACCGCTGCCAGCGCGCGGTCGTGGCATTTGGCGACGGCTCGCTTTACGTCACGGGCAATCGCTGCCCGCGCGGCGGCGCCATCTCATGGGATGAGCTCGTGCGCGAGGTTCCCGCGGCGGAGGAGCTGCGTCCGCAGGGTGCTTGCGAGGCACAGGCACCCGGCACGGGGCGCGACCGGACCGCGGCTGCCCCCAATCTCTTTGTCGACCGCGAGAAGCTGCTGTTCGAGTCGTACCCCACGGTTCCCGTCTGCGGGGGGCGCGATGTCACGATCGGCATTCCCCGTGTGCTCGAGTTCTGGGACACCATGCCGTTCTGGTCGACGTTCTTCAGCACGCTCGGCTTTAAGGTGCGCGTCTCGGGACGCAGCACCAAGGCGATGTACGAGCGCGGTCTGGCGCACGTCACATCCGACACCGTGTGCTTCCCGGCCAAGCTCGTCCACGGGCACATCCGCAATCTCGTCGACGCCGGCGTCGACCGCATCTTCATGCCCATCATCACGACGGTGCCCACCGAAAACACCGCCTCTACCAGCGAGTGGATGTGCGCCGTCGTAAAGGGATACCCCTACGTGATGCGCAATTCCGATAACCCGGAGGAGCGTTTCGGCGTTCCGTTCGATACGCCGCTGTTCCACTGGTACGACGAGGGCGACCGAAACCGCCAGCTCAAGGCGTGGTGCAAGGAGACCTTCGATATCGATGCCGACCTGGTTGCCAAGGCGACCGAGCAGGCGGACCGCGCGCAGGAGACGTTTGAGAACCAGCTGCAGCTGCGCGGCAGGCAGGTGCTCGAGAACGTGCGCGAGGACGGCGGCTACGCGGTGGTGATCGCTTCGCGCCCGTACCACAACGACCCGCTGGTCAACCACGGGCTGCCCAAGCTCTTCTCTGAGCGCGGCATCCCCGTGCTGACGCCCGATGCGGTGCCGGGGGTCTGCAACGTCGATCTTTCCAACAGCCGCATCGACATCGTGAACAACTATCATGCGCGCATGCTGTCGTGCGCGGTCATCGTCGCATCGACGCCCGAGCTCGAGCTCGTGCAGATGGGCAGCTTCGGCTGCGGCCACGATGCGTATCTCACCGACGAGATCGCGCGCATGATGGGCGAGATGGGCTCCAAGGTTCCGATGATGATCAAGCTCGATGAGAGCGACGTCGCCGGTCCCATGGGCATTCGTGTGCGTTCGTTTATCGAGTCGGTCAACCGTCGTCGCGCGGAGGAGCGTGCCGAGGGCGCCCGGGTGCACGCGGTCCATCCGCTCGACGACCCGTATAAGGTCAAGTACACCAAGCGCGACCGGCACGACAAGATCGCGCTGGTCCCCAACACCTCCCATGCGTTCTGCAGGCTCATGACCGCGGCGATGCGCAATCAGGGCGTGCGCGCCGAGGCCCTTGATATCGGGCGCGAGGATGCCATCCGCCTGGGCAAACGCTATGTGCACAACGACATCTGCTTCCCCGCGCAAATCGTGATCGGCGAGGCGCTCGCGGCACTCGAGAGCGGTAAGTACGACCCGCACGACGTCGCCGTGGTGACTGGCAAGTATATCGGCGACTGCCGCCTGACGCACTACATGCCCCTGCTGCGCCGCGCGCTCGACGACGCGGGATACGACTATGTCCCGGTGCTCACCAACGACGACGTCGATGCCCACAATGCGCATCCGGGCTTCAAGCTCGGCCTTGGCCCGAGCATCCAGATCGCCTACGGTCTTCCCATGATCGATGCCCTCGAGGCCATGCTTAGGCGCATCCGTCCCTACGAGCTCGAGAAGGGCGCGGCGGACGCTGCGTTCGACCGCGCGCTCGATGAGGTTATCGAGGGCATGGAGCGCTCCGGGCTGAGAGGCCAGGCGACGGGCTTCAAACGCGCGCTTGCGATCATGGACGCCGTTCCGTACGACCGCTCGAACCCGCATCCGACCGTTCTCATCGTGGGCGAGTACCTGCTCAATTTCCATCTCGGCGCCAACCACGAGATTGAGCGCTACCTCGAGGACAACGGGCTCGAGGTCATCGAGGCGCGCATGACCGACGTGATCCGCAAGACCTATTTCTACAAGCATGCGCAGTCGCGCGAGTTCCACGTCGACCTGTCGCTGCCCGAAAAGGCCTGGTACGCCACGGCGGACAACCTGTTCGAGCTCGCGCACGACCGTTGCGACCGCCTGGGCGCGGCGAGCCCGCTCTACGAGCCGCCGACGCGCATGCCCGAGCTCGTGCGCGCGAGCGATAAGATCCTGCACCATACGTTCGATGCGGGCGAGGGCGTGCTGATTCCGGCGGAGATCCTCGAGCACGCCAAGCGCGGCTGCCGCAACTTCGTGATCCTGCAGCCGTTCGGGTGTCTGCCCAACCATGTCGTGGGGCGCGGGCTCATCCATGCGCTCAAGGAGCAGTATCCCACGGCGCAGTTCCTGCCGCTCGACTACGATCCCGACGTGAGCTTCGCCAACGTGGAGAACCGTCTTCAGATGCTCATCATGAACGCCAAGGCGCAGGGGTGCGGTGAGGCGCATGGCGAGACCGCGTAAGGACGCCGATGCGCCCGATGCACGCACCCGTATCATCGAGGCGTTTTGGGAGCTCATCGAGAACAACAGCATCTTCGAGCTGTCGGTTGGCGAGGTGACCCGCGCCGCCCAGTGCAATCGCGGAACGTTTTACTACTATTTTCACGATTTCGATGAACTCGTCGCCATCGCCATAGCCCAGCTGCTGCAGGATAACGAGCTCATCACCGATGCCCTCTGGCATTTTTCGAGCGAGGGCGACCTTTCGGCGTTCGACCGGCGCGACGTCCGCTGCCTGCTGCGGCGCATTGTCATCACCATGAGGGCGGGTGCCGCCGAGCAGGTCGTGCAGGGCATCCATACGATCATCATCGACCGCGTGAGAGAGATCGTCCACCCCGACGGAGAAGAGCTCAAGGCAGATTCGAGCTTTGCGGTGGGCTTTCTGGTCTCGGGCATCATGGGCTTTGTGATGGCGGTCGGCTTTGCCCGGGAGGGCGGCGAGGAGATAGACCTCGAGCAGCCGGGGGACAGCGCGTGCGCGTACCTGAGGGCGGTCGCCATGCAGACGGTGGAAACGGTCGCGCAAGTCGAGGGCGTCGATACATCCGAGCTGCTCGAACGCGTCTCCGAGGAGGCCGATGCCCATCGCGCATCGCGTGCGACGAGTCCCGACGTGGTGAAAGACGCCTAGGGTTTCTCTTGCGGGGCGCCTGTCGCGCATCGCGCGGTGAGTCCCGCGATGCGGTCATAACCTGCATTCATGTGAGCCGGGTTTATAGATATTCCTCCAGCTGTTAACATAGACAACCTGTGGGTAAAGAGACAAAAGCGCCGCCGACGGGCGGGCGTTTTGATTTCGATGAACTCATGTAAGGAAACGAGCATGTTAGATAGATTTACCGATCGAGCGCGCAAGGTCATGTCGATGGCCAAACAGGAGGCGCTCGATCTGCACTCAAATAAGGTGGGCACCGAGCACCTGCTGCTCGCACTCGCCAAGGAGGACGAGGGCATCGCTGCCGAGGCGCTGCGCTCGCTTGATATCTCCTACGACGACATCATGGACACCCTCAAGGAGGTCCAGACCACGGTTCCCGAGCCCAGTGAGGAGACCGAGGCGGCCAAGCTCGCCTTTACGCCGCTCGTCATTAGTGTGATGGAGCGTTCATTCCGCGTGGCGCGTGAGAACAACCAGACCTACGTGTCGACCGAGCACTTGCTGATCGGAATCGTCGAAGAGGGCAACGGCATGGCCATGGACATCCTCATGCGCCTGGGTGTGTCGTCCGCCTCCATCAAAAAGGCTATCGAGAAACTCACTGCCAAGGACCAGGACAAGAAGCGTCCGCTCGCCGGCGCCGGTGCTGGTCGTCCCGGTGCGGGCCTGCCGTTCTTTAGCGGCTCGGATGCCTCTCAGCAAAAGGGGAGTGGCACCGATACGCTTAAGCAGTTCGCGACCAACCTCACGCAGAAGGCGCGCGATGGCGAGCTCGACCCCGTGATCGGTCGCGAAAAGGAAGTCCAGCGTATGATGGAAATTCTTTCGCGCCGCACCAAGAACAACCCGCTCATTCTGGGCGACCCCGGCGTGGGCAAGACGGCCATCGTCGAGGGCCTGGCTCAGCAGATTGCAGCCGGCAACGTGCCCGAGAACCTCATGAACCAGAATATCTGGACGCTCGACCTGCCGGGCCTCGTGGCGGGCGCCAAGTATCGTGGCGAGTTTGAGGAGCGCCTCAAGAACGTGATCCAGGAGGCCACCGAGGCCGACGACGTCATCCTGTTTATCGATGAGATGCACACCATCATCGGTGCCGGTTCTGCCGAGGGCTCCATCGACGCGAGCTCCATGCTCAAGCCCGTGCTCGCGCGCGGCGCCTTCCAGATTATCGGCGCCACCACGGCCGAGGAATTCCGCAAGTACCTCACCAAGGATCCGGCCTTCGAGCGTCGCTTCCAGACCATCGATGTCGAGGAGCCGAGCGTCGAGGACACGGTCAAGATCCTGACCGCGCTCAAGCCGCGCTACGAGGAGCACCACCATGTGCGCTATACGCAGGGTGCTATCGAGGCCGCCGCGAACCTTTCCAACCGCTACATCCAGGATCGCTTCCTGCCCGATAAGGCCATCGACCTCATTGACGAGGCCGGCGCACGCGCTCGCATCGCCGCGAATCGCGCGCCCGAGCCGGTGCGCGAGGCCGAGCATCGCATAGAGGAGCTCAAGGCCGCCGCGCAGGAGGCCACCGAGAGCGACGACATGAACAAGGCCGCCGAGATCACCGAGCAGCAGAAGGCCGCCGAGATTGAACTCGCCGAGGCCAAGGCCGCCTGGACCGCCGAGCTCGACGCCAGCCCGCTCACCATCGATGTCTCTCAGATCGCCGACATCGTGTCCGTGACTTCGGGCGTGCCGGTGTCCTCGCTTACCGAGAGCGAGAGCCGTCGCCTGCTGCAAGCCGAAAGCGTGCTCAAGACGCGCATCATCGGTCAGGATGAGGCTGTCGAGGCAGTTGCCAAGGCCGTGCGCCGCAGCCGTTCGCCGCTCAAGGACCCGCGTCGCCCCGGCGGCAGCTTTATCTTCCTGGGTCCCACCGGCACGGGCAAGACCGAGCTCGCCAAGACGCTCGCCGAGTACCTCTTTGGCAGCAAGGATGCACTCATCAGCTTCGACATGTCCGAGTTCGGTAGCGAGTTCGAGGTCTCCAAGCTCATCGGTAGCCCTCCGGGTTACGTCGGTCACGACGAGGGCGGCCAGCTCACCAAGGCCGTTCGTCGCCACCCGTACTCGGTCGTGCTGTTCGACGAGATCGAGAAGGCGCATCCCGACATCTTCAACATCCTGCTGCAGGTGCTGGAGGAGGGTCGTCTGACCGATAGCCAGGGCAAGACGGTTGACTTCCGCAACACCGTGATCATCATGACGTCCAACGTGGGCGCCCGCGAGATTGCGCAGGATGCGAGCGTTGGCTTTGGCACCACCGGCGAGCAGGGTCTTACCTCGAGCGAGATTAAGGGTCGTGCGATGGGCGAACTTAAGCGCCTGTTCCGCCCCGAGCTGCTCAACCGTATCGACGACATCGTGGTGTTCCAGAAGCTTTCGGGCGAGAATCTGACCAAGATCGCGCACCTGCTGGTGGACGACCTGCGTCAACGCCTGATTGCCAACGGCATGAACATCAAGCTCACCGATGCGGCCTACGACAAGATTGTGGCCGAGGGCACCGACCTCACCAATGGCGCGCGTCCGCTGCGCCGTGCCATCCAAAAGCTCATTGAGGACCCGCTGTCCGAGGAACTGCTGGCCGGTGAGTGGGGCGAGGGCGATACCGTTCAGTGCGATGTGGCCGACGGCAAGTTTGTCTTTAGTCACGGCACGGGCGAGATTCCGGCACCGCGTCCGGCGGGCACGCTCGGTGGCGATACCGCCCCGGCGGCTCCGCACACCGGCAACGTCGCGCCCGTGAGCGGCGGCGTGACCTCGGGCCCCGGCGGCATGATGCAAGCCGGTTCCGGCGCGCTGTAGGGCGTGGCGACAATTTGATACGCGCAATCGAGGCGCTCCGGAAAGGGCGCCTCGATTTGTAGAGCTGCGGAAGTTGTGACCGTTACGCTATACGGTCCACCGTTAGCCGATGATGCGAGGGCGCTCGGCGTTTTCGACTGGTTTATGCACGCAAAGTCTGGGAATATACAAGTCGCATGTCTTACTGTCTAACCAGTTGCGCCAAGGAGGCACCATGGACTACAAGATTACCGGCTACGAGCCCGCCCAGCTGTTCCATTTCTTTGAGGAGGTCAGCGCGATCCCCCGTGGGTCTGGCAACGAGAAGGGCATCAGCGATTTCCTGGTCGCGTTTGCCAAGGAGCGCGGTCTCGATGTGTATCAGGACGAGGTCTACAACGTCATCATTCGCAAGCCCGCATCTGCCGGCGCCGAGAATGCCCCGACCGTGATGCTGCAGGGCCACATCGATATGGTGTGCGACAAGTTGGGCTCCGTTGAGCACGACTTTACGACCGATGGTATCGACCTGGTCGTCAAGGACGGCGTCCTTACCGCCAACGGCACCACCCTGGGCGCCGACAATGGTATCGCCGTCGCGCTTATGCTTACTGTGCTCAACGACGATTCGATTGCCCATCCGGCCCTCGAGTGCGTGTTCACCACCGACGAGGAGACCGGCCTGGTTGGCGCCGAGACGCTCGACAAGTCCCAGATCAGCGCCCGCACCATGATCAACCTCGACTCCGAGGAGGAGGGCGTTGCCACCGTCAGCTGCGCCGGCGGCGTCGTCGTTACCTACACCTGCCCCATCGTGCGCGAGCACAAGACCGGTAGCACCCTCACGCTCGACATTTCCGGTCTGTTGGGCGGCCACTCCGGCAGTGATATCAACCTGGAGCGCGGCAACGGAAACCTCATCATGGCCCGCATCATCGACCGCCTGATGGTCGCCGGCGAGCCCGCCATCGTCAGCTTCAACGGCGGCACCAAGGACAACGCCATCAACCGTGAGTGCAAGGCCGTTCTGGTCTATGCCGATCACGCTGCCGCCGAGGCCGCGGCCCAGATCGCAAAGGGCATCATCGCCGACGTCACTGCCGAGCTCGAGGTCTTCGACCCCGGCTTTACCTGCACCGTCGAGATTGCCGACGACGCCGAGGTCGAGGCCATGGACGAGAAGTCCGCGCTTGCCCTCATCCGCGCCCTGCGTCTTGCCCCTAACGGCGTGATTCGCCGCAACGTCGCCACCGACGGCTCCGTCGAGGTTTCCTCCAACATCGGCGTGGTCGCCACCTCCGATGACGAGGTCAAGATTATGCTGTCCCCGCGCTCCTCGATCACCTCGCTGCAGAACGAGTTCAAGGACCGCCTGCAGACGCTTGCCGATGTCCTGGGCTTCGACGCCAAGTTTGAGTTCGAGTATCCCGGCTGGAGCTATGCCGAGCATTCGCCGGTCCGCGAAGTCTTTGTCGAGAGCTATCGAGAGCTCTTTGGCTCCGAGCTGCGCATCGAGTCCATTCACGCCGGCCTTGAGTGCGGCCTGTTTGCCGAGGCTCTGCACGGCCTGGACGCCATCGCCGTGGGCCCGACGCTCTCCGATGTCCATACCCCGGACGAGAGCATGGAGCTCGCTTCTGCCGAGCGCTTCTACGAGCTGCTCATCGACGTCCTCAAGCGCCTCGCTGCGTAAAGGTTGCGCTAGCAGCAGTCCGAGCCACGTGCTAGCGGATTGCAAATGACATTATGAGAGGGGGCACCCGGTCTTTTGCGACGGGTGTCCCCTCTCTTTTGTTTGATAATTGCGAAATTAAGGCCACCTAGTCCATTTCTGCCTTGATGAGGTCGAGGGTGCGCTGGCAGTTTTCGCGGACGGGGCCGAGCATATGCTCGCGCAGGTCCGCCATGCCGGGCAGGTCGGCGTATTCGTCCATGACCTCTTCCATGCAAATGGGCACCTCGTAGGCGAGGTCCATCATGGTCGCAAAGCAAAACTTCTCGGATAGCCCGGCATCGGTGAGTGCCGCCTCCAGCGCGGGGTCGCCCATACCGTGGTATCGGCGGATAGCGCCTGGACCGATGCGCCCCACACGATTTTCGCCGCCAACGCTCATGGCAAGGCGCGCCCGGCGGCGCATGCGCTCGTATGCCAGCCCCGATGCGACATCGTACATGGGTGCGAGCGCCGCGTTTGTGCCTTTGCCAAGGATGAGCGAGTAGTTTTTAGCGTGTGCGTCAGGCGCTCCGATAATGGCGTTATAGAACAACATATAGGTAAAAAGCACAAGATTCATGTGGTGGGGGACTGTGTTAATCAGTCGTTCTTGGATGTCTCGTGTAGTTGGTCCTCCGTCGGCGGTGTATTTCTGGATTGGCAATACACCGAGCGCCTGGCAAAAGTCCTCCTGATGCAGCCTTTCGATATTTCCGCTGCTATTGACCATTCTGTCGTACCGTTCAACGACGAGCGCGGCTTCGTCTTCAAATGTGTAATAGGAGACGTTGGCAGTTGGAATGCCAACACGCCGAGCCGTTTTCATGCAGACGAATTCGTTTAAGGCCTGATGTTTGAACCCAACGACACCATTTTTGAAGATATGGGTAGTGGGGGATGACCCTAGACATTCGCACCATTGGCCATCATGCCAAGCTAGTGCAAATTTGCCTTGATTGCCGCCCAGGGACCAGCTTTCGTTGGAGCCCATCCATGTCTCTCTTTCGTCATCGCGAATTGCTTTGAGCTTGTGAGCGATTTGAGAATTGGTAAGCGGGCGGTATGCCGAGACCCTGCCGCGGGCGGCGTCTAATTGATCGGCTCGACAAAACTGAACGGCCCCCGCGCAGTCTAGACCGATATGGCACAAGAGGGCGACGGGGTTGTTGGATGCAACATCATGCTCGGTGGCAATAGCGCGACGCTGCTCTTGACTGTCGGGCAAAAGGCCAAATAGGAACGGGCGGACGATGCTATGGCCATACGTGCGATTGGAAAGCGGCATTGTTAGCGATAACGGTGCTCCGCGATAGGTTGGGGCGTATGCAAAGCTGCAGAGTCCATGCTCGTCTTGGCGGAGAGTGCCGGCGATTTCGCCACAAATGAGGGTCGCGAGCTCCATCTCTGCCATTTATTTCACAACCTTGCAGCCAAAGGAGAGGTTTGAAGTGCCGGAAAGGCCTTGCTCGGCTGCGATTTGGGCCAGCAAGGCACCATAGGAAGATGGCGTTCCTTGTCGAGTGGGTCGTCTGCCTGCGCTTGGCTTTGGCAGGGTATTCGAGTTCGCGATAGGGAGGTTCACTATCGTCGTCGGATGTTCGGAGGGCGATGCGATGGAGTCGTTATCGCTTTGCGCGAAGAGACCAATGCCGAGTGCGTTAAAGACGGTCAGCAACTTGTCGAGTCGAATGCCGGTGGCGTCTCCTAGCTCGAGCGATGCGAGCAGGCGTTCCGAAACACCGGCTTTTTTAGCGAGGGCGGCACGGGTGATCCCCTGCGCCTCGCGCGCCTGACGCACGTAGATGCCGGCTTGGCGCGGCGTGGTGATGGGAAGGATATCCACGGCGATCTCCTAACGTGCAGACTTTTGCATATCAGTATGACATGCAAAAGTCTGCATGAAAAGGCCTCATGCAAAACTCTGCATGAGGCCTCATACGGACGTTTAGTTTTGAAGGGTGTTTTACAGCACCAAAATCCCCAGGTGCTCCAGCAAAATCTTGAGGCCGATGAGGATGAGCACGACGCCGCCCACGATGGTGGCGGGTTTTTCGTAGCGCTCGCCAAAGGTGTGGCCGATCGCTACGCCGGCGACGGAGAAGATAAACGTTGTGACTCCGATAAGCGATACAGCGGGAACGATGTCAACCGAGAGCGCAGCAAATGAGATGCCCACGGCCAGGGCGTCGATTGAGGTGGCGATAGCCAGAATCAGGTACTCACCCAGGTCAATCTTTTCGGCATCCTTGCCGTCGCTCTCGTCCTCATCCTCGTCTTCGGTAAAGGCCTCCCACAGCATTTTGCCGCCGATAAAGGCCAAAAGGATAAAGGCGATCCAATGGTCGATGGGTCCGATGATGCTCATGAATTGACTGCCGAGCGCCCATCCGATTACGGGCATGCCGGCCTGGAAGCCGCCAAAGAACAGGCCGAGCACTACGGCGACCTTAAGGTTGATCTTCTTCATGCCAAGGCCCTTGCAGATGGATACGGCAAAGGCGTCCATCGAAAGGCCGATAGCGAGCAATACGAGCTCTGCGAGTCCCATAGTCTGGCTCCCTTTCTGCGGGCGGGCCCGCGTGTACCTCTTGGGGGAGTAACAAAAAGACCCGTGGCGTACGCGTTGTGCGCACAGCCACGAGTCTCGTTCATTAAGGCAAGCCAGACCGCATCGGCCAGTATGTTGACTTGCCGCGCCACCGGAGGCGAACCCGGTCACGCGACTACTCCCTCATTTATGCGAATCCCGATGCTACCACATAAGCAGCTCATTTGGATTGGGGCTCTCAGCTGTGTTCGCTCATTCTGTAAGCATCGGATTTTGCGGGCGTCACAGGGGCAAACCGTGAGAAACTTATTGACGTTTATGGAGCGTATACGATGGGAGCGATGCCTTGGATAAGAACGAGCTGCAAAAGCGTATGGAACAGGCCATTCGCCTGACGGCACCTGGCCAGCCGATCCGCACCGCCCTCGACATGATCATTGCCGGTCACCTGGGTGCCCTTATCTGCGTCGGCGACACCGAAAACGTGCTCGCTGCCGGTAACGACGGCTTCCCGCTCAACATTTCGTTTACCTCGAACCGCCTGTTCGAGCTTTCCAAGATGGACGGTGCCATCGTTATCGATGGCGACCTCACCCAGATCCTGCGCGCCAACTTCCACCTCAATCCCGATCCCTCGCTTGCCACGAGTGAGACGGGCATGCGTCACCGTACTGCCGCTCGCATGTCGGTGCTCACCGACGCCATCGTGATCTCGGTTTCGGCTCGTCGCGCCGTCGTTAACGTGTACGTTCACGGCAAGAGCTACGAGATCCAGCCCGTCACCACCATCATGAGCTCGGTCAACCAGCTCGTCGCCACGCTCCAGACTACCCGTCAGTCGCTCGACCGCTCCCTGCTGCGCCTGACGGCCCTCGAGCTCGACGACTACGTCACGCTCGCCGACATTACCGGTATTTTCTCGAGCTTCGAGATCATGCAGCAGGCAAAGACCGAGCTTAAGGATTGCATTGTCAAGCTGGGCAACCAGGGCAAGCTCGTGCAGATGCAGCTCGAGCAGCTCGCGGGCTCCAGCATGGATACCGAATACGACTTGATGATCCGCGACTACGCAAGCGATTCCTCCGAGGCAAACGCCGAGAAGATCCGCGCCGAGCTGAGCCGCATGACGCCTAAGGACCTGTCCGACCCGCAGCACGTGGCGGCAGTTCTGGGTTACGACGACCTGGACGAGGACTCCGTCATGACGCCGCTGGGCCTGCGCACGCTTTCGCGCGTGTCCGTCGTGCGCGACGGCGTGGCCGAGAAGATCGTCGACGAGTACGGCTCGCTGCAGGAGCTCATGGACGACATCAGCGAGGATCCGGAGCGCTTGGGCGACTTTGGCGTCAACAACCCTGCCATTCTTGCGGACTCGCTGTACCGCATGAAGGGCACCAAACAGGGGAACGCATAATGGCGCCCGTATGCGCCGTGGTCGTTGCCGGCGGCAGCGGCCAGCGCTTTGGAAATCCCGGCGGCAAGCAGCTCGTTAATGTGGCGGGCCGTCCGCTCATGAGCTGGTCCATCCGCGCGTTCGATCGTAGCGATAAGGTCGGCCATATCGTCGTGGTTTGCCCTGCCGAGCGCCGTGCCGAGATGCGCCGCCTGGCCATCGACCCGTTTGACTATGACACGCCCATCAGCTTTGCCGATGCCGGCGATACCCGTCAGGATTCCACCCGTGCCGGCGTGCATGCGGTTCCGGCGGGTTTCGAATATGTCGCCATCCACGACGGCGCTCGTCCGCTCATTACGACCGAGGCCATCGACCACGCTATCGACGTGCTCGTGAGCGACCGTGCCCTCGACGGTGTCGTGTGCGGTCAGCCCGCGATCGACACGCTCAAGATCGTTGACGGCGATAATATCGTCGAGACGCCGCCGCGTGAGCTCTACTGGGCAGCGCAGACGCCGCAGATCTTTAGCGTCGATGCTATGAAGCGCGCCCACGCTGCAGCCATTGCCGAGGGCTTTATCGGTACCGATGATTCGTCGCTGGTCGAGCGCATGGGTGGGCGCGTCCGCTGCGTCCAGAGCCCACGCGATAACCTTAAGGTGACGGTGCCCGAGGACCTGCGTCCCGTAACCGCGATTCTGCTTGGCCGCATGGCCGAGGGAGAGGACCTTCCCCATGTTCAGTAACCTGCGCATTGGCCATGGCTACGACGTTCACCGTCTGGTGGAGGGGCGTCGATGTATCATCGGCGGTGTCGACATTCCCTACGAGCGCGGCCTGCTGGGCCACTCGGATGCTGATGTGCTCGCGCACGCCTTGGCCGACGCCATTCTGGGCGCCTGCCGCGGGGGAGACATCGGCAAGCTATTCCCCGATACCGACCCTGCCTACGAGGGCGCCGACTCGATGGTGCTGCTTGCCCGCGTAATGGACTATGCGCGTGAGCTGGGCTTTGAGTTTGTCGATGCCGACTGCACCATTGCCTGCCAGCAGCCTAAGATCACCCCGCATCGCGATGCCATGCGCGCCAACCTTGCCCATGCCCTGGGCGTTGACGTCGAAAACGTGGGCGTCGCCGCCACTACGACCGAAAAGCTCGGTTGGGAAGGCCAGGGCGAGGGAATCGGCGCCTGGGCCGTTTGCCTGCTACAGAAAACCGTTAAGGAGTAACGAATGCGTATCTACAACAGCGCTACCCATAAAAAGGAAGAGTTCCAGCCCATCGAGTCCGGCAAGGTCCGCATGTATGTGTGCGGCCCCACGGTCTACGACAACATCCACATCGGCAATGCCCGCACGTTCATCAGCTTTGACGTGATTCGTCGCTGGCTCATCGCGAGCGGCTACGAGGTCACGTTCGCCCAGAACCTCACCGATGTCGATGACAAGATCATCAAGCGCGCCAACGAGCAGGGCCGCACTGCCGCCGAGGTCGCGACGGAGTTCTCCGACAAGTTCATCGGCGTCATGCGCGCCGCCAACGTGCTCGATCCCGATGTGCGCCCCCGCGCCACCAAGGAGATCGGTCCCATGATCGCCATGATCAAGACGCTCATCGAGCAGGGCCACGCTTACGCCGCCGATAACGGCGACGTGTACTTTGCCGTGCGCAGCGATCCCAACTATGGTCAGGTCTCGGGCCGCAACATCGATGACCTTATGGTGGGTGCGCGCATCGAGGAGAACGAGGACAAGAACGACCCGCTCGACTTTGCCCTGTGGAAGGCCGCCAAGCCCGGCGAGCCCAGCTGGCCGAGCCCCTGGGGCGAGGGCCGTCCCGGTTGGCACACCGAGTGCGCCGCCATGGTACACCGCTACCTGGGCACCCCGATTGACATCCACGGCGGCGGCTCCGACCTTGCCTTCCCGCATCACGAGAACGAGTGCGCCCAGGCCACCTGCGCCTGGCACCAGGGCTTCTCCAACACCTGGATGCACACGGGCATGCTGCTGGTTGACGGCGAGAAGATGTCCAAGTCGCTCGGAAACTTCTTTACGCTGGCCGAGGTGCTCGAGCAGCACTCTGCCGCGGCCCTGCGCCTGTTGATGCTGCAGACGAGCTATCGCTCGCCGCTCGACTTCTCCTGGGAGCGCCTGGAGGGTGCCGAGAACTCACTCACGCGTATTGCCGGTACGGTCGAGAACCTTCGTTGGGCTGCGAACCATGCGACGGCCGATGCCGATGCGGGTGCCGCCGAGGCGTTTTCCGCCAAGGCCGCCGAGACCCGCGCCGCCTTTAAGGAGTGCATGGACGACGACTTTAACACCGCCGGTGCCATGGGTGCTGTCTTTGGCTTTGTCACCGAGTGCAATCAGTATCTGGAGCAGGCGGGCGATGCTGCCGACAAGGCCGCAGCCCTGGCTGCCGCCGATACGCTGGCCGAGCTGCTCGATACGTTTGGCGTTGAGCTTCCCGAGCCCAAGGTCGAGTTGCCGCTGGGCCTGCTGGGCGTTGCCGCCGGTTTGGTTGCCTACACGGGCGACGACGTGGACGAGGCCGCTGCCAAGATTCTCGAGGCTCGTGCCGAGGCTCGTGCCGCCAAGAACTGGGATCTGGCAGATGCCATCCGTGATCAGCTCAAGGACCTGGGCCTGACGATTGAAGATACCGCCGCCGGCACTCGTATCAAATCTCTCTAATCCCCGCGGGTTTCCCAAGCACCCGACCGCCCGAGCCACGGCACCTTGCCTTTCAATCGTCGGGCATGACCTCAAGGTCTATGCCCTCCTCTTTCAAGGCAATCTGCCGCACCTCGGGCGGTCGGTCTATTTGTTTCGTTTGATAGTTGTATTTAGGAGGTCGCTTTATGGCCGACAATCGCAAGCGTGCATCGCGTGGCGGCAAGCAGGCTGCTTCTGGCTCGCGTCCGATTCGCCGCAATGACCGCGCTGCCGCTCCCAAGGGCCAGCGCGATCGCACCCAGGCCGCACGTCCGCAGCGCGATCGCAACCGCGACGCTGTCCAGGCTCCCAAGGGCGAGTTTATCGAAGGTCGTCGTGCAGCCGCCGAGGCGCTGCGCACTGGTTTTCCCATCAAGTGCGCGCTCATTGCCGAGGGCGGGGAGCGCGATGCCGCCTTGTCGCGCCTGGTCGACGACCTCAACGCCGTGGGTGTCCGCATTAAGTATGTGCCGCGCGCGCAGCTCGACGCACTGTCGAGCCACGGCGCTCACCAGGGCATCGCGCTCGAGGTTGGCAACTTCCCCTATGCCGATGTCGCCGATATTCTCGACCGCGCAGGCGAGGGCCCGGCACTTGTCGTGGTGCTCGACCACGTGACTGACGACGGCAACTTTGGCGCCATCGTGCGCTCCGCCGAGGTTGTGGGCGCGGCGGGCGTCGTCATTGCCAATAAGCGTGCCGCCGGCGTGACCGTGGGCAGCTATAAGACCTCAGCCGGTGCCGTCATGCATCTGCCTATCGCGCAGGTTCCCAATATCGCCCGTGCGCTCGACGATTTTAAGGCCGCTGGTTTTTGGGTGGGCGGTGCTTCCGAGCACGCCGAAGGCAGTTGCTGGGATGCTCCTTTCGAGGGCCGCGTGGCGCTCGTCATGGGCTCCGAGGGCGACGGCATCTCGCGTCTGGTGCTCGAGAAATGCGACTTTTTGACCAAGCTTCCCCAGCGCGGTATGACCGAGAGCCTCAATGTTGCCCAGGCGACCACGGCGCTGTGCTTTGAGTGGCTGCGCCGCAACACCGGCGAGCTGATGGGGGAGGAGTAGCGCATGTCCAAAAAGAACCGTGCCAAGTCCAAGGCCAAGCGCTTTGGCGAGGGCTCGGCCAAGCCGATTGTTTCGGCCGCGACCTATGGCGTGGGCGGCAATGCGTTTGCGCAGGCTATCGCCGACCCAGTCTCGACGGTGCACTCCAACAAGCCCGAGCTGCTGGTGGTCGACGGTTACAACGTGATCCACTGCACGCCGCGCTACGAAAAGCTCGTGTACGACCATTCCGACGATCCGTATTCCAGCGACGTTCACGATATGGCGCGAACGGCGCTCATTAATGACGTAGCTGCGTTTGCCCAGGGCCGCTACGAGGCCGTGATCGTATTTGACGGCGCGGGCAATATCTCCAGCGAGCGCCCCAACCTACCGGCCCGCGGTGTGCGCATTGAGTTTTCGCCGACGGGTGTTTCGGCCGATACCGTGGTGCAGAAGCTCTGCATCGAGGCGCGCGAGGAAGGCCGCGCGTGTTCTGTAGTGTCGAGCGACGGCACGATCCAGGCCGTCGTCATGGGCAAGGGCGTTACGCGCATCTCGAGCCGTATGCTGGTGGACGAGATCAAACAGATCGACAACGACGTGCACGAGGCCGAGGAAGCTCCACAAATCAAGATGACTCTGGGCAGTCGCCTGAGCCCCGATGCCCTGGCCAAGCTCAAGGCCCTGCGCGGGAGGTAGGGAAGTTGGCGGGGCAATGCTGCCTCGCTAACTCCATTCAGCGATGTCGATCATTCTTTCGAGGCGCCACGTTAGCGCCTCTTTTAGATATGGCAGCCTTGCCGTGAGCGCGTCGTTTCTGGAAAGAATCTCGATTGCCTCGTCAACGAAGCCTTCGAGTTTGTCGCAGTCAAACCAGCCCATGTCCTCGACGAGCAACATTTGTTTGGCGGGGCTTGAATGAAATTGTGCGCTGGTAAAACTGTGCTCTCCCGCCCTAAGCTCCTCTAGTGATATGTTGCACCAGAGCGATGAGCCCGAATCGAAGATGGGGGCAGGTCTGCAAGCTTGCGTGTTTACGTTTCGCACGAGGCCGAAGTTGCGCCAATGACGATCGTAGTTGGCAATGATGTCGTCACATACGATCATGCGGTCAAGGGCATCCTTGACGCCTGTCACCCCGAGCTCCTCGCAGTTTGCTACATATCGCTCGTAGTCGGTTAGCCGTTCATCTGCGTTTGCGTGCTGGTTTACATAGAACGCAGGGACATACTCTTCTTCATCAGTTAAGAAGACATCGCATGTGCTCAGGGCGGAAGTGCCCGTGCCCTCGAGCGAGTAAGGCACATAATCGCAGGCGTTTAGGATGCGACGGTGGAGCGCGGTCGCCACCAGCTCGTTATAAGGTTCCTGGTCCAGGTGCGCTCCTGCCTTATGCAGAATTCGACGTTCGCCCTCGCACGTCCAGTACTTTTGAAGATTGCCGTCCGAGGTGTTATCGGGCTTTGCGGCAGCCGCTTTTCCCTCTGGGGCAAAGGGTGCAATGGACAGCGAGACGTCATCAAAGGCGTTATTGAAGAAGTTGATATCCTCCCAGGTGAGACCGGAACCTTGGGGCCTAATCCAATACTGGTCGGATAAGGAGAGGCCGAGATTTCGCTGGACGAGTTCATCGGGAACATCGACAGCGGCTTCTGCAAGCAGGGAGGCTAGCCCAATGCGTGCGAGCGGGATACCGCGGCCGCGCCACCAGATGCGGAAGGAGTCTAGCGATATGGGGCTATTAGGGCCAAATACTCCAATAGGGGCGTGGGCGTAATCGATGTCGGCACCGATGTGGGTAAAGTCTTTTCGCGATGTACTGTAGACCAGCTGAGCGACTTCGTACGTGCGGTTCATGAGGGTGAACGCGATCTCGCTCTTACCGTGGCCGCGGCGGGGACGTCCCCCCGTTTTGGTCACAGAGCGGAGTCGCGTGTCGACGCTGTCTTTGTCGATGAGCCATACACCAGAAGCCTTGCGGGCCTCAAGTGCTCCGTTTTTTATGAGCTCCTGCACCCTGCGCGGAGTGATGCCGAGCAGCTCGGCGGCTTCTTTGGTAGTAAGCATCGCGAAACCCTTCGCCAGAACGAATAGTTTTATATATAGCAATTGTAATTAAAACTATTCGTTCTGGCGAATGGTTTTAAGATTGAGGGCGCACTGACAGAAATGAACGGGCCTGGTACGCGTTGTTGCTGGATTTTGCATATTTGTATAACGCCGTGCGGCCTGTTGCGCCCCGTCCGCAATTCCTTTATTCTTAACTCGCTTCGCGTGAAAGCGCCAAGTGTGCCAGTGTGGCGCAACGGTAGCGCAACTGATTTGTAATCAGTGGGTTGCAGGTTCGATTCCTGTCACTGGCTCCATGAGAGTTTCGGGCTCTGTTTCCTTGTGGGACAGGGCCCGTTTCTATTTATGTCGATAAGTCAGCGTGTTTGGCGCCAACCAAGCTTCAGGTTTGTCTCGATCCGTAACACGAGTGGGCTGAAGACCCTCCTTATAGTTACAGATCGAAACATTGCCAAGGGAAGGCCGATAACATCTCGATCCGTAACACGAAGAGGCTGAAAACCGTTCTTACTGTTACAGAATGAGACGTAAGCGGGGGTTTCTGCGAAACATCTCGATCTGTAACAGATAGGGGAGGAATAACCCTCTTACTGTTACAGGTCGAGACATAGGCCGGGGCGAGGTTGGTCATCGTCATCGAGCGTGGATTATCGGACACACGAGCGTGGAAAATCTTCCGCCTAGTGAATGAGCGTGGATAATCTGCCACTTTGGATTCGATGGCACGGCAAAGTGGGAGATTATCCACGCTCGATTTCAAACGGAAGAAAATCCACGCTCGATTTTGCCTGGGAAGAGCAATCTTCTGTCTGGGCAGCCCCGATCTCGACCTATATATAGGTGCAAATAAGCTGGTATCGAAGTTCGATACTGAAGGTGTACTCCACTACAGCAAAGTGTTACCTTGGGAAACGTCACCTCAGTATCCAAAACCACTGTCCTTCATATCCAAACTCAATAAAACCGCAGGTCACGGCTATATAGATACGCCCGGCACCGTGTATCTAGAGGTTTTCGTTGACAGCCCCCAAGGTGGCATCGTATTATCTTCTTCGTTCGCGGGGGCGACGGTCCAAAAGACCAAAGAACCTGCGGATACTTGAACGATTGGGAGTTTGCCCGAGTGGTTAATGGGGACGGGCTGTAAACCCGTTGGCTCTGCCTACATAGGTTCGAATCCTATAGCTCCCACCCGTCAAGTGCCTGTATAGCTCAGTCGGTAGAGCACTTCGTTGGTAACGAAGAGGTCACCAGTTCAAGTCTGGTTGCAGGCTCCATCCGGCGGTGTAGCTCAGTTGGTTAGAGCACACGGTTCATACCCGTGGCGTCACTGGTTCGAATCCAGTCACCGCTACCATAGGTAACACGGTGGCTTCTCAATAGTATGTTGAGAGGCCACTATGGTATAAAGGCAAAGTCCCGTCCGGGGACGACCTGTTAAGAGGAGGGCTTTATGGCCAAAGAGAAGTTTGAGCGCACTAAGCCGCATGTTAACATCGGCACCATTGGTCACGTCGACCACGGCAAGACCACGCTGACCGCTGCCATCACCAAGGTTCTCTCCGAGACCGAGGGCTGCAAGGCTGACTTCACTGCGTTCGAGAACATCGACAAGGCTCCCGAGGAGCGCGAGCGCGGCATTACGATTTCCGTCTCCCACGTTGAGTACGAGACCGCTGCCCGTCACTACGCTCACGTTGACTGCCCGGGCCACGCTGACTACGTCAAGAACATGATCTCCGGCGCTGCTCAGATGGACGGCGCTATCCTGGTCATCGCTGCTACCGACGGCCCCATGGCTCAGACCCGCGAGCACATCCTGCTCGCCCGTCAGGTCGGCGTTCCCTACATCGTCGTCTTCCTGAACAAGTGCGACATGGTCGACGATGACGAGCTCATCGACCTCGTCGAGATGGAGACCCGTGAGCTCCTCTCCGAGTACGATTTCCCCGGCGACGACATCCCCGTCATCCGTGGCTCCGCTCTGGGCGCTCTCGAGGGCGACGCCAAGTGGATGGACGCCATTCGCGAGCTCATGAAGGCCGTCGACGAGTACATCCCGACGCCTGCTCGTAACAACGACCTCCCGTTCCTGATGGCCGTTGAGGACGTTATGACCATCTCCGGCCGTGGTACCGTTGCTACTGGCCGTGTCGAGCGCGGTGAGCTCAAGCTCAACGAGCCCGTCGAGATCGTCGGCATCAAGGATACCCAGAACACCGTCGTTACCGGTATCGAGATGTTCCGTAAGTCCATGGACTTCTGCGAGGCTGGCGACAACGTCGGTCTGCTGCTCCGCGGCATCAAGCGTGAGGACATCGAGCGCGGCCAGGTTCTCTGCAAGCCCGGTTCGGTTACCCCGCACACCAAGTTCACCGGCGAGATCTACGTTCTGACCAAGGAGGAGGGCGGCCGTCACACCCCGTTCTTCGATGGTTATCGTCCTCAGTTCTACTTCCGTACCACCGACGTTACCGGTACGGTCAAGCTCCCCGAGGGCACCGAGATGGCTATGCCTGGTGACCACATCACCATCGAGGGCGACCTCATCCACCCGATCGCCATGGAGGAGGGCCTGCGCTTCGCTATCCGCGAGGGTGGCCACACCGTCGGTTCGGGCATCGTCTCCACGATCATTGAGTAAATTAGCTCTTTGATATAGCTGACTTAGAGAACCCGGCACTTATATGGGTGCCGGGTTCTTTTCTGCAATGGATATTGAGCCGTTGCTGGTGTCGAGAGGATCGACAATGGTCCTGGATGCACCGTCGATTAGATCTCGATGGCTTCATTGATGTGTTCCAAATATGAATGGATCCACCGAGAACCAATTGACTCGAGGTTTTCATTGACAGCACTTACGTGGAGCTGATAAAGTAACAACTCGTGCCCGTACGGGGCGGAAATGAAAGGTTCAGGATACATGCGTACTCTAGTTACTCTTGCGTGCACTGAGTGCAAGCGCCGCAACTATACGACCACCAAGAACAAGTCGACCATGCCTGATCGTATGGAGATCAAGAAGTATTGCCCCTGGTGCCGTCACCACACGCTGCACAAAGAGACTCGCTAGTCTCTAGTCACATACGCCAGTAGTTCAATTGGTAGAGCATCGGTCTCCAAAACCGAGTGTTGAGGGTTCGAGTCCTTCCTGGCGTGCCAGTCATTATTCCGTAAGCTCCCAATTGGGGGCTTACGGTTTACTCATGTATAAGCGCATTGCGCGGAGGTAACCCAAATGGCCAACAAGAAGAACAAGAAGAAGGCTCAGCAGCAGGCGCCTGCCAACAACGCTGCCGCCAACTCCAAGGTTGAGGCCAAGAAGGCCGTTGCCAAGAAGAACGAGAAGGCTGCGAAGTCCAAGAAGAACGAGAAGCCTGGTTTCTTCGCCCGCACCAAGAAGTATTTCGCTTCGGTCAAGTCCGAGATGAAGCGTGTCACGTGGCCCGATAAGAAGGAGCTCGTGAACTACTCGGTCGTCGTTTGCGCTTCTCTGATCGTCGTCGGCGTCGTCATCGCTCTGCTCGATGCTGGCTTTGGCGAGGCTCTTGCTCTGTTCTCTGGATTGAGGGGCTAAACCATGTCTAAGCGTTGGTACGTCGTTCACACTTACTCTGGATACGAGAACCGTGTTAAGTCCGATCTCGAGCATCGAATCGAGACTATGGGCATGCAGGACCGTATCTTTGATATCGAGATTCCTATGGAGCGTGTCACCGAGATTAAAGAGGGTGGCAAGCGTGAGACCAAGGATTCCAAGATTTTCCCGGGTTATGTCCTTGTCCGCATGGAGATGGATGATGATGCTTGGACGTGTGTTCGTAACACGCCTGGCGTCACCGGTTTCCTAGGCGGCAACGGCAAGCCCGCTCCGCTTTCCCGCGACGAGTACAACAAGATGACTCGTCGTCCCGGTAAGGGCGATTCGCCCAAGCGCACCTCGGTTGATATTGAGGTCGGTACGTCCGTCCGCGTCACCGATGGCCCGCTTACCGACTTTGATGGCAAGGTCTCCGAGGTTAACACCGAGGCTGGCAAGCTCAAGGTCACGCTGATGATCTTTGGCCGCGAGACGCCGGTCGAGCTCGACTTTAACCAGGTCGCTGTCATCGCTTAAGTTTTCGTCCGTTCGCGCGAGCGTGCTTCTTCTGTGACTGCTCATCTCAGGAGTGCTTCTAACACGTGCGTGCTTACGATATAGCAAGTACTTCACACTCGTGATTCGAAAGGAATGACCATGGCTGAGAAGAAGGTTGCCAACGTCATTAAGCTCCAGATTCCTGCTGGTGCAGCAAACCCTGCTCCTCCCGTCGGCCCCGCCCTGGGCGCTGCTGGCGTGAACATCATGCAGTTCTGCCAGGCCTTTAACGCCGAGACGCAGGACAAGAAGGGTGACATCATCCCCGTTGAGATCTCTGTCTACGAGGACAAGTCCTTCTCCTTCATCACCAAGACCCCGCCGGCGGCTCACCTTATCAAGAAGGAGCTGAACCTCAAGTCTGGTTCCGCTAAGCCCCAGGCTGACAAGGTTGGTCAGCTCTCCCAGGAGCAGCTCACCAAGATCGCCGAGATCAAGATGCCGGACCTCAATGCCAACGACATTGACGCCGCCAAGAAGATCATCGCCGGTACCGCCCGTTCCATGGGCGTCACCATCGCTGAGTAGCGATTTCTTATGGTAACGGCGGGTGCTCCGACCGGGGCGCCCGTTAAATGTGTGCAATAGGGCACACGATACGATGTGGGAGGGCTCACGCCCGTTTAACCACAGGAGGTAATGCACATGGCTAAGCATGGTAAGAGCTATAACGCCGCTGCCGAGAAGATCGACCGCGCCACGCTCTACACCCCCCTTCAGGCTGCCAAGCTCATCAAGGAGCTCGACACCGCCAAGTTCGACGAGACCGTCGAGGCTCACTTCCGTCTGGGCATCGATACTCGTAAGGCTGACCAGAACATCCGTGGTTCCATCTCCCTGCCCCACGGCACCGGCAAGACCGTTCGTGTTGCCGTCTTCGCCGAGGGCGAGAAGGCCCGTGAGGCTGAGGCTGCCGGCGCCGACATCATCGGTTCCGACGAGCTCGTCGCCCAGATTCAGAAGGGCGAGATCAACTTCGACGCCGCTATCGCTACGCCGAACATGATGGCCAAGGTTGGCCGCATCGGTAAGATCCTTGGTCCCCGTGGCCTCATGCCGAACCCCAAGCTCGGCACCGTGACCATGGACGTCGCCAAGATGGTCTCCGAGCTCAAGGCTGGCCGCGTTGAGTACCGCGCCGACCGCTACGGCATCTGCCACGTGCCCCTGGGCAAGAAGTCCTTCTCTGAGCAGCAGCTCGTCGAGAACTACGCTGCCCTGTACACCGAGATTCTGCGCGTCAAGCCCTCTTCTGCTAAGGGCAAGTACGTCAAGTCCATCTCCGTGTCTTCCACCATGGGCCCTGGCGTCAAGGTCGATCCCGCTGTCCAGCGTGACTTCCTGGCTGAGTAACTGCTAGTTACTGCCTGAGTACAGCAAGCATTGCTAATGAAACCCGGTTCTGCCTTGTGCAGGACCGGGTTTCTTGCTATCGCGTCAAAAGCACCATAAAGGGGACAGTGTCCCCTTTATGGTGGTTACCAGGGTGTTCTGGCTGTTGAAGACTCGATGGCTTCGTGGCGTTTGAGCTCGCGGCGCATGGTTTGTGAGTTGAGCCAAGCTGCTTGCCAGCCGCGGATGGGGTAGTGCGTCTGGTCGAGCTCAAACTGCGTATGGCCGCAGGCGTTGATGATCGTCGTTCCACACACATGCTGCCGCTCGCGCTGAAAATCGTAACCGTAGCTTTGGTGTACATGCCCATGCACCATGTAGCCGGCCCCCCAGGACTCAAGCGCCGTGTTAAAGCACTCAAACCCTCGATGCGGTAGATCGTCCAGATCACCCATACCGGCGGCGGGCGCATGGGTAAGCAGAATGTCGCACCCGCCGACCATCCTAACCTTACGCGACAGCTTACGCATGCGCTTGGACATCTCGCGTTCGGTGTACATGTTGGCGCCGTCGCGATAACGCATGGACCCGCCAAGGCCCGCAATGCGAATCCCTCGGTACGTGTACACGCTGTCTTCCACGCAGATACATCCGCCCGGTGCATGACGTGCGTAGCGGTCATCGTGATTGCCGCGCACGTAGATGAGCGGTTTGTTGATGACCGTAACCAAAAACTCAAGATAGTCCGGGTCCAGATCGCCGGCGGACAAAATCAGGTCGACTCCCTCAAAGCGTTCCTTGCGAAAGCACTCCCAAAGGCATCGTTCTTCGGTATCGGCTATGGCAAGGATTTTCATAGGGCAGGGACTTTCGGCTCATCGTCGAGCTGCGGAATGGTGCCCACCACGTTGTCCGCCAGCCAATTCATCTCGACAATCTGCGTGCTCGGCAGCGGAGGGAAGCCTTCGATCTGTACCACGCCGTTCTGGCTGTGGAGCTCGCCGCCAAAGGGGTTGATGGATCCCTCAACAATGCCATTGCGGAGGAGCTGAACAAGCTTGCGCGTCTGATAAGGCAGGCCCGGAGCGTAGCGAATGTCGATAACGCCTGAGCTCATGCCGTACCAGTAGTTGACGGCGCGCACTTGGTTGTCATCGCTGGTCTCGTCCCACGTACCGTGCAGAAGGCTGCGAACGATGAGCTCGTAGTAACGGCCCCAGTTCCATACCGGCATGGCGATGCCGGAAACCTTGCCATCGACCAGGCGGTGGAGTCCGTAGGCCGTTGGGTCTTCGAGCGACTTTGACATGTCAGCGCCGGTCATGACGCTCACGCCTTCGCGGTACATGGCCTCGACAAGACCACCTGCAGGCACATCGCCCCAGGTGAGGATTACCTGCGCGCGTGGGTCGAGCAGCGAGGCGCCAATCGCAAAGGCGTTGATCTCGCTGAGTGCGCCCGAGGCGAATACCGACGCGTGGTAACCGATGCGGTGGTTGTCCGCCATGCTGGCGGCAAGGGCGCCCAGGAGAAACTTGGCCTCGTACATCTTGCCAAAGTACGAACGGACGCTTTGATGGGGAAGGCCGATAGAGCAGTTGAGGAACCGAACCTGGGGATACTCAACGGCAGCCCTGAGCGTGTATTCCATCAGGCGGTGCGAGGTCGAGAAGATGACGTTTGCTCCATGTTTGACAGCCGTTTCCACGGCGGCGTAGAACACATCCGGATCGTGACAGTCCTCGAACGCCTCAGTGCGCACGATACCGCCAAAGTGCTCATCGAGATACTGGCGCCCTTGGTCGTGCAGGCTGTCCCAGCTCGACGTCGCACAGGGGAACTCATGGATAAAGGCGATGCGCAGGGGGTTGGCCACCGAGTAGACGGTCTTGCCCATAAAGAAGTTGAGCACACCGGAGGTGGACTGGGCGGGCGACTCTTCCTCGTCGACGCTCGGTGCTTCGACAAGATCGACCTTGTCCTCGTCATTTTTGCCGGCGATGACCAGCTCGCGCCAAATCTTGCACAGGCGGTTTACAACGATATCCGTCGGCGTATCCAGCAGGCGGTCCTGGTTGTACACATTGAGGTACACGAGCATGGCGTCGGCAGGCGTAATGTCCAGGTGGTCGCCGCCTGCGCGAAGGTAGGCGCGCTTAAAGAGCAGGAAGGTGTGGCGCAGGTAGTCGACCTTTTTCTGCGGCCATTTTTCGATAAGGTTCTGACCGAGCATCTTGGCGAGCGTCTCGTAGCTTCCCTCACGCGAGAACTCGATCTCGTATAGGGGGCAGACGCGCCAAAACGCGCAGAACTCGCCGTACAGGCGGCTTTCGACGGAATCCCATGTGCCGGGGTAGAGACGGGTGACCTTGGCCGAAACCGTCGGGGCGTCCAGGAATTTGAGGACACTGACGCGTTTGTTGCCTTCCTGGACATAGAACCGATGCATGAACTCGGTGACGATGATGGGGTCGCGATAACCCTCGGTTACCTGGATGTCGTAGAGGTTGGACCACTTGCGGGCGAACTCGGTGCCAAACGGCAGTAGGGGCATAAAGTTGCATGAAAAGGCGGACTGACGGCCCTTGGTAACCGTACCGACGACCATTTCGAGCGGAATGTCTCTCAGGCCGACATTCTCTCGCTGGCCTAAGGGGAGCTGGGCAACCAAGCTATCGAGGTCCGTGAGGTACGGATACTCGCTTTGACTAATGGCGCGTCGACGTCCTTGCTCGCCGCGCTTGCGTGCTTGACGGTAGGCCTCTTCCATGATGTTGCTCCCTTAGTCGTTTAAACAACTATATGAACCATGGTACCACGAATGAAAACCACAACAAAGGTGCCTGTCCCCTTTGTGGTGGTTTAGGCAATGATGGGGGCGATGGCGCGGATGCAGGCGTCGGCAGCGGTGAAAGTGGTGCTGTCGTCGCTGACGATAAAGATGATCTTGCCCTTAATGCCAAAGTCGCCGATCTCGCTAAAGAGCACATACGGCTCCTTGTCAAAACCCGAGATGGGCGAGACGGCCGTTTTAGTGGCGCTGGTCAGCTCGTCTGCCAGTGCGTCGAGCGAAGCCCATTTTGAGGGGTCTTTCACCGCGACGGGGACGGCTACGCGCCCAAAGGGCATCAAATGCACGAGCGTGTTCTTGGAGATGTTGGAGTTGGGGACGATGATAGTCTGCCCGCAGGCATCTTCGATGGTCGTGTGGCGCCAGGTGATGTCCTGGACCACGCCTGATACACCACCGACCTCGATGTTGTCGCCAGGCTTGATGATGCCCATAAAGGTCACCTGCATGCCGCCGATAAGGTTTGAGAGCGTGTCCTGAAAGCCCAGGGAGATGGCGATGCCGCCGACGCCAAGAGCGGCGACGAGCGCGTTTGCGTTAATGCCAAAGCAGTTGTCGAGGATAAAGCTGCCGCCGATCATCCAGATGACGGCGCGAGCGATGTTGATGAAGATGCTCGATGCTGGAAGCGGGTTATCGTCGCGGTTGAGTAGGTGGCGCAGCGTCTTGGAAACGACTTTGGTGGCGATTGCCGTGCCTATTGCCAAGATGCCGGCCCAGATGATGTTGTGGACCCACCGTTGCTCAAAGAAATGAAGAATCGGCTCAAACAATTCCATGTAGGGAAAACCTCCTAATGATCATTCAACCATGATACCCACCAAAAAGCCCGTCCGATCACATCGGACGGGCCGATAACTTGAGATGGGGCGGTCGCGGTGGCGTAAGCTGGGGCGCCGGCGAGCACGCCGGTAAGGAGTGCGGCGGTCAAGCAAGACGGGGAAGAGGTCTTTTCATGGCAGTTTCCTTAGTCCTTAGCCAGAATGTCTGGTTGAATATCGGATTATCGACATAATATGCGAAAACCGCCGCAAGGGCCTCTGTCCCTTTGCGGCGGTTTTGGCGTTTGCGCAGATAAAACCTACCAAAATAAACCTGTCCCTTTTTGGCAGGTTTTAGCTTAGCAGCATGCGGTCGTTGGCGAGCTCGCCGCCCGAGACCTCCTCGAACTTCTGTAGCAGGTCGGCTACGGTGAGCGACTTCTTCTCGTCACCGGCCACGTCGTAGATCACATGGCCTTCGTGCATCATGATCAGACGGTTGCCCAGACGGATGGCGTCGTTCATGTTGTGCGTGACCATGAGCGTGGTCAGGTGGTTCTCGTCGACGATCTCCTCGGTCAGGTTAAGCACCTTAGAGGCCGTCTTGGGGTCGAGGGCCGCGGTGTGCTCGTCGAGCAGCAGCAGGCGCGGCCTGGTGAGCGTGGCCATCAGCAGGGTGAGTGCCTGGCGCTGGCCACCCGAGAGCAGGCCGACCTTGGCGTTGAGACGCGTGTCCAGACCAAGGTCCAGGCGCTTGAGCAGCTCGACGTACTCATCTTTTTCGGCCTTGGTGACGCCCCACGAAAGGCCGCGACGCTGGCCGCGACGCTTGGCGAGGGCCAGGTTCTCGGCGATCTGCATGTCGGCAGCGGTACCGCGCATGGGGTCCTGAAACACGCGGCCCAGGTACTTGGCGCGCTGCGACTCGCTCAGGCGCGAGATGTCGGTGCCGTCGAGCTCAATAACGCCCGAATCGAGCGGGTACACGCCGGCGATCATGTTGAGCAGCGTGGACTTGCCGGCGCCGTTGCCGCCGATCACGGTTACAAAGTCGCCGTCATTTAGGGTGAGGTCGACGCCGGTGAGCGCGCGCTTCTCGGTGACGGTGCCCTTGTTAAAGGTCTTCTTGACGTGCGAGAGCTTAAGCATCTGCCTCATCCCCCTTCGTGTAGGAGCTGCGGAGCTTATAGCGCTCCCAAACCACGGGCACGCACAGGGCCACAGCGACAATCACGGCGGAGAGCAGCTTCATGTCGTTGGCGTCCATGCCCAACTGCAGCACGATGGCGCGGATAAGGAAGTACACCACGGAGCCAAAGACGGCGGAGGCAAGACGGACGCTAAACTGCGTGAGGCTGCCGGGCAGCAGACGGCCGAGCACCTCACCGATAACAATGGCGGCAAGACCGATAACGATGGCACCGGTGCCCATACCAATGTCGGCATACTTTTGGCTCTGGCAGATGAGCGCGCCCGAAAGGCCGATGAGGGCGTTGGAGAGCACGAGGGCGATCATCTTGGTGGAGTTGGTGTTGACGCCCAGGGCGCGGATCATGTACTCGTTGTTGCCGGTGGCGCGCAGCGCCGAGCCGATCTCGGTGCCAAAGAACCAATACAGGATGGCAACGATAGCCACGGCGAGCAGGATGCCCAAGATGATGGCAACGGTGGACTGCGGCAGGCCGGTCATATTGCTGACGGCCGAAAACACGGTGCCCTTGGCAAGAATGGGCGTATTGGACTTGCCCATGATGCGCAGGTTGATGGACCACAGGCTGATCTGGGTGAGGATTCCGGCGAGGATCGCGGGAATCTCGAAGACGGTGGTCAAAATGCCCGTGACGGCACCCGCGATGGCGCCGGCGCACATACCGGCCAGCACGGCGAGCAGCGGGTCGACGTTGTTATTGACGATGAGCACAGCGCAGACGCAGCCGCCGAGGGCAAAGCTGCCGTCGCAGGTCATATCGGGAATGTCGAGCAGGCGGAACGTGATAAACACGCCAAGCACCATAATGCCCCAGAGGACGCCCTGCGAAACGGCGCCCTGCAATGCAATGAGCATGCTTCATACCTCCTAGGATAGGGTGGACACGTGATTCACCATAATAGCGGTAACAATGCATAGAAGAGCTGCGGACAGACGTTTTGTTTTACCTGAAACAAGCAGGGCGGACGCCGGTCTACAGCGCCCGCCCCTGTGGCTCAGATATTGAATAACGCAGCTAAAGCGCGAGCACGGGCTCTAGACGCATGCCGCGTATAGCATTACGCGTCCAGAGCGGAAAGGTCGATGCCCAGGGCCTCGGCCATCTCGTCGTTCTTGACGACGACCAGGTCCTTGCTCGAGAGGTGCTTGATAGGCATGTCTTCGGGCTTGGCCTCGCCCTTCAGAATCTTGACGGCCATCTCGCCCGCGGCGTAGCCCAGATCCTCGTAATTGATGGAGAGGGTGAACAGGCCGCCGGCCATGCACATGCCCTCCTCGCCAGTCACGAAGGGAAGCTTGTTCTCCTTGCAGATCTGGCCCACCTGCGAGGCGCCCGCGGCGATGGTGTTGTCGGTGGGGGAGTACAGCGCGTCGACCTTGCCCACGGCAGACTCGACGACGGACTGAATCTCGTTGGAGCTCGAGACGGTGAAATCGGTGTACTCGAGGCCCAGCTTGTCGAGCTCCTTCTCGGCGGCCTTGATCTGGACGTCGGAGTTGGACTCGGCGGTGCAGTAGAGCAGGCCGACCTTTTTAACGTCGGGCAGGACCTTCTGCATCATCTCGAGCTGCTCGGCGACCGGGGTGAGGTCGGAAGCGCCCGTGACGTTGGTGCCCGGCTTGTCGTTGTCCTGGACCAGGCCGGAGGCGGCGTAGTCGGTGATGGCGCAGCCCACGATGGGGATATCGGCCGTGGCGCCGGCGGCAGCCTGCGCGGCGGGCGTGGCGATGGCATAAATCAGGTTGACGTTGTCGCCCACAAACTTGTCAGCAATGGACTTACACGTGGACTGGTCGTTCTGGGCGTTCTTCTGGTCGATCTTGACCTTAAGGCCGCTCTCCTTGATGGCCTTGACAAAGCCGTCGTTGGCGGCATCGAGTGCGGAGTGCTCGGTGAGCTGCAGAACGCCGATAGTGTAGTCGGAACCGGCGGCAGCAGAGCCGGAACCAGAGTTGCCGCCGCATCCGGCGAGCGGGGCGAGCGCGAGCAGGCCAGCGGAGACCAGAAGGCTCCTGCGGCTGATGGTGATGTCCTTCATATCATTACCCCCAGTATAAAAATGGCTGGAAACACTGCACTGGGACAAAGTGCAAGTGGAACTATAGTAGCGCTGATGTCCATTTTTACAACAGCCTGGCGGGTTTTTTAATACAGAATCGGATGGGCGGTACGGGTAGTCGAATGGGCGGCGGAGGGTCTTATGCGGCGGAGGAGGCGTCGTCCTCGTCTAGGGCGGCGAAGAGCTTCTTGCCGTCGAGGAGACGTGTGGTGACGTTTCTCATACGGGCGATCTCGACGGTGCGCAGCGTATCGTCGGTGCCTCGGGCGTCGTAGACCGTTCCCAGCAGATACGAGATGCCATCGCGCTGCCTGATGGCAAAGGGACGGAGTGTCATCCGTGCTGCTTCGGTTTCGCCGCGTGTCGTGACGCTCGAAATATCAAAACTCACCGTGGTTCCGTGGTCGATGGCCTGCTCGACGAGCTCGCACGTGTCGATGCGCTTGATGGGCGTGCGTGTTGCCTTGGTAGCCTTGCTGCCTGCGCTTGGAGCGGGTTCGGGTGTATCGAGGTAGCCGCGAACGTCGGCGCTCGCCATGGCAACTAAGTGCTGCGCCATGCTCTTGCGGATAGCGATAGGCGTGGAGCGGTTGCGCATGACCATACCGTGGAGCCGGATGATCTCTTCATCGGTGAGCGGGCGGGTAAGAAGTTTGTAGCCCACGCCGCGTTTGTACTCAATTTCGTATCCGGCATGGCGAAGCGCGGAGATGGCGGTGTAGATGCTGCGCCGCGCCGCCGAGATGGGCATGCGGGCGGGGTCGTCGGGATGGGCGAGGCGCCGGATCAGCTCATCGGAAAGCATGGCCTTGTCTTCGCCGGTGTTTTCGCTCAAGAGCTGCAGGATGCGAACGGCGCGATAGGCTGCCATCGAGGCGGCGCCCCTCGTCGTGGTGTCGTAGGTTTCAACAGCGGCTTCGGTCATCGTGCCCACGTCCTTTCCGTTTTGGGTGGCGACGGTATGGAGCCTAGGACGTGGGGCTTTCCCAGGGGCGCAGGGCGCTCTGGGCGGTCGGTAGTCGTCGGCAAACGGCGGGCCGAGTTTTCAACAGCCCTGCTCAACTGACCAAAAACTTGCCAAAAGCTTGACGGATGCTGTTGAAAAAAGCGTCTCTCGACCGATGTCGAGAGACGCTTATGCGATGAGCGTTGGCGTGTGGCGACGCGAGCTAGCGTCCGACGATTAGAAGTCGGCGTTGCCCACGGTGCGCGGGTGCGGCAGGACGTCGCGGATGTTGCCCACGCCGGTCAGATACATGACCAAGCGCTCGAAGCCCAGACCGTAGCCGGCGTGCTTGCAGGAACCGTAGCGGCGCAGGTCAAGGTAGTACTTGTACTGCTCGGGATTCATGCCCAGGTCCTTGATGCGGGCCTCGAGCAGATCCAGGCGCTCCTCGCGCTGGGAGCCGCCGATAATCTCGCCGATACCGGGAACCAGGCAGTCGGCGGCGGCGACGGTCTTGCCGTCCTCGTTCATGCGCATGTAGAACGCCTTGATCTCGGCCGGGTAGTCGGTCACGAAGGTCGGGCGCTTAAAGTGCTCCTCGGTCAGGAAGCGCTCGTGCTCGGTCTGCAGGTCGATGCCCCAGCTGACAGGGTAATCAAACTGGTGGCCAGCAGCGACTGCCTGCTCCAGGATTTCGACGGCCTCGGTGTAGGTAACGCGGGCGAAGTCGGAGTTGGCGACATGGTCCAGGCGCTCGAGCAGACCCTTGTCCACAAACTTGTTGAGCATATTGAGCTCGTCGGGGCAGGTGGCCATGACGTCCTTAAGGACGTACTTGAGCATGGCCTCGGCGTTATCCATGTAGTCGTTAAGGTCGGCAAAGGCCATCTCGGGCTCGATCATCCAAAACTCGGCGGCGTGGCGCGTGGTGTTGGAGTTCTCGGCACGGAAGGTGGGGCCAAAGGTGTACACGTCGCCAAAGGCCATGGCAAAGTTCTCGGCATTGAGCTGGCCGGACACGGTGAGGCTTGCATGCTTGCCGAAGAAGTCCTGGCTCCAGTCGACCTCGCCGGACTCGGTGAGGGGCGGATTTTTGGGGTCGAGCGTGGTCACGCGGAACATCTCGCCGGCGCCCTCGCAGTCACTCGTGGTGATGATGGGGGTGTTGACGTAGACAAAGCCCTGCTCCTGGAAGAAGCGGTGGATGGCGGCAGCCGCGACAGAGCGGATGCGGAACACGGCGCGGAACAGGTTGGTGCGCGGACGCAGGTGCTGCTGGGTGCGCAGGAACTCGACGGTTGCGCGCTTCTTCTGCAGCGGGTAATCCGGGGCGCTGACGCCCTCGACCTCGATGGAGGTGGCAGAAAGCTCGAAAGGCTGGGGCGCATCGGGGGTCAGCTTGACGGTGCCGGTGCAAATGAGTGCGGCCGAGACGTTTTGATGGGCGATCTCGTCGTAGTTGTCGAGTGCCTCGCGGTTCATGACGACCTGCAGGTCGCGGAAGCAGCTGCCGTCGTTGAGCGTAACAAAGCCAAAGTTCTTCATGTCGCGGACGGACTTGACCCAGCCGGCGACGGTGACGGTCTGCCCGCCGAGCGACTCGGCATCGGCATAGAGCTGCGCGATTTTGGTGCGGTTCACGTATCCTCCCATAACGGTTGAATGATAGTTATCCATACAGTTCGATATTTTAGCAGCTCGGCTCATTTGGGCTATACAGATAAGGCATTGGCGGGATGGTTTTTCAAACGAAAAGCGCCCGCGGCCTAATGGTCGTGGGCGCTTGACGAGGTGCCTTTTGGCTGTGTGGCGCGGGGCCTGGCTACTTGGTCTTGGCAACCAGCAGCGGGTCGCCAAGCTTGACGAGCGGGTTGCCGCCGATAAGCGTTCCAGACTCGCCGACATGGTCGATGCTCTTAAGACGATCGAGCTCGGAGACGATGACGGTCACGATGTCCTCGTGACCAGCGGCCTTAATGGCCTCGCGGTCGAAGCTGATGAGCGGCTGGCCTGCCTTGACCACATCGCCCATCTCGACAAAGCGGGCAAAACCCTTGCCGTTCATTTCCACGGTGCCCAGGCCAACATGGATGAACACGCGCAGGCCGTCCTCGGTAATCATGCCGATGGAGTGGTTGGTGACAGTGGTGGCACCGATGCGGCCGTTGGCGGGCGCATAGATGGTGCCGGTAATGGGCTCGATGCCATAGCCCTGGCCAAGCATGCCCGAGGCGATCGTCTCGTCGGGAACCTCGTTCAGGTTGACGAGCACGCCGTTGACGGGGGCATAGATGACGCCTTCGCGGGTAGCGAAGCTTGCTGCGGGCGGAACGGACGCCTCGCCGGTCGAGGTGAAGGTGGACTTAAGCGAATCGAGCAGACCCATAGTTGCCTCCAACTTAAATAGGCGCATATCGCGCGTTTGGTTTGCCGGAAACGTTTCATATGTGTTTCGCGGCTTGGTCAACGCCCCTATTCTACGCTGCTCAAAGATACCTCTGAGCTGGGATTATGTGATATATCAGTTGAAGGGAAACTTATTGCCGGAGTGTTTCTGCGCCACGGGTTCAAGTGGGGTACGCTTGAAGGCAAAAAACAAGGGCGCTTAATTTGCGCGAAGGGAGCACATATGATTGTCGAGAACCATGCGCTGTGGGGCGAGGAGCCGACCGAGGAATATCCGGCGACCTTTACGTATTTGGGTGCCGAGCCGCTGCCCGATAAACCGAATGGCCGCCGCCCTGCCGTGATTATCTGCGGCGGAGGTGCGTTTACGCATATCGCTCCGCATGAGCAGGATCCCGTGGCGTTTGCGTTTTTGGATCACGGCTACCAGGCCTTTGTGCTCAACTATGTGACGAGTGGTACGGGCGATGTGAGCTTTCCGCACCCGCAGGCGGACCTCGCCAAGATGGTCGCTACCGTGCGCACCAACGCCGACGAGTGGCATGTCGATCCCAAGCGCGTGTGCGTCGTGGGATTCTCGGCGGGCGGCATGATCTGCGCTTCGCTGGCAACGCAATGGAAGACTGGTCCCTTCGCGGGCTTGGCCGGCGCGCGTCCGGACGACATTCGTCCCGATGCCGTGGTGCTGGGCTATCCATTGCTCGACTTTGCCTATGTGCGCGACATGCAGACGCGCGATCCGCGCATTGACTTGCGCGTGCCCAAGACGGGCGGCAAGACGGGGCGCGATTTGCTCAACGACTACCTGTCGATGGTGACGGGCGGCGAGGCAACTGACGAGCATCTGGCCGACATCTGCCCCACCACGCATGTTTCGCGTCAGATGCCACCGACCTTTGTGTGGGGTGTGTCCGACGACAAGACGGCGCCGATCGCGCAGGTCTACCCGTTTGCCCAACGCATGGCAGAGGAGGGCGTCCCTTGCGAGATGCACGTCTTTGACCAAGGTGGTCACGGCCTTTCGCTCGGCAACGCCAACACCGCGGTCGACAACGAGGACAAGCAGGTTTCCGTCCGTCCCTGGATCCGCCTGGCCTTCCGCTTCCTCGAGCGCCATCTGTAAGAGTCCCGGCATCCAAGCCCTTCAATAACTTGCGGTGAAATAGTTCCTATCTGGGGCATCAACCAGCCCATCCAGGAACTATTCCACCGCAACTTCGTTTTTGATGCCCCGTCCGGAAACTGCGCCCCAGTTTTGCCTTTCAAGGTGGGACGCAGTTTCCCATAGGGCCTCGACTGGGAAAGCGCGTCCCGTTTCGAGCGGGGATTCCGGGATGCATTTTCCGTAAGAGGCCTGTTTGGGAAACCATATCCCGTTTCGAGCCGGAATTCTGGGATGTAGTTTTCCCGAGAGGCCTCATCGGGAAACTATGGCCCTGAACTCTCCTGCCTGTCCCCATTGCGCCAATTTGCTGATTGAACATCGTTGTGTGTTCGCGCTATCATGCATGGTTAAATTGGTTAGCCGTGGCAAACGGTTAGCCAAGGTGAACATAAATGCAACGCCCTGTGGGCGCCGGGGGAGGAACACGGACGTGAAGCTCGATACGCTCGAGATTGGAAAGGACGCCGTTGTCGCATCGGTGGCATCGGACGACCAGGCACTCCGACAGCATATTTTGGACATGGGCCTAACGCCGGGCACCGAAGTCACCATGATGAAGTGCGCCCCCATGGGCGACCCGCTCGAGATTTGCCTGCGTGGCTACGAGTTGACGCTGCGCAAGGATGATGCCGCACGCATTGAGCTCGTGGATGTGCACGACACCGATACCGGTCCGCGCGCCAACGCCGCAATCGGAACGACGGAGCATCCGGCACTCGGCGAGGGGATGTATTCGCCCCGTGCGGCAAAAACGGCCGTGCCCGAGGGCGCACCGCTGCATTTTGCCCTCGCCGGCAACCAAAACTGCGGTAAGACCACGCTGTTCAACCAGCTTACGGGCTCCAACCAGCACGTCGGTAACTTTCCTGGCGTGACGGTCGACCGCAAGGACGGCACCATCCGTAACCATCCCGAGGCAAGCGTTACCGATCTGCCCGGCATTTACTCCCTGTCGCCGTACACGGGCGAAGAGATCGTCAGCCGCCAATTCATCTTGGACGAAAACCCCGACGCCATCATCGACATCATCGACGCCACCAACATCGAACGTAACCTGTACCTGACGCTGCAGCTTATGGAGCTCGACCGCCCCATGGTCATCGCGCTCAACATGATGGACGAGGTGACGGCCAACGGCGGCGCCGTGGACGTCAATCTGCTCGAGAGCCTGTTGGGCGTGCCTGTTGTTCCCATTAGCGCTGCCCGCAACGAGGGTATCGGCGAGCTGGTGGATCATGCCTTGCACGTGGCGCGGTTCCGCGAGCGCCCCGGTCGCCTGGACTTCTGTGCGCCCGATGGATCGGACGGCGGCGCACTGCATCGCTGCATCCACGGCATTGCCAACCTGATCGAGGACCATGCCGTGACGGCGCACATCCCGGTGCGCTTTGCGGCGACCAAGCTGGTTGAGGGCGACGAGCTGGTGACCGAGGCGCTTCACCTGGATCGCAACGAGCTCGACGCTATCGAGCACATCATTACCCAGATGGAGGGCGAGGCCGGCACCGACCGCCTGTCCGCGCTGGCCGATATGCGCTTTAGCTTTATCGGCGACGTGTGCGGGCGCTGCGTCGTCAAACCGCACGAAAGCCGCGAGCACGTGCGCTCCGTCAAGATCGACCGCATCCTGACGGGTCGCTACACGGCCATTCCGGCGTTCCTGGTGATCATGGGCCTCGTCTTTTGGCTGACGTTTGGCGTGATCGGCGCGGCGTTGCAGGGACTCATGGAGGACGGTATCGCTGCTATCATCGCCTCGGCCGATGCGGGCCTCAAGGCGTTCGGCACCAACGACGTGGTGCGCTCGCTGGCTGTCGACGGCGTGCTTACGGGCGTGGGCAGTGTGCTGACCTTCCTGCCGATTATCGTCGTGCTCTTCTTGTTCCTCTCCATTCTGGAAGACTCGGGCTACATGGCGCGCGTCGCCTTTGTCATGGATAAGGTGCTGCGTCGTTTTGGCCTGTCGGGCCGCAGCTTTGTACCCATGCTCGTCGGGTTTGGCTGCACCGTGCCGGCTATCATGTCGACCCGTACGCTCCCATCCGAGCACGACCGCAAGATGACGGTCATGCTCACGCCGTTCATGAGCTGCTCGGCCAAGTTGCCGGTCTATGGTCTGCTGTGCGGGGCGTTTTTCCCACAGGCGACGGTTCCCGCCATGGTCTCGCTCTATCTGATCGGCATTGCGGTTGGCTGTATCGCGGCTTTGGTACTCAACCGCACGGCATTTAAGGGCGACCCGGTGCCGTTTATCATGGAGCTGCCCAATTACCGCCTGCCGAGCGTCAAGACGACGGTGATGCTGGCATGGGATAAGGCCAAAGACTTTATTACCAAGGCCTTTACCATTATCTTTGCCGCTACCGTGGTCATCTGGTTCCTTCAGACGTTCGACATCCGCTTTAATGTGGTCGCCGATCAGTCGCAGAGTCTGCTTGCGGGTCTCGGCAGCATCATTGCGCCGGCGCTGACGCCGCTTGGGTTTGGCGACTGGCGTGCATCCACGGCGCTCGTCACCGGACTTATCGCCAAGGAGAGTGTCATCTCGACCCTCACGGTGCTTTTGGGCGCGACCTCGCCCGCGGCACTGTCGACCATGTTTTCGCCGTTCACTGCCTATGTGTTCCTGGTCTTTACGCTGCTGTACCCGCCCTGTGTGGCAGCCATCGGCGCCGTCAAGAGCGAGCTGGGCGCGCGCTACGCCGTTGCCGTGTTCGCGTTTCAAGTGACGGTCGCCTGGATCGTGGCGTTTGTCGTGCATTCGGCGGGCATATTGCTGGGGCTGGCTTAGGGGCGCGTTGATGCTCCGCGCTTTTGGGCGAGCAACAATTAAACAAATATGAGCCAAAATACCGGTAATTGTCGGCCTGCGGGGACTGTCCTACGCTGCAGGTTGCCGTTCGCTGCCTATTTGCTGCCGTTTGCGGATTCGTAAATACTTGCAATCGTCGGTCGATTTAACCGCATCACGCGATGCCGATGCACATTTTTTGTGCCCCTTTCTACAATCACTTTGTGTCTATTGCCGAGCATGTCTTCCGTTTCGCCTGTGTGGGGACGTGGGGTGCAATAGTCGTTTGTAGAGGCTCATTGAGGAGGGAATTGATGAAAGAAAAATTCCAATCGTTCGGAAAGGCAATGCTCGTTCCGATTACGCTCATTGCCATTTCCGGTCTCTTTTTGGGTATCGGTAGCGTTTTTACGACCGAACTGACCCTTGTGTCCCTTGGCGTTAATTGGGACTGGTATGCCGCTTCGCCGCTCTTTACGTTCTTCTCGGTATTTAAGGGTCTCGGCGAGGTAATCATTGGAAACCTCGGTGTTTTGTTTGCTGTCGGCTGCGCCTTCTCCTTGTCTCGCAAAGAGAAGGGCTGGGCTGCCTTTTCTGCCCTTGTCTGCTATCTCACCATGCTCAAGACGGTTGAGATTCTGCTTGGAGCAGCTGGCTTGGCTGCCGACAATACAACGGTGGAAGCTCTTCAGAAGGTCGGCCTTACGTCCATTCAGGCGAGTGAGCAGTCCGCACTCTACACTACCTCGCTCGGCTTTTTTGGCTACAGCTCTGGTGTCTTTGGCGGCATTATCGTGGGCTGCCTGGTCGCCTGGATCACCGGCCGCTTTTACAAGACCAAGCTTCCAACGGCGCTGGCGTTTTTTGCGGGCAGTCGAACGGTCCCCATTGTATCGCTGGTCGCCGGTGGCATCCTGGGCGGCATTATGTACTTCGTCTGGCCCGTCATCGGTGGATGCTTCTCGGGTATTGCGACGTTCGTGAAAGGCTCCGGTCTGGTCGGTACGTTTGTCTATCGCTGGGTGCTCGAGAGCCTTGTGCCGTTTGGCTTGCATCCGTTGCTCGAGACGCCCATGTATTGGACTGAGCTTGGCGGCTCCATGGTCGTCGATGGAACGCGCGTGGTGGGCAATAGCGCCATTCAGCTTGCACAGCTCGCTTCTCCCAGCAGTGACAAGCTCTTGGTTAGGGCCTTCATGGCTGGCTATGGCATTAACGATTACGCGTTGTTCCCGGGCATCGCCCTTGCTATGTGGTCTTGTGCCAAGCCCCAGAACCGCAAGAAGGTTGCTGGTCTTTTAATCCCCACAGTGATTTCGACTGTTTTCTTTGGCGTTACGGAGCCTATTCTCTTTACGTTCCTGTTTGCCGCCCCCTGGCTCTACTTTGGCGTTTACGCTCCGCTTTCCGGACTGGGTGAAGTTCTCTCGGAGGCAATGGGCGTTTCGGTGTACCAGGGAAATATCAAGGACCTGATCCCATTCTTATTCCGCCCCGAGAAGCTTAATCTGCTTCCATACCTTATCCTGCTCCCCGCCTTTTTCCTGGCAGCTTTCTTCCTCTTCCGGTTCTTTATTACTAAGTTCGATATCAAGACGCCCGGTCGAGACGATGGTGACGATATTGAGTTGATCAACAGCAGAGCCGAGTTCGAGGCAAAGGCCGCTGAGGCAAAGGGCGAGTCTGATAGCACTCCCGAGAAGGCAGTCCAGGGCCGTGCGGCCAAGGACAGCGCGCTTGCTGTTGGCATTGTCGAAGCGCTTGGTGGAGCCGACAACATTGATGATCTTGACAACTGCATCTCACGTCTTCGCGTGATTGTCAAGGATGGTTCTAAGGTTGCAGACGACGAGGTGTTCACCAAGAATCTTGAAGCTATGGGCGTTATCCGCCTGAGCGACAAGGCAATCCAGGTCATTTACGGTCCTCGTGTCGGCGAAGTCGCTTCTGAGGTGCACGAAGTTCTCGGTGACGAGTAAAACGCGCAAGTGGCTTTCAATTGCATAGCGCAATTCCAGGGCTTGGCTTCCTATCGCATGATTTAGGGGGCCAGGCCTTCTTGTTTTAGATTGTCAAGGCAGATACTCAATAGTTCTTCGAATGCGAGAATACAACTTCCGGTAAAGCAGTTAGGCTTAACGTTCTTAAGATCCATTGGGTGATCGTCATGTATCGTAAAGATCGCGTCTGCCGTCTTGGCGAGCTCGCTGTCTTCGTTGCCGGTAAACGCGAGGGTCGTAATGCCCGCGTCGTGGCATGCCCTTGCGGTTTCCAGGATGGCTTCTGTCTGGCCCGATTTGGATATGAGCATCATGCAGCTGAGCGTATTTCGGTTGGATTCGACAAACTGATCGGTCTCTAGGAAGTCCTGTATGACGGCCAAAAAGCCAAGTCCAACGAGCTTAGTCGCCATGTACTGCGCAACGATGCGTGAGAAGCCCTCTCCGTTTACTCCGATCATTCTGTTGCGATGCAGTGCGGCGATGAATACGTCTACATCTCCGGTGTGACATACGAAGTGGACGCTACTGTTTTTGAGTGATTGATTCATTTCGCGGGAGACATGCTGAAGGTGCTTGAGATCGTACATCATTTCGCGGTAGCCACGGTAGCCGAGCTTTTTCGAAAGCCTGATGACTGTCGTCATGCTGGTAAAGCATGCCATGGCGACGGGTTTTATGCCAATATCATCGAGGGTGTCGATATTGTTGAGTAGGTATTCGAGTACGCTTTGCTCGGTTTCGGATAGCTTTGCGGCTGAGTAGAGCTTGGAAATCTGCTTTTTATCAACCATCGGTGCTTCCTTCCCGCCGGACGTGTGTGGCCGCTTCCGTTGCGTAAATAATAACTCCTTGGGGAATTCCTTTCCCGCCTTGCAACCGGGGCGGGAAGCGGCCCTCCATGCTGGATACAATATCCAAACACAGGCGAACCATGCAATATTGAATGTGCTAATTGGGGGTTTCGATATGAAACTTACGGTCATAGGTGGCGGTGGCGTCCGCTCCATGTTTTTGGCAAAGAGCATAGCCCAGCAGGCGTCATCGCTTGGAATCGACGAACTTGTGTTTATGGACAATGATCCCGAGAAGCTGCGCATCTACGGTGGCCTTGCCGCCCATGTCTCGGGCATGCTTTGCCCCACGCTTAATTTTTCACTGACGGGCGATGCAGTCGAGGCCGTTAAGGACGCCGATTACGTGATCACGACGATTCGCGTCGGTGGGGACCATATGCGCGTTCGCGATGAGCGCATTGCTCTTTCGCATGGGGTTCTTGGCCAAGAGACGACTGGCGCAGCCGGCGTGTCTTTTGCCATGCGCTCCGTCCCTGCGCTTGCTTCGTATTGCGAGTTAATCAAGAAGTACGCAAAGCCGGACGTCAAGGTGTTTAACTTTACTAATCCCGCTGGCGTCGTATCTCAGGCCCTACGCGATATGGGCTATGATTTTACTTATGGCATTTGCGATGCTCCCTCGGGCATGTTGCATCAGTTTGCCGAGTATAAAGGCGTTGATCCCGCATCGGTTCAGGGCGAGTGCTATGGACTCAACCACCTCTCGTTCTTCCGCAATGTGACGGTTGACGGCGAGGACATCATGTCCGACTTGATCCACGACGACGGGGCATATGCTCATACAGATCTTAGGTTCTTCGAGAAGGACCTCGTCCTAAATCGCGGATGCGTGCCAAATGAGTACCTATACTATTTCTACTATCGCGAGCGCGCCGTTGCCAACGTTCTCTCTTCGCCCCAGACGCGCGGTGAACTAATCGAAGAAATTAATCGAGAAATGACGAGCGAGCTTGCATCTATCGATATTGAGAACGACTTCGAAAAAGGCCTCGCGTGCTTTGAGAAGTGGTACGGAATGCGCGAAAACAACTACATGGCGGCCGAGACGGGTATTCATCGCGACAAGCCGTGGACGTTTGACGTGTACGGCAAAGATGCTGGCGGATACGCAGGTGTCGCGCTCCGCTTCATGGATATTGCTCGCTCTGGCAAGACGCAGCAGATGATCCTGTGCACCCCCAACAATGGCGCCATCCCCGGCCTTCTCGATACAGATGTCATTGAGTCAACGTGCGATATCTCCACCGATGGCTGCGTGCCGCATCGCGTCGAAGCCGATTCTGTGCCCGCGGGAAACCTCGAATTGATTCGTCGCGTCAAGTACTACGAGCGCACCGTGGCGCGTGGCATCGTTAACCGATCGAAGCGCGACATTGTCGAGAGCCTCGCGATGCACCCGCTCGTTAATTCGTACTCCTTGGCGAAAGATATCGCCGCGCAGTACTTTGAGCTTAACCGCGACTACATCGACGGCTGGACAGACTAGTCTGGACGTTAAAACTAGAAATTATGGATGGGCGGACCGGCGTTTATATTGGCGCCCGTTCGCCCTGCTTAGTAAGAAAACGGGTATAGAGTGAACTTGCGAGAGAACTTCAATGTCTTTCTGGAATCGGGCGATCGGGCGAAGGAATGCCGGAGTGGCTGCACGATGGCGTTATATATCCCCTTGTTTGTTATGAGCGCGCTTCAAATTGGTGTATCAAACGTTGCAACTGAGCTCGCCTATATCAATCCGTCCATTACGCTTATTTGCACTGTGGTCGCGGCCTTTTTAAACCTGCTTCTATCGAATGTGGCTTTTTCATTATTTGCCGTCGACCGGTCCAAAGAGACGGTGCAACCTGCTCGAACCCCTCCGGTTTATCTCTTGGCCTCGACGGTTCCCCTCCAGATTTCTGGGGCGCTGCTAATTTATTTGGTTCACTTGATTTTATCGGCAATTGTAGTCTTTGCCTCGCTTGCGAGCAGTCAGCTCGGGGTGTTGTGCTCGCTTGTGGTGGCAGTAATCGTGACGCTTCTTTCCGCGTCGTTCGTATTCGTGTTAATTGAAGATGCGGACGTGGAGCAGAGGGGACTACGAGGCATTCGGTTTGCACCACGCTACATCATGCGTTCGGTCACGGTGCTTCGTTCCTCCTGGAGAGAAATCGCGCGTCCCGCAACGCTGCTGGTGGCATGGAACCTGGTTGCAAGTTGCGCTATCCAGGTTCTTGTTGGATGGGTAGTTTCGAGTGCGGCGCTGCCGTCGGCACTTTCAGTGACGGCGCTTGTGCATGAGGGACTTTATTATGGGGCGTTTGCTTATATGCTGCTTTTGCTAGTTCATTGTGCGGTTGCGAGTTGGCTCGAAATTGACGTGCTCATGGGGGTGTCCTTGTGCGTATCCGAGCAGGATCGATAGCCCGAAGATGAAGCCGCGTTTTCGACATTGAGTTCCTGCGTACCTTGCTTTCTAAGCAGAATTGGCGCGCCGTTTGTTAACAATCGTTTTCCAAGAATTCTTTTGTTGCTCATTTTATAGACTTCTCATTGCTATAATCGCCCACCGCTCAAGATAATCGGAGAGGTTTTCCTATATGGCTCAAACAAAGCAAGACGGCATCACGCTCAGGCAGTGGCTCCCGCTCATCGGGCTCACCTGCTGCGCGTTCGTGTTCAACACGTCGGAGTTCATGCCCATCGGCCTGCTGACCGACATCGCTGCATCGTTTTCGCTCACCGAGGCCCAAGCTGGCATCATGATCTCGGTCTATGCCTGGGGCGTCATGCTGCTGTCGTTGCCGCTCATGGTGTTTGCCTCGCGCTTCGAGTTCAAGCGGATGCTGCTGGGCGTGCTGGCCGTGTTCTCGCTCGGTCAGTTCCTGTCCGCTGTGGCGCCGACCTATCCCATCCTGGTCTGCGCGCGCCTGGTGGTCGCTTGCGCACATGCCGTGTTCTGGTCAGTCGCCTCGATTATGGCCTCGCGCCTGGTCGACACTCGCCACGGCTCGCTCGCCATCAGCATGATCGCCACGGGCTCGTCCATCGCGCAGATCTTTGGCCTGCCTCTCGGTCGCGCCATTGGCTTGGCCGTGGGCTGGCGCATGACGTTTGCCGTGGTCGGGGGCCTCTCAGCCATCGCGGTCGTCTACCAGGCAGCGGTGTTCCCGGCCATGCCGGCGGGTGAGCGCTTTACCGTCAAACAGCTGCCCGAGCTGCTCAAGAACCCGCTCCTCATCGCGCTCTACGCAGTCACGGTCTTCATGGCGACCGGCTATTACGCAAGCTACAGCTATATCGAGCCCTTCCTGGCGCAGGTCGCGCACGTCGATGCGGGCGCCATCACCATGACGCTGACGGCGTTTGGCTGTTCCGGCTTGGTGGGCAGCTGGCTGTTCAGCCGCCTGTTCGACGGGCACCGTTTTCCGTTCCTTGCTATCACGCTCTCCGGCGTGCCGGTGGCCCTGCTGCTCATGGGGCCGGCCGCATCGTCGCTCGTGACAGTGCTTGCCGTCTGCGCACTGTGGGGCTGCTGCGCCACGGCCTTCAATGTGGCGTTCCAGGCCGAGCTCATCAAGCACACGCCGGCAGATTCGTCAGCCGTCGCCATGTCGATCTTCTCGGGCCTGTTTAACCTCGGTATTGGCACGGGCACCGCAATCGGCGGCGCCGTGGTTTCGGGTCCCGGTATCGCTTGGATCGGCTTCGCGGGCGGGGCGATTGCCGTCGTGGGCGTTATCCTCGCCATCACGGTGATGTTCCCAGCCATCCGCCGCGCCAAGCCCGTCGCCTAGCCACGTCCCCTCATCAGTTGCGGTGGAATAGTTCCTGTTTAAGGCCTTTGAAGGCTCAAGCAGGAACTATTCCACCGCAACTTATTTTGGGGGAGGGGATGCACGGCAGGCATACAATGGATGTCGTTGTGTTGAGCTTACCGGGAGGTTGCTATGTGGGCATACGAGACGACGTTCTATCAGATCTATCCGCTGGGCTTTTGTGGAGCTCCGCGCGAAAACGCCGCCCCCGTTGCCGAGGATGAGCTCGCCCAGGCCGCCGATGCCACAGCTAGCCCCGATGCGCCCATCATGAAGATTGCCAAATGGGCCGACTACCTGCAGGAACTCGGCGTTGGCACTGTGCTCATCAACCCGCCGCTCGAGTCCGATAGCCACGGCTACGATACGCGCAGCCTGCGCCATATCGACCGCCGCCTGGGTGGGGATGTCGACTTTGCCGCCGTGTGCGACACACTGCATGCCCACGGTATCCGCGTGGTGCTCGATGCCGTCTTCAACCACGTCGGCCGCGGTTTTTGGGCCTTCCGCGATGTGCAGGAGCGCAAGTGGGATTCGCCGTACAAGGATTGGTTCCACATCAGCTTTGACGGTGACTCGTGCTACGGCGACGGCTTTTGGTATGAGGGCTGGGAGGGCCATTTTGAGCTTGTGAAGCTCAACCTGCAAAACCCCGCCGTGGTCAATTACCTGCTTGAGTCCGTGCGTCGCTGGGCCGAGGTCTTTGGCGTCGACGGCCTGCGCTTGGACGTTGCCTATATGCTCGACCGCGACTTCATGCGCCGCCTGCACGCTTTTACCCGTGAGCTCAAGCCCGACTTTGTGCTGATTGGCGAGACGCTCCACGGCGACTACAACCAAATCGTCAACGACGAGATGCTCGACTCCTGCACCAACTACGAGTGCTACAAGGGCCTGTACTCCAGCTTTAACTCGGTCAACATGTTCGAGATCGCCCATTCGCTGCATCGCCAGTTTGGCGGCGACCCCTGGTGCATCTACCGCGGCAAACACCTGCTGTCGTTTGTCGACAACCACGACGTGCCGCGCCTGGCAAGCATCCTCACCGACAAGTCGTGCCTGCGTCCCGCCTATGGCATGCTCTTTGGCATGCCGGGCATTCCGTGCGTCTACTATGGCAGCGAGTGGGGAATTGCTGGTGAAAAGGGCGGCCCCGATGGCGACTGGGCGCTGCGCCCTGCGCTCGATGAGCCTGCGCCCAACGAGCTGACGGCCTTCATCACGCAGCTGGCGCACCTGCGCTCGGCAAACGACGCGGCGGCCCGTGCTCTCAACTACGGTGCCTATCGCAATGTGGTGATCCAGAACAAGCAGCTGCTGTTCGAGCGCGCCTGCGACGACGCGACGGTGCTCGTGGCGGTGAACGCCGTGGACGAGCCTTACACCTTTGGCGCCGGCGAGCTCAACGGCTCCTTTGTCGATTTGCTTGCCGACGGCGTGCCCACGGTCGAGCTGGCGGGCTCCCTTGAGCTTGCGCCCTACGAGGTGCGCTATCTGTTGAGGGCCTAGGCCATGGCAGCGTCTGACGAGGGCTATCAACATATTGAGCATGGGTTTGAGCCCGTGTTCGACCAGCACTCGCGCGTTTTGGTGCTCGGATCGTTTCCCTCGGTGCTGTCGCGCGCTAATGCCTTTTATTACGGCAACCCTCAGAATCGCTTTTGGCGTGTGATGGCCACGTGCCTCGGTATGCCTGTGCCGCCCAACGAGGGCGATCCTTTGGCAAGCGGTGAGCCCGCGACGCTCGATGCCTCCATTGCCGCCAAGCGGGCCATGCTGCTGAACGGCGGCGTGGCCCTGTGGGATGCAATCGAGAGCTGCGACATTAAGGGCTCGAGCGACGCGAGCATCCGCAACGTTGTGCCGGCACATATCGAGCGCATTACCGGCGCAGCTCCCATTGAGCAGGTGATATGCAACGGTGGTACAGCTGGCCGGCTCTACAAGCGCTATCTACAAGAGCGCACCGGGCTGCCGGCCATCGTTCTGCCGTCGACAAGTCCCGCCAATGCGGCGTGGCGTCTGGAACGCCTTGTCGAGCGCTGGAGTGAAGCCGTTGATTGGCAGGCTTTTTCGATTTAGCAGTTTGAGTGCTCGGCAAGATGCCTCATAACGGCGTGCCAGATCGGCGCGGGCACGGCTGGCTCGGCGCAAACCATGCCGTCGGCGTCGACGTTGGCGGCATTGCCGCCGCCAAGTCGCTGTGCATGCTCGACGGAGCAGCCCATGCGCACAGCGCCCACAAGCTTATCTATCGCTTCCGAAAATGGTCGGCGCAAGAGGCCCATGCGTGGGGAATGGCGAAGCGCTGCGATGCCGCTGCCGGCGCAGATGGCAACGCCGCCACACCACAATTGGTCATGGCGCTCACATGCCTTGTGCAGGCGAACGGCGGTCCCACGCGCCTGCTCAGCGCCCCGTTGTGCGGCTCGAATCACGGCATAGACACGCGCTCCCGTACTGCCAAAGCGCTCAAGCGCCTGCTCGATAGCTGTCAACGTCTCATCGTCAGCCACATCTTCAATGGCCAGCACGATGCCATCGGCAACGCTGCCGGCGTCATTTGCCTTCAAGTCGACTGGGCGGGGGAGCGCGGTGCCAGAAAGCTGAGCATAGGCGGCGATGGCATCCTGCAAGTCCCAGAGCAAAAACTCAAGATCGGCGCTCTTGGGAATACTGATATACGCAATGGTTTGTAGTGTTTTTGGTACGTCGCCACGCGCGATTGTCTCCATGCCATCTCCTTTCCGGCTCGTTTCCGTTTAGGTTACACCGTCTGGTGGCGCCCCGCCGCGCTATCCTAGTGCAACCCTTACGAAAGGAACGCCATGCGTCTGCCCATGAATACCTCGCTTGCCATGCTCAAGCCCTCCGGTATCCGCCGGATTAACGCGCTCGCCGCCCAGCACCCGGGGTGCATCGCGCTTGCGCTTGGCGAGCCCGATTTTCCCACGCCCGATGTGATTAGTGCCGAGGTGATCGCCGCACTGGACCGCGGTGACACGCACTATCCGCCCAACAACGGTCGCCCCGCCTTGCGTGAGGCGTTATCTGCCTACATGGGGGACGCGGGCCTTACGTTTTCGGCCGACGAGGTCATCCTAACCGACGGCGCGACCGAGGCCCTGTCGGCAACATTCATGGCTATGCTCAACCCCGGCGACGAGGTCATCATCCCCACGCCGGCCTTTGGCCTGTACGAGAGCATCGTCGTGGCCAATCACGCCAAAGCGGTCTTTTTGGATACGGAGCCTGCGCAATTTCAGATTGATGAGGAGGCGCTTCGTGCCTGCGTGACGCCGGCGACCAAGGCCATCGTCATCTGCTCGCCCAACAATCCCACGGGTTGCATCCTCAACGCGGCGTCGCTCGACGCCGTGGCGCGCGTGGCGGAGGAGGCGGGCATCTACGTGGTCTGCGACGACGTATACAACCGCCTGGTCTATGTGGATGGCTACGAGCGCTTTGCCCAGCGTCACCCGGAGCTGCGTGAGCAGACGGTCGTCATCGAGAGCTTCTCCAAGCCCTGGGCTATGACCGGCTGGCGCTTGGGCTGGCTTGCAGCGGCAGGGCCCGTCATCGCCGAGATCGCCAAGGCTCACCAATACCTAGTATCGAGCGCCGTCTCCTTCGAGATGGACGCCGCGGCCCGAGCCCTGACCGTCAACCCAACCCCCATGCTCGAAGTCTACCGAGCCCGTCGCGAGCGCGTACTCACAGCCCTAGACGCCATGGGCCTCGACGTAGTAGAGCCCGCAGGAGCCTTCTATACTTTCCCGAGCATCAAAAAGTTCGGCCTAACCAGCGAAGACTTCTGCATCAAAGCCATCAAAGAAGCAAACGTAGCCCTAGTCCCGGGAGACTGCTTCGGAACCGAAGGCCACATCCGCCTCAGCTACTGCGTAAGCGATGAAAACCTGGACGAAGGTCTCCGCCGCCTGTCCACCTTCGTTTCAACCCTGTAGCCATCAGGGACGCAACACATCAGCCCACCGACCCAAGCATTATGAGTGGGGCGCGCCGGCCAACGGCAACCCTGGCTGCCCAAAGTCAACGCAGGCACGCGCCGCCGAAGGCCAGGCGCAAGGTTTTCGTAGATTCCGCACGAGCCGAAGAGCACTTAATGTGCTCTTCGTGCGAGCCCAGGACCTGACCGAGCGAAAACCTTGCGCCTGGCCTTCGGCGGTGCGGCCGGATGGTGGAATTGTGTGCAGTCCGGTTTTCCGTTGACCGACGCCGGGGTCCCCGCCATAATACTTTCGGTTCACGCACGAATCCGCTGCCAGAGACAGCCGGCGCAAACGGGTCTTACCCGCGAGCTTAATGGGACTTCCCGCCAGCCGAGGTGGTCGAGTAGATATGTCTTCTCGCCCCCGTCGCTCATGCAGCGCGGGGGCTTTCTTTTTGGACATGCCCCCGTCACGTCCTTGTGGCGGACCGTGCCCGGAAAGAATTCGAGGAGGTGTAATTCATGCCCCAGCAGTACAAAATCGACAAGGTTGCAGAGATCGAGTCCCGTATCGCCGAGAACGCCGGTCTGTTCGTCGTCAACTACAACGGTCTGACGGTTAAGCAGGCTCAGGAGCTGCGTCATCAGCTTCGCGAGTGCGGCGCCGAGATGAAGGTCTACAAGAACAACCTGGTCAAGATCGCCCTCAAGAACCAGGAGCAGCCCGAGCTCGACGAGATTCTCGCCGGCCCCGTCGCTTATGTGTTCTACGAGTCCGAGCCGGTCGAGGCCGCTAAGGCCCTTAAGGACTTCTCCGCTAAGTCCAAGGGCGTCCTTGAGATCAAGGGCGGTATCTCCGACGGCAAGGCCGTTTCCGCTGATGATGTTAAGGCTATCGCCGAGCTGCCCACCAAGGATCAGCTTCTCGGCCAGATCGCCGGTCTCATCTCCGGTTTCGCTCGCGACATCGCTGTCTGCGTCAACGGCGTTTCCTCTGGTCTCGCTCGTTCGATCCAGCAGGTCTCCGAGCAGAAGGCAGCCTAGTCGCTGTTTTCACCCGCGGCGGCAACGCCGCACCCCTGGCGCATTCGCGCCGTGTTTTAACTGATCTCCGTGCATCCGCACGGAAACCGAAAGGACTTAGAAATGGCTAAGCTTACCACCGATGAGATCATCGATGCTCTTAAGGAAATGACCCTTCTCGAGGCTTCCGAGCTCGTCAAGGCTATCGAGGACACCTTCGGCGTTTCCGCCGCTGCTCCTGCCGCTGTTGTCGCCGCTCCCGCTGCTGGCGCTGCTGAGGCCGAGGAGAAGACCGAGTTTGACGTCGTGCTCGAGGGCTTCGGCGACAACAAGATCCAGGTCATCAAGGCCGTCCGTGAGCTCACCAACCTTGGCCTGAAGGAGGCCAAGGAGGTCGTCGAGGGCGCTCCCAAGGCTGTTCTCGAGGGTGCCAAGAAGGAGGACGCCGAGGCTGCCAAGGAGAAGCTCGAGGCTGCTGGCGCTGCTGTCACCCTCAAGTAATCAGGCTTTCTCGCCAGATTTCTTTGCAGACGGGGTTCGCATTGCGAGCCCCGTCTTTTTTATGACCCCTCTATTTTGCTGGCTCGGCATGCAAATTGCCGTCGTTTGCGGTGCTTTGGGGTCGCTACCGTTGGTCGATAAAATTGCACCATTCGAGCAATAATTTGCGTTGACCTGCTGAAGAATTGTCTCTGCCTTGTAGCGACATATAGTTCCAGCGGTAAGATGCTTAGGTATCGCAATTTGGTCTGCGGCTGTGTGCCGCACGCATGGGGCGCTTTTGCGCCTGCGAAAGGATCTTTGAATAACATGAAGGCAATCATCCCCGCCGCCGGTCTTGGCACGCGTTTTCTGCCTGGCACTAAGTGCACGCCCAAAGAGATGCTGCCGGTGCTCGACAAGCCCGTCATTCAGTATGTCGTTGAGGAGGCGCTCGACCCCGAGGAGGTCGACGATGCCATCATCGTTACTTCTCCCGGCAAGCCCGAGCTGCTGAACTACTTCCAGCCCGATCGCTCGCTCGAGAACCTGCTGCGCGAGCGCGGCAAGAACGCCTATGCCGATGCCGTCGCCCACGCTGGCGGTATGCCGGTCGACTTCCGTTATCAGTACGAGCCCAAGGGCCTCGGCCATGCTATCCGCTCTGCTGCCGACGCCGTGGCAGGGGAGAACTTCCTGGTTCTTCTGGGCGACTACGTTGTGCCTAACCGCGACATCTGCGACAAGATGCTCGCCGTTTCCAAGGAGCACGGTGGCGCTTCGGTTATCGCCGTCGCTGCTTGCTCGCCCGAGGAAGTCAGCCGCTACGGCGTTATCGCCGGCGAGCGCGTCGGTTCGCTCGAGGGCGCCGAGGACGTTGCCGATGCAGAGCCGGGCGCTGTCTGGCGTATCGGCGGCCTGGTGGAGAAGCCCGCTCCCGAGGCTGCTCCGTCCAACCTGTACATCGTCGGCCGCTATCTGCTGAGCCCGCTGGTCATGGACCTGCTGGCAGATCAGCAGGCCGGCAAGGGCGGCGAGATCCAGCTCACCGACGCCATGGCCCGTTCGCTCGACCGCGAGGCCATGTATGCCGTCGTCACCGACCCGCTGTCGGGCTACGACACCGGCACTCCCTCTGGCTGGATGGCCACCAACGCTCTCATGGCTGCAAGCGATCCTCGCTTTGCCGGCGCCTTCTGGGACGCCATCGACGAGCGCGGCGGATTGATGCGCAAGTAAGCCTTCGGACATCGACATTTACGGGTGCGGACTTCGGTCTGCACCCGTTTTTTATGCGAGCTACAGCTTAGCCCCGGAAACTGCGACCCACAATTCGGCCGAATTCTGGGATGCGCTTTCCGGCTGAGGCCCCTAGCGGAAACTGCGACCCGGAATTTCGGCTCAGAACGGGATATGCTTTCCCAAACAGGGCTCAACCGGAAACTGCGACCCAGTTTGAGGCCTCAAAACGGGACGCAGTTTCCGCTCGATCAACCCTCGCCGCCATTCCGCCATGCAGCGGCCCGTACCAGCGGTCTCGTTCACAGAAAATATATGAACAGGTGTTCGATGCACACCTATCTACCTGCGTGTTTTCTGTCGAAAAACTTTGCTACTCCAAAAACTCAATCGCGTCAAGGCTTTTCTTGCCCAACGGTCGGTACCTGATAAACTATTAGGTTGCGATAACTGGCGAAGCTATGCCTCGCCAACCCACCGAGCATTTCCGTGAAGGAGGAAAAACCTGGTGACCTACGCATACACTGCCACTGAGCGCAAGCGCGTCAGCTTCGGGAAAATCCCGGAGGCCATGGAGCTCCCCAACCTTATCTCTGTTCAAAGGGAATCCTTTGAGCGTTTTAAGGACGAGGGCCTTCGTGAGGCGTTCAAGGAATCCAGCCCCATCCAGAGCCAGAACCATGTTCTCGAGGTTACCTTCGGCGAGCATCAGTTCGGCGACCCCGCGCACACCGTCGAGGAGTGCCGCGAGAAGGATATGACCTATCAGGCTCCGCTTCTGACCGACGTCCGTCTCACCAACAAAGAGACCGGCGAGATCAAGGAGCAGCTCGTCTTCATGGGCGACTTCCCTATGATGACCGATCAGGGCACCTTCATCATCAACGGTACCGAGCGTATCGTCGTCTCGCAGCTCGTCCGTTCCCCGGGCGTGTACTACAGCTCCGAGATGGATTCGGGCAAGCAGATCTACAAGGCCCAGATCATCCCGTCCCGCGGTGCCTGGCTTGAGTTTGAGGTCGACAAGCGCGACCAGCTCATGGTCTCCATCGACCGTAAGCGCAAGCAGAGCGCCACGATGTTCCTGCGCGCCCTTGGCATCGCCGTCACCAACGACGACATCATCGAGCTGCTCGGCAATTCCGATGTGATCAAGCGCACCCTCGAGCGCGATACCGCCCTCACCCGCGAGGACGCCCTCATCGAGATCTACCGTCGCCTGCGCCCGGGCGAGCCTCCCACCGTGGATGCTTCCCGCAGCCTGCTCGAGGGCCTGCTCTTTAACCCGCAGCGCTACGATCTGGCCCGCGTCGGTCGTTACAAGGTTAACAAGAAGCTCAACCTCACCACCGAGGAAGAGGTCACGGTGCTCACCGACGAGGATATCGTCGCTACGCTGCGCTACCTGCTGTCCCTCGCTGCCGGCGAGCAGGGCTTCAAGGTCGACGATATCGACCACTTCGGTAACCGCCGCATCCGTACCGTCGGCGAGCTCGTCGCCAACCAGTTCCGTATCGGCATGAGCCGTATGGAGCGCGTCGTCCGTGAGCGCATGAGCTCCCAGGACATCGACGAGATCACCCCGCAGTCGCTCATCAACATCCGTCCGATCGTGGCCTCCATCAAGGAGTTCTTCGGCTCCTCGCAGCTCTCGCAGTTCATGGACCAGGCGAACCCCCTGACCGGTCTGACCCACAAGCGCCGTCTGTCCGCACTCGGCCCTGGTGGTCTTGCCGGCCACAAGTCCGGCTCCAGCCGCCGCACCAACGTGCCGACGGCCGTCCGCGACGTTCACAACTCGCACTACAGCCGCATGTGCCCGATCGAGACCCCCGAAGGCCCCAACATCGGCCTGATCGGCTCGCTCGCCCTCTACGCCCGCGTCAACGAGTATGGCTTCATCGAGGCCCCGTTCCGTCGCGTCGAGAACGGCGTTGCCACCGACCAGATCGACTGGATGACCGCTGACGAGGAAGAGAAGCACGTCATCGCGCCGGCCAACACGCCGCTCGATCCCAAGACCAACGAGTTCATCACGACCGATGCCGAGGGCAAGATCGTCCGTCCGCACACCGTGATCGCCCGTACCCGCGACTTCGACGGCTCCTTCGGCGCCCCCGCCGACGTGCCCGTCGAGGACGTCGACTACATGGACGTCTCGCCGCGTCAGATGCTCTCCGTCGCAGCCACGCTGATTCCGTTCCTGGAGCACGACGACGCCAAGCGTACGCTGATGGGCGCTAACATGCAGCGTCAGGCCGTGCCGCTGGTTCACCCCGCCGCTCCCTATGTCGGTACCGGCATGGAGCGTCGCGCCGCTCTGGACTCCGGCGAGGTCACCCTGGCCAAGAACGCCGGCGAGGTCATCTTTGCCGACGCCTCCAAGATCATCGTCAAGCATGCCGGCGGCATGGACGAGTATCACCTGGCCAAGTACCAGCGCTCCAACCAGTCCACCTGCATCAACCACCGTCCGCTCGTGCGCGTCGGTGACACCGTTGAGCAGGGCGAGCCTCTGGCCGACGGTCCTTCGACCGATCATGGCGAGCTCGCACTGGGCCAGAACCTCACCGTGGCCTACATGCCGTGGGAAGGCTTCAACTACGAGGACGGTATCGTCGTGTCCGAGCGCCTGGTGGCCGAGGACCTGCTGACGACCGTCAATATCACCCGTCACGAGATCGACGCCCGCGACACCAAGCTCGGTCCCGAGGAGATTACTCGCGAGATCCCGAACCTCTCCGAGGACATGCTTGCCAACCTCGACGAGGACGGCATCATCCGCATCGGCGCCGAGGTCGGCCCTGGCGACATCCTGGTCGGCAAGGTCACGCCTAAGGGCGAGAGCGCTCTGACCGCCGAGGAGCGCCTGCTGCGCGCCATCTTCGGTGCCAAGGCTCACGATGTTCGCGACACCTCCCTTAAGATGCCTCACGGCGCTTATGGCCGCGTCATCGACGTCGTCCGCTTTAGCCGCGAGAACGGCGACGACCTGGCCCCCGGTGTCAACGAGCAGGTGCGCGTCTACGTCGCCCAGCGTCGTAAGATCCAGCAGGGCGATAAGATCGCCGGTCGCCACGGCAACAAGGGCGTTATCTGTAACGTTCTGCCGGTCGAGGACATGCCCTACATGGCTGACGGTACCCCGATCGACGTTATCCTCAACCCGCTGGGCGTTCCTTCGCGTATGAACGTCGGCCAGCTGCTCGAGTGCCACCTTGGCTGGGCTGCTGCCTGCGGTTGGGATACCGAGGATGCCGACTCCGACAAGTATGTCCCTGGTCCGTTCTTCGTCTCGACGCCCGTCTTCGACGGCGCCAAGGAGGACGAGATCGCCGAGGTCATCCGTCGCGCCAACAAGAACATGCTCAACAAGGCCACCGCTGCCTTTGGCGATCACATGCGCCCCGAGTTTGTCACCCAGCTTGACGAGCGCGGCAAGACCCGCTTGTTCGACGGCCGCACCGGCGAGGAGTTCCGCGAGCCCATTACCGTGGGTACGTCCTACATCCTCAAGCTCGGCCACATGGTCGACGACAAGATCCATGCCCGTTCGACCGGCCCTTACAGCCTGGTTACCCAGCAGCCGCTGGGCGGCAAGGCTCAGTTCGGCGGCCAGCGCTTCGGCGAGATGGAAGTTTGGGCACTGTACGCATACGGTGCTTCCAACGTCCTGCAGGAGATCCTGACCGTCAAGTCCGACGATACCGTGGGCCGCGTCAAGACCTACGAGTCCATCGTCAAGGGCGAGAACGTTCCTGTCCCGGGTATCCCCGAGTCCTTCAAGGTTCTCGTCAAGGAGATCCGTTCCCTCGCGCTGGACATCGAGCCCATGCACGATGCCGACGAGGACGCCTCCGCCCCTGTGACCGCCGAGGAGACCTCTGCCCTCGATGACCTGGCTGCGCTCGCCGGCGTTGACGCCGACGTCGAGGCCCAGGATGTCGAGACCGCCGAGGCACCCGAGGCTGTCGCCGCCACGACCACTGATAAGGAGTAGTTGACTGTGGCAGATTTCGAAGCTACTGATTTTGACTCGGTAAAGATCTCCCTTGCCTCCGCCGACCAGATCCGTTCCTGGTCGCACGGTGAGGTCAAGAAGCCGGAGACCATCAATTACCGTACCCTCAAGCCCGAGAAGGACGGCCTGTTCTGCGAGAAGATCTTCGGTCCCGCCAAGGACTGGGAGTGCTCCTGCGGCAAGTACAAGGGCATCCGCTTTAAGGGCATCGTCTGCGAGCGCTGCGGCGTCGAGGTCACCTCGGCCAAGGTGCGTCGCGACCGCATGGGCCACATCGAGCTCGCCGCTCCCGTGTCCCACATCTGGTACTTCAAGAGCCCCACGAGCTTCCCGATGAGCCGTATGCTCGACATCAAGTCCAAGGACCTCGAGAAGGTTCTGTACTTTGCCAGCTACATCATCACCGAGGTCGACTACGAGGCTCGCGAGGCCGACGCTGACGACCTGCGCGAGGAGCTCGCCGCCGATCTGGAAGAGATCGATGCCGAGTGCGCCCGCCAGATCGAATCCCTCAAGGAGCAGGGCAACCCCGAGAACTTTGACGAGTTCTCCGACGAGGAGCCGCTGACCCCCGAGGAGATCGCCTCCGGCATCGTTGACATCGAGGAAGAGTGCAAGGACGAGAAGCAGCTCCGCACGGACGCCTTCAACGCCTTCATGAAGCTCAGCGAGCGCGACCTCATTTCCGATGAGCCGCTGTTCCGCGAGATGACTCGCTACTACTCCATGTACTTCAAGGGTGGCATGGGTGCCGAGGCCGTCCGCGACCTGCTCGCTGCCATCGACCTTCCTTCCGAGGCCGAGAAGCTCAAGGCCATCATCGCTGACGAGGATTCCCAGAAGCAGAAGCGCGAGAAGGCCGTTAAGCGCCTCGAGGTCGTTGACGCCTTCCTGAAGGGCGGCAACAGCCCCGCGAACATGATCTTGGATGTCATCCCGGTCATTCCGCCTGATCTGCGCCCGATGGTCCAGCTCGACGGCGGCCGCTTCGCCGCGTCCGACCTCAACGACCTGTATCGTCGCGTGATCAACCGTAACAACCGACTCAAGCGCCTGCTCGACCTGGACGCCCCTGCGATCATCGTGAACAACGAGAAGCGCATGCTCCAGGAGTCCGTGGACGCCCTGTTCGACAACGGCCGTCGTGGTCGCCCGGTCTCTGGCCGTGGCGGTCGCCCGCTCAAGTCGCTCGCCGAGGCCCTCAAGGGCAAGCAGGGTCGTTTCCGTCAGAACCTGCTGGGCAAGCGTGTCGACTACTCCGGCCGTTCGGTCATCGTTACCGACCCCAAGCTGCTGCTGCACCAGTGCGGTCTGCCCAAGACCATGGCGCTGGAGCTCTTCAAGCCCTTCGTCATGAAGCGTCTGGTCGAGCTCGGCAAGGTCGAGAACATCAAGGGCGCCAAGCGCGCTATCGACCGTGGTGCCACCTTTGTGTGGGACATCCTCGAAGAGGTCATCGACGGCCGCGTCGTGCTGCTCAACCGTGCACCGACCCTGCACCGTCTGTCCATCCAGGCCTTTGAGCCGGTGCTGGTCGAGGGCAAGGCTATCCACCTGCACCCGCTGGTCTGCTCGCCCTTCAACGCCGACTTCGACGGCGACCAGATGTCTGTCCACGTGCCGCTGTCCAGCCAGGCTCAGGCCGAGGCCCGCGTGCTCATGCTCTCTGCGAACAACCTGCGCTCGCCGGCATCCGGCAAGCCGGTCAACATCCCTTCGCAGGACATGATCATCGGTGTGTACTACCTCACCCAGGTTCGCGAGGGTCTGCCGGGCGAGAACCACGTGTTCTCGAGCTTCGATGACGCGCTGCACGCCTATGACTGCCGCTCCGAGGTCGACATGCAGGCCAAGATCCAGGTCCGCGTGTCCGCTGCCGATGCCAACGTCATCAACGAGGACGGCACCCGTATCTTCCGCGTCAAGAACGGCAAGAACGAGTTTGTCGACTACGATGTCACCGGCAACAAGACCGCGCGCTTCGAGACCTCTATCGGCCGCATCATCTTCAACCGCCAGTGCCTGCCCGAAGACTATGAGTTCATGAACTACAAGATGGTCAAGGGCGACGTGGCCAAGCTGGTTGCCGACTGCTGCGATCGTTACCCCGAGGCCAAGGTCGGCCCGATCCTCGACGCCATCAAGTACTCCGGCTTCCACTACGCTACCCGCGCCGGCCTCACCATCTCGGTGTGGGACGCTCTTATCCCTGCCGAGAAGCAGGAGCTGCTCGACCGCGCCCAGGCCAACGTCGACCAGATCAACGAGTACTTCGAGGAGGGCTTCATCAACGAGACGGAGCGCCACATCGAAGTCGTTAACGAGTGGACCGCTTGTACTGATAAGGTTGCAGCGCTCATGCTCGACTTGTTCGACGAGGAGAACCCGCTGTACATGATGGCCGACTCCGGCGCCCGTGGTTCTAAGACCCAGCTGCGTCAGCTCGGCGGCATGCGTGGCCTGATGGCAGACATGTCCGGCGAGACGATCGACCTTCCCATTAAGGCGAACTTCCGCGAGGGCCTGCTGCCGCTCGAGTACTTCATTTCGACCTACGGCGCCCGTAAGGGCCTGGTCGATACCGCATCCCACACCTCGGACTCTGGTTACCTGACCCGTCGTCTGGTCGACGTGGCCCAGGACGTCATCGTCCGCGAGGAGGACTGCGGTACGCACGAGGGCGTCACCTACAACCTCATCATCCCCGGCACCACCGACCTCAACACCGACCTCGTCGGCCGTTGCTTCATCGAGGACGTCGTGGCTCCCGATGGCACCGTGCTCTTTGAGCAGGATGGCTACATCGAGAAGGTCGCCGACATCCAGAAGATGGTCGATGCCGGCCTCAAGAAGGTCAAGCTTCGCGCGCTGCTCACCTGCCGCTCCAAGTACGGCGTGTGCCAGAAGTGCTACGGCTGGGATCTTTCCACCCGTCGTCCGGTCGCCATCGGTACTGCCGTCGGCATTATTGCCGCTCAGTCCATCGGCGAGCCCGGTACGCAGCTTACGATGCGTACCATTCACTCCGGCGGCGTCGCTGGCGTCGACGATATTACGCAGGGTCTACCTACGGTCAGCCGTATGTTCGACATCGTCGGCAACGTCAACGAGAAGATCCTGGGCCGCGAGGCCGAGCTGGCTCCGTACTCCGGTCACCTCTCGATTAAGCCCGAGAAGTCCGAGTACGTGCTGACGCTCACCGACTCCGAGGATCACACCCGTGTCCTCGACGAGCGTCGCGTCCCCGCTTCGGTGCGCTTTATGCCCGAGATCGAGGACGGCTGCGAGGTTCGCGCCGGCGACCAGATCACCAAGGGCTTCGTCAACTTCCGCAACCTGCGCAAGCTGACCGACATCGAGTCGACGATGCACACCTTCGTCGAGAGCGTCAAGGACGTCTACACCAGCCAAGGCGTCGACCTGAACGACAAGCACATCGAGGTGCTCGCACGTCAGATGCTGCGTCGCGTTCAGATCACCAACCCCGGCGACTCCAAGTACCTGCTTGGTCAGTACGTCGACCGCTACGAGTTCGCCGACGAGGTCGAGCGCGTTGCCCGTCTGGGCGGTCAGGCTCCCGTGGCCGAGCCCGTCATCCTGGGTACGCTCAAGGTCGCGTCCAACATCGACTCCTGGCTGTCGAGCGCTTCGTTCATCCGTACCGCTGGCGTCCTTACCGAGGCTGCCATCGAGGGCAAGGTCGATCACCTGCTCGACCTTAAGTCCAACGTCATCGTCGGTAAGAAGATCCCGGCTGGTACTGGCCTCAAGCCGTACGCCAACGCCAAGCTGACGTATCGCACGGCCGACGGCTACGTGGACATCGACGGCCCGGCTTCGCCCAACGCCAAGTCGCTGCCCGAGTGGGCTCCTGTGGAGCTCAAGGACCTGGACGAGCAGCTTCCGCAGCAGCTCGACTGGGCCGGCTACGACGAGTTCGGCGGTGCTGACGGTTCGTTCACCCGCAACGGCCACACCATCTCCGCCGAGAAGGCTCGCCTGTACCTGTTCGACGACCTGGGCGTGTCGCAACGCTGGACCAACAAGTTCAGCGAGGTTGGCATCGAGACGGTCGGCGACCTGGTCGGTAAGTCCGAGGAGGATCTGCTGCGCATCGATGGCATCGGTGCCAAGGCAATCGAGGAGCTCCGTGACGGCCTGGAGGCCCACGACCTGCTCTACATCCTCGAGAACAACGACGACGTTGCCGACGAGGAAGACCTCTCGCAGCTGCTGCAGATGGTCTTTAGCCCCGACGGTCCGGACGACATCCTGCTGGGCACCTCCGCTGCGCCGACGCATCACGCCGACGCCGACGAGGAGCTCCTGGGCGCCCCGATCGACGACAAGAAGGCTCCCGCCAACGGTGCCATCAACGAGGACATGGCGTCCCTCGACGAGCTGCTCAACCAGCTCGTGGACACCGACGACGCCGAAGAGGCCAAGGACAACGACGAGGAGTAATTTCCTAGTACGTTAACCGCCCTTATAAAGGCTCGCTTCCCAACAGGGGGGCGGGCCTTTTTTGATGAGGAACGTTGCCCCGACGAGTACGTCGGATTCCCGGGACGGGAGGGGATTCCTTTATGCCAAAAAGGGACAGGTTTATTTTGGTCGGTTTTTCATGCTTGAATTTGAAACATTTCGCCCGACAAGAGCGTATCTAAGGTGAGGGCCTCACCAAGAATTATTAACGTCACCGGGAGGTGATTATGGAAGAACAAGCATTTAGACAGGCGGTTGAAGATCACAGAGATGTCGTGTTTCGAATCGCATTGACGTATCTGCGCGATCGTGCCGATGCCGACGATGTCGCTCAAGACGTCTTTCTGAAGTTACTCAAAAGCGATGCGCAATTTGAAAGCTGGGAACATCTTCGTCGATGGCTTATCCGGGTCACGATCAATGAATGCAAATCTCTCTTTCGAAAGCCATGGAGGCGTGTGGAGGATATTGAGAACCTGGCCGATTCGCTTTCGACGGCGCAGGAGGAGACCAAGGCGGTCCTGTCAGACGTTATGCGACTTCCGGAACGATTCCGTGTTCCCATCATGCTCTATTACTATCTGGGCTTTTCGACCTCAGAGATTGCCGAGTTATTGCATGTGCCAGCCGCGACTGTTCGAACGCGTTTGGCTCGCGGCAGATCGAAGCTCAAGTTCATCCTAGAGGAGGGCGACCGTGAAATCCAATCAAATCAAGCAGGCCTTCGAGTCCGTCCAAGCCGATAGCGATCTTGCTGACCGTGTTCTTTATGCCGCTGCTGGTGAGCCGCTTCGCCGAAAGGGTCACGCGAAGCCTCTGTATGTTGCCGTGATCGGATGCCTTGCCGGAGTGCTGGCGACCGGAGGGGTCGCCTACGCCGTCGTCAATTCCAGCTATTTTGCCTCTGCCTGGGGAAACCACGGCAACGGGGATTCCATTACCTGGACCAACGGCGGCTCATCGGGAACTAAATATACCTACACCAGAGAGTTTGGCGATGGCATCGCGCCCCAAAGCCTGGAAGGCGCAGTCCAGGAGGTTAATCTGTCCGTCGAGGGCAACGGCTATACGCTTGATATCCATGAGATGGCAATCGACCAAAACGGCTGCGGAGCCGTGACGTTTACGTTGTCCAATCCAAATGGAGTTAACTACTACAAGCCAGCAGCAGAGATTGGCGAACTTGTTCTCTATGGTGAAGAAGAGCAGGGCATCGGCACGCCCGATATGAAGTTCGGCGAGGAATGGCCTGACACACGCAGCACAATTGATAAGGACACATCAAGCGATACTGTCATTAATGGCACGATGTACTTTGCCGCTATGGATCGCGAGCGAGATTTGCAACATGCTGTCACCTGGAATATCCACTGGACCGAGGGTGAAGGTGAGAGTGCGAGGCGGTTTGAGGCGTCGACACCCGAGTTCAATATTGGAGCGTACGTCGATACAAAGGAACTCCGCTCCGGTGACTCGCCTCTTGAGATTAGCCCGTTTTCCATCCAGACGCACATCGATGATTTGGGCTATGAAGCAGTTGATAATAAGCTGACCGTCAGCTACAAGGATGGATCGGAGCAGATTATCGAAGATGACGACGCAGGGGTGTTCAACTTATATTTTTCTTATGCGCGCAATAGCGGAGAGAACATCTGGCTGCCAACGAAGTTGATCGATGTCGACCAAGTGGTCTCAGTAACGCTTGAGGGCACGAGGTACACGTCAACAGGAGAGACCGAAACAGAAGTACCCTTTACCATCGTCTATTCGTAAGGTCTGAGGTCGCTTCCTACTAGGGAAAGCGGCCTCTTTTGCGGTAAATGGGCGGTTAAAGCGAGCGATTTACTTCCGAAAGCGCCGCCGATTTCCATGCGACAGATGAGAGCAGTCATCGCTGGAGTGCGACGTTTACCCAGATAAAACCGACCAAAATAAACCTGTCCCTTTTTGGAAGGGAATGTTGCCCCGACGAGCACGTCGGATTCCCGGCCCGGGCGGCCCAGGTTTTAAGTTTGTCGCGAGTTCCGCACGCAAAGGAAAGCACTTAATGTGCTTTCCGTCTTGCGCAGGACTGTAGAGCAGCAAACTTAAAA